>JAAWNJ010000003.1 GCA_022798895.1 Clostridia bacterium | reverse complement strand
TTCTCTATCAAGTAGAATTCCTATTACTCCATCTCCATCTATTGCTATTTGTTCTATTTTATCTCCTTGATTTTGTAATTCGTCTACTATCTCTTGCATGGTTGGTTTTTCATTTGAATTGTTTGCTACTTTTTCTAACCATTTATCTGAATAAATAATTCCTGCTTTTTCTTCTAGTTTAGCTAATTCTGTTTCTAATTTTGCATTTGATGCTTGCTTAAATACACTATTGTCTCCTAATACATAGGTTAATGTTATTCCTGCTAATATTAATAATACTACTATTGTTATAACCAGTGCAACAAGGGTGATACCCTTTATTGAATCTTTGCTAGTTATAAATTTCTTCTTCATTCTTCCGTACGCTCCTTCATTTTATTCTTATGTATAGTTTTTACTCTTTTGATAATCTTATTCATTATTTTCTTGTTTATCAGAAGTTTGAATAAGGTATATACAAATATATTATTTATATATATCTTAACAATATGTTTTATAAAAGTCAAGAATGAAGTACTGTTTTCCAGTGAAATTATGAATGAAATAGGAAAATGTCTCAACTAAAAAATTTTTCTACTTCCACTCTTAATTTTCCTTTTGCTGTTTGACTCACTATCTCCCCTATTTTAAACTTTCCTTTTCCTCGAATAGTTAATAAGTCACTCTCTTGCAACATCGTTGCATTTTTCGTTTTTGTTTCATAGTTTACTAACACCCTTTCTTGTGCGATAATTTCATTTACTTTTGTCCTAGAAGTATGTAGTAATTCAGAAATTACTACATCTAGTCTTAATTGTGGTACTAGAATTATCATTTTTTCTAATTTGATTGGTACTACTTCTAATTTAGAAATCTCCTTAGAAAGAATTTCTGCTTTTTGAAATCGAGTGAGTTCTGGTAAGTTAATCAGAAGATAATTTAAGATATCTTCTTGTACCAAAATATCTGCACCATTTTCTCTAACTAGAATGTCTCCTACTTTTTCTCTTTTGATACCTAATTTCATAAGTCCACTTAAATAATCTCTATGTTGATACTCCCCTTTTAAATCATTAGGAAGATGAATAGAAATCACTTTCATTTCTTTTTGTATCATTTTGTCATTCTGCAAGTTTTCCTCTATTAAATCTATTAATTTTTCTGGAAAGAAATATATCATCTTTCTTTCTGCATCTTCATATCCACCATAAAATATAGCAGTTTTATACCTTGCTTGTTGTAAAATTTTTTGTACTATCTTTTGTTCATGTCCGTCTAAAAAGTCAGTTGTCTGAACTTGATTTTTTTGACTTACAAACTGTATTTTATCTAATATTTTTGCTACTAAAATTTTATCCTCTTCTTTACCATATTGCTTTAATAATTCTTGTTTATTCATATCTTATCTCGTAGTTAGTTTCCTAACTTCTCTTTCTCTTATTTTTTTCTTAATTGTAACATACTTTCGTCTTTTTTCCACAATGAATTGTAAATTTCTGCAAAAATTGATAAAACCCTTGAAAAAAAAATTCGCATAAGTTATAATGAAATGGAATATATTAAGTAATAAGGAGCGATTAATAATGAAAAAAAGTTTAACTTGTGTTATAGCATTTCTAGTGATGATGTTACTAGTTACTTCTCCTGTATTTGCTGTAACAATTAATACAGGAAATGATGGAAATAAAGAAAATAACTCTAATCAAGTAGTTCCAGGAGTTACTACTTTAGAATTAGTAGAAAAAAAGCTTTGTGAAATTCCAATTACAGATCCCTCTAGCGGAGATAAAATTGGAGAGTTTACAAAAGAGTTAACAAGTTTTAATGCAGAGAAAAAAGAAGCTATTTTAACTTTAACTGTTAAAAATCTAATGCAAAACGAAGATTTGACAAAGAAAAATTTAGAAGTTTTCTTTGTATTAGATAATTCTTATAGTATGACAAAACAATATAATGGAAAAGTAAAAACAGATTATGTTGCAGAGGCTGCTAATGACTTTACTAACTCTTTACTTGAGAAATTTGAAAATGCAAAAATTGGTCTTGTATCTTTCTCTAGTGTAAAAGTTGCAGAAGGTGCAGTTTATGGAACTGAAAATGATGCTAAATTATTATCTGGATTAACTAATTCAGAAGCTGACTTAAAAGCTAAAATTGAAGATTACAAAAAAGATCAAGGAACCTATACCAATATTGAAGCAGGGCTTAGCGTTGCTGAAAAGAACTTTTCTACAGATGAAAATGTGGCAAGATATATTATTGTATTATCAGACGGTGTACCAAATTTATGCTTAAATACTGAAACTACTCTTCAATATTCAGGTGTTGTAGCAAAGGCTACTACAAAAAAATTACAAGATTTAAGTGCAAAAGGAATTCATATGTACTCTATCTTAATGGGATTAAATGAAACTAACAATAAAGTTCCTGGTGCTTCTCTTCCAGAAGGCGCTGATCCTAATACTACTTATGGACAATTAGCAGAAGAAATTTTCGGAACACCTGAAAAACCTATTGTTCCAAGTGTTGGTAAGTTTTTCCACATTGATTATGAAAATTTATATGATACTATGAATGAAAGTATTTATGAAGATATCGCTAATAAAAAAGATACTTTTATTAAAGATTTAGTGATTAAAGATTACTTCCCTAAGGAGATTATTGAAAACTTTAATTTTGAATATGTAAAATCTCCTAATATTGGAAAAGTATCAGAAAAAGTAGATTATTCAGATAATAGCATTACATGGAATATTGAACTTTTAAATGCTGGTGAAGTTGCTACATTAAGCTACAAACTAACATTAAAAGATGATTATAATAAAGAAATTGTTGATAAAATATTACCTACTAACTCTAAAGTAGATTTAGAATACAATTATGAAAATCAAAAGAAACAAGAAACAGAAACCGAATTTTCAAAGGTTCGTGTAAGATATGTAGAATCTGATAAAGATGAAACAATAAAGAAAGATCCACTTCCACAAACGGGAAATTACGCTACTATCATTGTATTAGTTTTAGGAATTATAATTGCAATATTTGCTATTTCAAGAGTATTTGTATTTAAGAAATTAAAATAGATAATGACACTCATATAAAAAAGCACCATAACTGGTGCTTTTTTGGTTGGGCATTATTACCCATATTAGAACACTTATTGTTCGTATTATCACTAGATGGTTGGGGTAGTAAGATTCGAACTTACGCATGACCGGGTCAGAGCCGGTTGCCTTACCGCTTGGCGATACCCCAATTTATAATATTTATTTTATCACAATCTTATTTAATTTTCTACTATATTTCTGAAATTTTTTCTAACTATTTGTCTTTTTGTTTTAAATATGATATAATGCCATTACTTTAGGTAATATCCTAAGTAGTTTGCAAAGGGATTTCAGATTACAAAACTTTTTAAGGAGGACTTTTTTATGCGATCTGTACTCACTATCCCCAAAGGCAAAAATATTTTGGAATCTTTCCAATATCTGGATGGTATCCAAAATCTAACTGGAGATGAATGGCTCTTTATGCACAGAACTGCTGTTGAAGAGTTGATGAGACAAGCAGGTCCAAAAGAACTTGCTCCTATCATCATCCTTACCGATGGCAATTGCTCATTTTCACTCTATTATGGCTCTTCTCGGCAACCTATTGGCGCAATTGCCCTACGTTCTGAGCCCTGCTATGATGATGACCACAGACCCCTTTGGTTTATTGTGACTCATCTTTTCTTCTTTGAGAATTCACCTATCCAGCTTGCCTTTCGGCATCCTTCTGCGCACCCCAGTAAAGCAATTTTTCTGGAACTGGCTGAATAACTGAAAAAGTGACTGTAACAGAAATTTTATTCTGTTACAGTCACTTTTTATTGTCCTATGCTAAAGCATATAATAATTTCTAACTGCTAAAGTGGTAAAACAATCCTTTATTTTATAGCTTTACGTCCTCTAAAGATTGCTACATCTCCTAATTCTGCTTCAATATTTAATAGTCTGTTATATTTTGCAACACGGTCTGTTCTACATGGTGCACCTGTTTTAATTTGTCCTGCATTTGTTGCAACTGCTACATCTGCTAAAGTTGTATCTTCTGTCTCTCCACTTCTATGAGAAACTACTGCAGTGTATCCATTTCTTTTAGCAAGTTCAATAGCATCTAATGTTTCTGTTAATGTACCAATTTGATTTAATTTAATTAAAATACTATTAGCTGTTTTATTGTCAATTCCTTTTTGTAATCTTGTTATATTTGTTACAAATAGGTCATCTCCTACTAATTGTACTTTATCTCCAATACGCTCTGTTAGCTTTTTCCAGCTTTCCCAATCTTCTTCTGCTAAACCATCTTCAATTGAGATAATAGGATATTTTTCTGCTAAACTTACAATGAATTCAACCATTTCGTCTTTTGTTTTGAACTCATCTGTTTTCCAGAAATAGTATCCATCTTTTCCAATTTTCTTTGCTTCATCATACATTTCTGTTGCAGCAACATCTAATGCTAAGCATATATCTTCTCCTGGAACATATCCAGCTTTTTTCACTGCTTCCAAAATTAATTCAACAGCTTCTTCTTCACTTCCTAAATTTGGTGCAAATCCACCCTCATCACCAACACCTGTTGCATATCCTTTTTCTTTTAATACTTTCTTTAAATTGTGGTATACTTCTACACCCATTCTCATACAATCACTAAAGGTTTTTGCTCCTACTGGCATAATCATAAATTCTTGTACACTTAAGCTACTGTCAGCATGTTTTCCACCATTCATAATATTCATCATTGGAACTGGTAATTCTTTAGCGTTTACTCCACCAATATAGTTATATAAGCTCATTCCTACAGAAGTTGCCGCTGCTTTTGCTACTGCTAGAGAAACTCCAAGCATTGCATTTGCTCCTAGTTTTCCTTTGTTTTCTGTTCCATCTAATGCAATCATAGCTTTGTCTATTTCAACTTGTGCATAGACATTCATTCCTTCAATAGCTGGTGCTATTACATTGTTGACATTTTCTACTGCTTTTAGTACACCTTTACCTAAGTATCTTTCTTTGTCTCCATCTCTTAATTCTACTGCTTCAAAACTTCCAGTAGATGCTCCAGATGGTACCATAGCAACTCCACAAGAACCATCAATGGTTACAACTTCAACTTGAACTGTTGGATTTCCTCTTGAATCTAATACTTCTAATGCTTTTACACTTTCAATTTCTAAATAATCTTTCATTTTTTAACTTTCCTTTCTTTGTTATATTTATTTTAAATTTTTCAAATATATAATATTGCTATATTACATATTCGAATTTTAAACATTATTTAATTGTCTATAATGCTCTCTCCTGTCATTTCCTCTGGCTTTTGCAATCCCATTAGTTCTAACATAGTTGGTGCCAAATCTGCTAATTTTCCTGATTTCAATTGTACACCTTCTACTCCAATTAGCACCAGCGGTACAATGTTAGTCGTATGAGCAGTATGTGGCTCTCCTGTTTTGTAATCTATCATCTGTTCTGCATTTCCATGGTCAGCTGTCATAATAATCATACCATTTTTTTCTTCTATTGCTGCTACAACTCTTGCAACACATTCATCTATTGTTTCAATTGCTTTAATAGCTGCTTCTAAATTTCCAGTATGTCCTACCATATCTGGATTAGCATAATTTAGAATAATACAATCATATTTATCAGATCGAATTGCTTCTACCACTTTATCAGTTACCTCTACTGCGCTCATTTCTGGTTGCATATCATAGGTTTGAACCTTTGGTGATGGCACCAAAATTCTATCTTCTCCTGGATATTGCTTTTCTTCTCCTCCATTAAAGAAGAAAGTAACATGTGCATATTTTTCTGTTTCAGCAATTCTTAATTGTGTTAAACCTTGATTTGAAACATATTCTCCAAAAGTGTTTTTCAAACTCTCTGGTTTAAAGGCTATATGAACATTTGGAATTGTTTCATCATATTGCGTAAAACATACATAGTATAAATTTAAAGGTTTTGTTTCAAAGCCCTCAAATTCTGGGTCTACTAAACTTCTTGTAATTTCTCTTGCTCTATCTGGTCTATAATTAAAGAAAATAACGGAATCATTGTCTTGGATAGTTGCTAGTGGTTCATTACTATTATTACAAATAACAGTTGGAAGAACGAACTCATCAAATACTTCTTGTTGATAAGAACTTTCAATTGCACTAATAGCTGATGTTGCCTTTTCTCCCTCGCCTTTTACTAAAGCATTATATGCTTTTTCTACTCTGTCCCATCTCTTGTCTCTATCCATGCTATAGAATCTTCCGGAAATACTGGCTATTTTTCCCACTTCTTTTTCCCTCATTTTTTCTTCTAGCTGAGCAATATACCCTTCACCAGAAGCTGGTGGAGTATCTCTTCCGTCTAAGAAGCAATGTACATATACATCTTCAAAATCTTTTCTTTTGGCTGCCTCTAATAAAGCTACTAAATGGCGAATATGACTGTGTACACCACCATCTGATAATAACCCTATAATGTGCAATTTAGAATGGTTCCTTTGGCAATTTTCTATTGCTTCTGTAATTTCTTTGACACTAAAGAAGTCACCATCTTCAATCGATTTTGTAATTCTAGTTAAGTCTTGATAAACAACTCTTCCTGCCCCAATATTGGTGTGCCCTACTTCTGAATTTCCCATTTGTCCATCTGGAAGTCCAACTTCTAATCCACTTGTATGAATTTCAGTAGTCGGCCATGTTTTCATTAGATTGTCTATATTAGGTGTATTGGCTAATTTTACCGCATTTGCTTTTTCTATTTCATTTATTCCAAATCCATCTAAAATCATTAGCATCATCGGTTTTCTTCTCATTATTTTTACTCCTTGCGTCAGTTTAGGGACGTACCTTAAACCAACATAATTTTATTTATATTTTTATGCTTTCTTCTATTTATGTCAGTTTAAGGTACGTCCCTAAACTGACACTGTTCTACTGATTGTCTTATTGCTTTTCTTTTCATTCAACATCTGCTGTACTATTTATCCATTCACTATTTTCTTTTAAAAATTCTCTTAAATCTATTTTGCAGTCCTGTAAAATATTGACTGGTATTTCTTCTGTTGTTAAGTCATAATTTTTTTCTGTTTTATAAAAGCCATTTTCATCTAAAATATAGGGTGTTACTATCATATCTACTGGGTCTATAATCCAATATTCTTTTACCCCATATTTTTGATACAAATTCATCTTCTCTAATCTATCTTTCCTACTAGTGGAGGGGGATAAAATTTCAATTATAAAACTTGGTGCGTCTGTTATTTTTCTTGGATCTTTTAGTTGTTCTCTATTACAAACTACTAATACATCTGGCTGTACCACATTATATATTTTATTATCTTGTTTGTAATTAGAAAGTGTTACATCTAATGGTGCTATAAATGCTTTGCATTTTTTACCTTTTAAACATAAAGATAATTGCACGAAAATTTCTCCTGCAAGTACTTGGTGTTTTATTCTCGGACTACTCATTAAATATAACTTTCCATCAATAATTTCATAACGTTTATCGTCATCCATTTCTAGTAAGTCTGCATAAGTATATTTTTTCTCTTCTTTTTCTAATTTATTTGCTGTGTTTTCTTCCATCTTTTTGTTCTCCTTATCCATATTTAATTTTCGCCCCCTTTTTTATTAGTGTCAGTTTAAGGACGTACCTTAAACCAACATAAATTTATTTTATTTATATTATTATGCTTTCTTCTATTTATGTCAGTTTAAGATACGTCCCTAAACCAACACTATTTTGCTAAATTCGTCTACCTTTAAGCTTGCTCCACCTACTAATCCACCATCAATATCTGTAGTGGAAAATAGTTCTTTGGCATTTTCTGCTTTGACACTACCACCATAAAGAATAATCATTTCATTTGCAACTTCTCTTCCATAAAGTTCTTCTACTTTATTACGAACCCATTTAATACTATTATTAGCATCTTCTGATGTCGCTGTTTTTCCTGTTCCTATTGCCCAAATTGGCTCATAAGCAAGAATAACATTTGCTATTTGCTCTTTACTTAATCCTTCTAATGCAAGCATCGTTTGTTTTGTGATAACTTCCTCTGCTTTTCCTTGTTCTCTTTGTTCTAAAGTCTCACCTACACAAATAATTGGCTTTAATTCATTTGTTAAAGCTGATTTCACCTTTTTATTCACAGTTTCATCTGTTTCTGCAAAATATTGTCTTCTTTCAGAGTGCCCTATAATAACATATTCCACTCCAATAGATTTTAGCATTTGTCCTGAAATTTCTCCTGTATATGCTCCTTTTTCTTCCCAATGCATATTTTGTGCCCCTATTTTAATATTTGTATTCTGAGCAGTTAGTAAACTATAGAATAAATCAGTATATGGTACACAAAGGATCACTTCATTATTTGTGTCTTTTACTAATGGAGTTATTTGTTCAATAAAACTAATTGCTTCATTAGGAAGCATATTCATTTTCCAATTTCCTGCAATTACTTTTCTTCTCATTCTCTTCTCCTATTTTTAACTTCTAATTCATTAATATTCTTTTTCAACACTTTTTGTAGTAGTAGGTCCTTGATGATTTTCATCATTTTTTATTTTTTGCTCTCTATTTTGAATAACTGCAATTCCTGGTAATTGTTTTCCTTCTAATAACTCTAAAGCTGCTCCACCACCTGTTGAAGCGTGAACTTTATCATCAAATTCACTCATATCTTCCCCATTATTTCTTGCTTCATCTAAGAATTTATTAACTGCTGCTACGGAATCTCCACCACCAATCACACATTTTGCTCTTGTTTGTTTCGCAATATATCTAGCTACTGTTTCTGTACCTACTGCATATTTAGGAGCTTCTGTATAACCTAAAGGTCCATTCCATACTACTTTTTTAGTTCCATCTAAGGCATTTGCATAACTGTCTAAAGTTTGCTCTCCAATGTCAAATGATTGATATCCTTCTGGAATTCCTTCTTCTACATTCACTACCATACTTGGAGCTTGCTCTACAACTTCTGGTGTTAATTCTACATCTTGTGGAATTTGAGCAACTTTTAAATCTGTTGGAAGAATTAGTTCTACTCCTTTTTCCACTGCTAATTTCATAATCTCTTCTGCTGTTTTTAATTTATCTTCTTCATAACTAGAACCTCCAATGTTGTATCCTCTAGCCTTTAAGAAAGTATTTGCCATTTTTCCACCGATTAGTATTTTATCAATTCCTGCATTTTCAATTAGGTTCGTAATTACTCCAATTTTATCAGAAACTTTTGCACCTCCTAAGATAGCTACAAATGGTTTATCTGGACTTTCTAATACTGCTCCTAACTCTTCTACTTCTTTTTCCATTAGAAATCCTAAAGCAGTTTCTTTTCCTTGTTCTTCCATTTTCTTAGCAACACCTTCAGTTGAACTATGTGCTCTATGGGCACTTCCAAAAGCATCATTTACATAGCCATCTGCTAAATCTGCAAATTCTGCTGATAAAGTTTCATCATTTTTAGTCTCTCTTGGGTCAAAGCGTGTATTTTCTACTAAACCTGCTTCTCCCTCTTTTAATTCACTAATCATTCCTTTAGCACTATCTCCTGTTGTATCACCAGCAAATTTTACTTCTTTTCCTAATTGTTCTGATAATCTTTCTGCTACAGGATTTAAAGAATATTTTGCTTTCATTTCTTCCTCAGTCATTTCTTTTGGCTTTGGTTTACCTAAATGAGAACAAAGAACCACTTTTGCTCCTTGATCCATTAAGTATTGAATTGTAGGAATAGCTGCTTTAATTCTTGTATCATCTTGGATTTTTCCATCTTTCATTGGCACATTGAAATCACAACGAACTAGAATAGTTTTCCCTTTTACATTCATATCTCTTACTGTCTTTTTTTCCATAAATTTTCTCCTTTAATTTTTATTTTTGTTTTATATAAACTATAATGAAAGTGTAGACCGCGTAAGGCGAGGCTTTAGCCGAGCGCCTTCCGTTGCTTTCTTCTATCCGCGTCAGCATTTGAAAGCAACGGACAACAAGGTCAAACAGAATTATAGTTTATATAAAACATTAAACATTAAGATTACTTATTTGAAATATAAATTGCTAAGTCTACTAATTTATTAGAATATCCCCATTCATTATCATACCAAGCTACTAATTTTACAAAAGTATCTGTTAAAGCAATTCCTGCTGTAGCATCAAAGATAGAGGTATGTTCATCATGAATAAAGTCTGAAGAAACTACTGGCTCTACTGTATAATCTAAAATTCCTTTCATTTCATTTTCTGCTGCTTTTTTAACTGCTGCACAAATTTCTTCATATGTTGCTGGTTTTTCTAAGTTAACTGTTAAGTCTACAACTGAAACATCAACTGTTGGAACTCTAAAAGACATACCTGTTAATTTTCCATTTAATGATGGAATTACTTTTCCAACTGCTTTTGCTGCACCTGTTGAAGAAGGAATAATATTAGCTGCTGCGGCTCTTCCACCTCTCCAATCTTTCTTAGATGCTCCATCTACTGTTTTTTGTGTTGCTGTTGTACTATGAACTGTTGTCATTAAACCATCTTTAATTCCAAAATTATCATTGATAACTTTAGCAAGTGGTGCTAAACAGTTTGTTGTACAAGATGCATTTGAAATAATGTTCATATCTGGTGTATAAGTATCATTGTTAACACCCATTACAAACATAGGTGCATCTTTAGATGGTGCAGAAATGATAACCTTTTTTGCTCCTGCCTCTAAATGTGCTTGTGCTTTTTCTAGAGTTGTAAATACTCCTGAACATTCTAATACATAATCAACTCCATCTTTTCCCCAAGGAATGTTCTTTGGGTCCATTTCGTTATATACTTTGATTTCTTTTCCATTAACAGTTAATGTATTTTCTGTAGCTGATACTTCTCCTTCAAATTTTCCATGTACAGTATCATACTTTACCATATATGCCATATAATCAGCTGTAATAAATGGGTCATTAATAGCTACAACCTCAACTTCCTTTTTATTTAGGGCTGCTTGGAAAGATAAGTTTCCAATTCTTCCAAATCCATTAATACCAATTTTAATACTCATAATTTTTATCCTCCTAATTTTTTTCTAAGTAAGACCTTTCTTACTATTTGTTTAGTATATCCTAAACAATGTAATTTTATATCAACAATATAGATTTTTCAAGTATTCTAGCTTAAATTTTAACTTTTTATTTTTTCTTGTCTTAGAGAACGCAAAAATAGAGGTACTATAAAAATACCCCCATTATTTCATAATTAAAATACTCCATCCTATATTAAAGTATAGAATGATTTCTAATTGCTAAAGCAATAAGATAATCATTTATAGAGTAATATTATCAATTATTTTTATTTCTTGAAAAAGAAAATCTTTTGCATCTTGATGCCAAAAATCGTGTACTTCTTGTAATACCTTTTGTTGTTTTGGTGTCATTGTTACTGTAATTTCTTTAAATAAGAAATTTCTAATTTTACTCCAAGTGCTAATTTTAGTTGGCACACCTGCTGGTTTAAATTCTGCTGGATTTTCTACAGTGCTTACTCCACCATAAACATTTCCATTCTCATAATTTGCCATTTATTTTTCCTCCTTTGTGAGTCACTTAAACATTTACTGCCTTATTTATACTACAATATAGAAAAATAATCAAGTATTTTTTTTGTTTTTTATGTTACATTTTTATTACAAGAGCGTAATATGATTGTAACAAAAAAACTAAATCTCCATTTGGCTTCCTAAAAAGCTTGCTGCCGATTGTGCCACTTTCTGTTCTATCTCAGACATTTTAGTCGTACTATCTTTTGATAAGAGAATAACACTGCCAATAACATCACCATCTGAAATAATTGGATATACGATTTGTGAATGATATCTTCTTTCTTTATTATCATTTTTCGTAATTGGAACCGCTAAATCATTATTTTCTTTACTTGTATATTTTTCTTTGTCTTCCATAATTCTTTCTAACTCTTCACTTAAGTCTTGCTCTAAAAATTCTTTCTTAGAACCTCCTGAAACTGCAATAACTGTATCTTTATCTGTAATACAAGCAATATGTCCTGTTGTTTTCGCTAAAGTTTCTGCATAACCTGTTGCAAATTCTGTTAATTCTCCTATTGGAGAATATTTCTTTAAAATAACTTCGCCTTCTTTATCTGTAAAAATTTCTAATGGGTCACCTTCTTTAATACGTAAGGTTTTTCTAATTTCTTTTGGAATAACTACTCTTCCTAAATCATCTATTCTTCTTACTACTCCTGTCGCTTTCAAAACGTTAACCTCCTTTTAAATTTAGAGCTGGAAAGCTCTTGCAATTTATATCTCATACTATTTTTAAGCATGATTTTCTTGATATTCTTATTATTGCTTTAAAAGGAAATTTTTATACATTTTTTTATTCTGTTAGGAATTTTTTTGCGTAAGCAATAAAAAGCTCCTTACAGAATAATTATGTGAAACATTACAGTCTCTTAAAGCTTTGCTTATAGAGACTGTTAGTTCAGATTTTTCATTTTTGTTTAAGTTCTCTCTTCCATCGCAATTGATTCACAATTACAACAATTCCACTAATGACAACAAACAAATAAAAGTTGATACCTCTACTTAAAAGTACACTACTTGTCATCATGTCTTGTGGATATACATTTCTAAATATTTCTGTAAATGCTCCTTCACTAACACCTACTGCACCTGGTGATGGAATTCCTGATACTGTTGCATATAGTACAGATTGTATTGTAATAATCTCTAAAATACCATGTTCACTTAATCCTAATGCCCTATAAGTCCAATAAGAAGTACTATAATACAGTAAAAACTGCACTGCTGTTGTGGCAATTATTTTTACCATTAAAGATTTATGTTTCTTTATGTATACAGCACTCTCTTGGTATTTCGCTAATTGTGCTTCTATTTTTTCTTTTTTCTTGTCAATATTTTTAATTCTAAAGAACTTCATTATCTTAATAGCAATATGAACTAGCCCTTCTGACATTCTTTTAGAGAAAATGCCAATAATCAAAAGTGCTAATGCTACTACATTTAAGCATACACCTACAATAAAGAAAATAATTAATACTTTGTTCATATATTGATAATTAAATAGTAAACTAATAAACGCAAAGCTAAGGGTAATGACTTGCATTCCGCTTAAATTTAGTAAAAGCGCTAGTGTAGAACTAGAAATATCAATATTATCTTTATGCATATAGTAAATTTGCATTGGCTGTCCTCCACTTGCTGCTGGTGTAATAGAACTAAAGAAGAAACCTATTAAGGCATATTTAAAATTTTGCTTGAAAGACGATTTCTCATTTAATACTTTTAAAGTTCTCCCTATATCAATTGCTTCGCAAGCTAGGTATAATATCATACAAATAATTCCTATTAATAAATATTCTACCTTAGCTGAGCGAATAATTTGAAATATCATGGTAATATTTTGGTCTTTTAATAAAATGTAAAGTGTTATACCAATGAGTAATATAAAAAATAGAAAATTTCTAATTAACTTTGATTTACTCTTCACTGTTGTCATCCCATTTCTTACTATTGTAATATTTTTCTATACTCTTCAAAAATTGTGGTCTTGTGTCTATCGGTTCTCTTTCTCTTGGTTCTTCTATCTCTTCAGGCTCTTCATATTCATTAGCATCTTCTGCATATTCTTCTGTTTTTTCTATGTCTTCGTATTTCATTGGTTCTTCTCTATTAACAGGATGTCTCACTTCTATCCTTTGCGTTTCTTCTTGTATTTCTCTCATAGTTGTTTCTTTTGGTTCAAGCTCTTCTCTTTCGATTTCAAAATGCTTTGCTTCCACTCGACTTGTTATGGTAGGCTTTGGTCTTACCTTCTTTTCTTCTGGCTCTTTTTCTATTTCATCCTCTTCATAAAGTGATAAAATATTACCTAATTCATTTGAGAAATCTTCTAATAGAACTATTTTTATACTTGGTAATTTTCCATCTATATAGTCATCCATAATACGTTTTAATTTTGCAATATTCTTCATTTCAGGAGCAATTTCTTTAGTATATCTCTTTGCTCTATCTGCTAATTTTTCTTTGATGCTTACCATATCTTCATTGCTTGCACAAGAAATTCTTTGGAACATTTGGAAGGAATCATAGTATTTGAAAATAGGAATATCCATACATTCTTTATCAAATCTATCATAGAATTGTTCCATTTTCATAGGAATACATTTGAAAATATCTTCTGCTTGTTCACGATACATTTTGTCTTTTAATTGTGCATTGATTTCATTAAAATGTTTTAATACCTCTTGCATTTCTCCTGCTATTTCTTCTACAACAGCTACTGTTGAAAGTTCTTCCTCTACATTATCACAATAGCTTGAAGTTAATGATGCAATATTCATTCCATTAAAGAACACACTTTTTATGGTTCTAATATCATATTTAATTAAGTCTTTTTTAATAAAATAGATAAAGTAAGCAAACAGTTTTACAATTTGAATTAACTCAATTCTACCATTCTTAACATCTTCTATTGTTTCGTCAATAACGCCCTCAAATTGGTCATCTGGTATTTTCCAATATTCCTCTGTAAGAAGTCTCTTGTAACCTGGTAATTGACTAGTATCAATCGTGTTACGAATAACTTCCATATTATCTTTAAATACTTTCATGTCGAAAATACGAGTACGTACATAAATTTCAATAAATTTGAAGAAACGATATTCTGCTTTAAAGTTATAGTAATAGTTATTATCGAATTCTTTGATATAGAATTGTCTGTTATCCATAAATACTCTGGAAGATACTAAAATTGCTTTATACTCTTCATTGCTATCAATGTTAACAAACTTATCTTTTGTTATCTTTCCTGCTTTAATTTCAAAAGAAATCGCGATAGTGAAGATAAGCATTGTTTGTAAAATACGGTGGTTGGTATTTGGATATGCTTTAGTTACCATGTCAAATATCTTTTTAAAGTTATTCAATGCGTGTTTTAAAATACGTAAGTTTCTTGTTCCACTTTTGTTAAACGTAGAAGTAATTAGGTTTGTATTTTCTCGTAAGAAACGAATTAAATCTGCCTCATTTTCGTAACGCATTAAAAGTCCATTAATAATGTAATTGAACTCTGGTGCATATTCAAAGGTTTCACCAATTAACTTTTCTTTAATTCTTTCATAGTCATTTGCTTTATCAAAGACATATTCAATTGTATCACGAATTCTTTCTACCATCGGCTTATCTGTTTTGATAGTTAATTTATCTTGTTTGTCTAATAAGTAAGTAGCAATAAAAGTTTTCATTTCTAGATTGCTATTCTTTAACTTTGTAGACAATTCTTTTTCATTACAAATAATGATAGTTTTAATGTGATCATGTTCTACGAAATTATTGATATATCCTAGAATATCGATAACATCTACATTAGCTCTCTCCAAGTCGTCAAAACATAATACCTTATCATCTGTTGAGAAGAACTGACCATAATCTAATTGGTTTCCATTTTGAGTAACACCAAAAAAGTTAGCCATATCCAATCCTGTTTTTGCATATTCAGGAATACTTCCTACTCCACTTGCATCCATATATTTCTTTAAGTTTTTATCCATTAGTTGTGTTGTTTCAATAAATATCTTTTTACTGATTTCTTCTAAGTTAGAAATTCCATATAAAGACATGTAAATAGCTGTTAATCGTTTTCCATTTACTTGCATAGATTCTATTTTGGGTTTAATTTTATGGTTCCAAAAGTACGTCTTTCCGCTTCCCCATTCACCATTTATCATAATAGCATAGTCGGTATACTCTGCTCTAATATAATCTAAGATACTTTCTACTAAATCGTCCATTTTCAATTCCTTTCTTATGTTTTTCTTTTCCAATGTATGGTAGTTTGCTTCATATAGTTAAACTTAGTCCTTTGCAATTGTCAAAATACCTACCATTTGGCAGTTAGCTATTTTTAGTATTCTTGCACATTCATTTGCTGTGCTACCAGTTGTATAAATATCATCAAAAAGTAGTATTTTCTTATCTTGTATTTTGAGTTCATTTTGCACTTTATATACATTTTTTACATTTTCTCTTCTCTGCTGTTTGTTTAAACTACTTTGTGGTTGATTATTTTTTTGCTTTTTTAACACTTGCGTTTCTATTGGAATACCTGCCATTTTACTGATTTTTCTAGCAAGTATTTCACTTTGGTTATATCCTCTTTCTCTTTTTCTAGATGAGGATATTGGTATCGGTATCATTATATCATATTTTTTCAAAAATCCATATAATTTTTCATTATTCATAAAAAATTCATAAATAGTATTTGCTAAATATGCTCTATCATCAAATTTATACTGTAAAATTTTTTCTCGAATAAGTTCTGAATAAGAAAATAGATAAAAATGTTCATCTATAAAAGTATCCTTTCCTTGATAAAAGTCTAGTTGATTGAAATAACCATTAGAATGAATTATATTTTTTCTACATTTTGCACACAAATTTCCTTCTCCCATTTTACCACAAAAACCGCAAACTGGAGGAAAAATAAAATCGAGGACAGTTTCTAAAAGGTTCATTTTCGCCCCTCCTTTTTAGATTTACGTGTCCCCGATTTCGTTTTATATGTCTAGTGTCATTTTTAAGTTTAGTGTTTTCATAACTGTTTCTAGGTTTTTGAAAAGAATTCTGTCATGTAGAGAGGCATCTGCAGCATCTCTGTCCATCTTAGCATCTACTTTGTCTATTTTTCTGTCTAGTAATAGAAGTCTATCTTCCATTACTACCATTTTTTGCTTCATATCTGCCATGTCTACTTTCATATATGCTACATCATATTTTAGTTCTGCTACATCTCTTTTCAAAGTAGCCACATCTTGCTCTAATTTTGCCACTTTCTGCTCTAACGCTGTCATTCTTTCTTCTAATGTTGTCATTCTCTCTTCTAAGCTTGTTACTCTTTGTTGTAAGTCTTTTACAATTGCATTAGTTTCTTCAGTCAATTTAAAAATTTTTAATAACATTTCTTGTTCCATAAACTTTCCTCCTTTCCCTATATGACTCCCTTTACATCTGTTATTTTCTTACTTCTGTATCTCATTTTAATTCATTTTTACATATAAGTCAATAGTAAGTTTAGAATCCTATCACATTTTGTTTTATTTGGTCAGTGTCTTTAACTTAAACTCTAATCCTGTATTTCTCTTTTTACTATCCGCATTTTGTATCATAAACTCTACTACATTTGGATTTCCCACTAGAATTAAAAGCTTCTTTGCCCTTGTCATGGCTGTATAGAGTAAAGTTCTAGTTAATAGCACTGGGGCTGCTTGTACAATTGGCATAATTACTACATCAAATTCACTTCCGTTGTGCTTTGTGCACAGTAATACAATAAGCATGTTCAATTTGTTCTAATTCCTCAAACGTATACCATACAATTTTTTCATCATCGAATTTAATCTTCACTCTTTTTTCATTTTCATCAATATTGCTAATAGTACCATATTCTCCATTAAATACACCTTTTCCCATTTCAAGAGATGGCTCATGTTTTTCCCAATAGATATCATAATTGTTTTTAATTTGCATAATTCTGTCACCTTCTCTAAAAATACTATCCATCCACTTACGCTCTTTCTTCTTTTCATCTGGCGGATTAATGGCTGCTTGTAAATATTTATTTAATTCCTTTGTTCCTAAAGTTCCTTTCTTTGTAGGACTAATCACTTGAATGTTGTTAAAGAAGTCATAGTTGCCATATTTTTGTAATCTACCATTACTTAAAGAAATGACATTTTCTAACACCTTTTCTTGGCTTTTTTCTGCTATAAAGAAGAAATCTTCTAATAGTTCTTCATTTTTTTCACCTGTTAAAAAGCTATTTCCCTCATTTACCTTATGGCTGTTAATGACAATTTTACTTTTAGCTGCTTGCCTAAAGATTTTGTTTAGTGTAATCACTGTTATTTGCTCTGAACCGACAATGTCCTTTAAGACATTTCCTGGTCCAACAGATGGAAGCTGATTACTATCTCCTACTAGCACTAGTTTTGTACCTTTGTAAATAGCTTGTACTAAATAATTCATTAAAAAGATATCTACCATAGACACCTCATCTACAATAACAATATCTGCATCTAGTGGTGCTACTTCTACATCAGGGTCCATGGATTTCATTTGGTCTGTATCCATTTTTCCAATTTCTAATAATCTATGTAAAGTTTTTGCTTCTTCTCCTGTTGTTTCTGTCATTCTTTTGGCTGCTCTACCTGTTGGTGCACATAAAACTACTTTTAATCCTTCTTGCTTATATAACTCAATCACTGTTTTAATAATAGTGGTTTTTCCTGTACCTGGACCACCTGTAATAACACAAACATTATGTTCTTGAATTGCCTCTACCGCTTCTTTTTGTTTTTCTGACAGTTCCTTTTCCGCATGCTTTTCTATCTTTTTTAGCTTTTTCTCAAAGCCGCTAATAGCTTTTACATTTTTGTATTCATCTAATGTGATTAATGTTTCAGCCACATTTTTTTCTGCTAAGTAATAATTGGTTAAATATATCCACTCCTGTGTTTCTCTATCTTCCATAACAATTTCTTTGAGTGCTTTTAAATTAATTAGACTTTCTTCAATTAATTCTTCTGAAACACCTAACAATTCATGTGCAAACTGTACTAGATTTTGATAAATCACACAACAATGTCCATTGTTATTTGCTACCTTTAGCGCATATTTGATACCACTTCTCACTCTTTGACTACTTTCTTGGTCTAATCCTAATTTTAGTGCTATTTGATCTATTTGCCTAAAGTCTGCTTTCTGTACTAAGTCTACTAACAAATAGGGATTTTCCTCAATTAAGTCAATGGTATTTGCACCTAAGCTTTTAAATACTTTTTCTGCACTCTGTGGACCTATTCCATACTTTTGTAAGTATTCTACAATACGCCATATCTCCCAATTTTCATTAAAACTTTCTGAAGCTTCTATTGCCTTTTCCTTTGTAATACCTTTAATACATACTAGCTTTTCTGGCTCAAACCTTAATATGTGAACAACTTCTTTTCCAAACTCTTTAATCATTTTCTGAGCTGTTGCAGGACCAATGCCTTTTAATTTTCCACTTGCTAAATATCTTTCCAAACCTTCTAAGGACTCTGGCATTGTTTTTTCAAAAGTTTCAATTTTAAATTGCATACCATATTCAGGATGTTCTACAAGATTACCAATTGCTTTGATAGTATCTCCTTTATTAATAAAAGGAAGATACCCTACAACAGTTGTTTCTTCTTCCTCTGTTTCCAAAGCTGCTATAGTATAACTATTCAATTCACTACGATAAATAATTTCTTTAATTTCGCCTAATATTTCCAAAACATTTCCTCTTTTTCTCTTAATGCTCTTTTATTTTTCTATTTTTTAATACCAATATGCTAGTTTTAAAAAAGAATTAATCAACTTTGTTTGTTCCTCTAATTCTTCTGTCTTTGCTACACGATATCGTCTTGCCTTGATTTCTCTTGAGTCTAATGTCCATAAGAATGCTTTTAATTTAGGAAATCTTGCAATATTCTCTTGCATAAAATAAACTAAATCACATATTTTTTTATATAATTCGCTTTGCTTTTGCTCCTCTTTTTGGTATTTTTCTATATCTGTCAATAACTCCAATGATTTTGCAGTTCTCAGTCTACTATTATCTCTATCAAATGACTTCAAATAATTCTGGTAACTCTCACAAAATATTCTATACATGATATTTCTCCCTAAATACTTTTAACTTTTTTTCAAATTCCTCTTTCTTACTTTGGAATAAATCTTCTCTTTCTATAACCTCATTAATAATATTATTTAACAACTTTTTGTCACATTTTGGCATCAATTGTTCTAAATCTTCCCTATCTTTTTCTGCTAATCTTATAATCTTACTAACAACAATATCTTCTCTTGAAAGAATATATACATGAATATATCGGAATTCTTCTAGTTGCTTTGCTCTTGATTGATAACTTGGTGCTAATATAGTACTTTGATATTCTAACATATCATAATCTCTTAAAAGTACGAATACTTTTCCATATTTTGCAGGATATCCTAGGTCTACGAAATCAATATCTAAAGTTGCTCTTGTTGTGTATTCTCCTAATATACAAGCTCCGCCGCCAATAATGTAGATATCAAATGGTTCTAATTTAAATAACTTTGCAACCTCTTCCATTTCATGAAGTACTTCTATTAAATTATCTTTTATCATACAATATCTCCTACTTTCTAAAGATATTGTACACTTTTTTGCTTGTTTTATCAATTATTTGAATAAATTTTATAGATTATTTTACCCCATCTACACTATCTAAAATCTCTTTACAATCCCTCCAATTAGAAACCTTAATATTTTCATAATCGTTTCCCAACTTTTCTAAGATTTCCTTTGTTTCATCTGTTGAATTTAAGTCTACTACAATCACATCCTTCACACTCTCTTCTTTTCCATAAATGAGACGAAATAGAAATGAACGAAGAAAGCCTTCAATCTTCTTTTCTTGATTTTTGGCAGCTACAATCACATAAATTCCATCTGGTTTTAAATTAGTGTAAGTATATGTATAAACAATTGTCTTTATTATTTCAAATAAGCCATACAAGGCTAATACCCATAAAATACCATTCCATAAAAATTCCATTATTTCTTCTTCCTTTCTTTGGTATTTTATGCACTTTGATTTTTTTGGTTCCTTATGGTATACTAAAAACATGAAAGAATTAATTGTAGATGATAAATATAATGGGAAGAAATTAAATAGTTTGTTATTAGATACTTTTGATGGCTTAAGCCTGAATGTATTATACAAAACTCTTCGTAAAAAAGATATTCGTGTGAATGATGTACGAATGAATGAAAATGTGATTATACATACAGGAGACCATATAAAAGTATATATTTCTGATGAGTTATTAGAAAAGAACTCTCATTTTGAAATAAATATTATCTATGAAGATGAGCATATCTGTGTTGTAAATAAACCTACTGGAATTGAAGTAACTAGTGCAAATTCATTAACTACTTTACTTGAAAAATCATATACTTTTATCAAGCCTTGCCATCGTTTAGATAGAAATACGACTGGCTTAGTTTTATTTGCTAAAGATGAGGAAGCCTTGAATATTTTATTAGATAAGTTTAAAAAACATGAAATAGAGAAGCATTACAAAGCCAAAGTAATTGGTATTCCTACTAAAAAACAAGCTACTTTAACAGCTTATCTATTTAAAGATGCAAAAAAATCTTTGGTATATATTTCTGATGCCCCTAAAAAAGGTTATGAAAAAATTGTGACTTCTTATCAAGTGATGGAAGAGAATAAAAAAGAAAATACCAGTATATTAGATATTACTCTACATACTGGTAAAACGCATCAAATTCGTGCTCATTTATCGCACATTGGTCACCCTATTTTAGGAGATGGCAAATATGGAAATAATGAGATTAACAAAAAGTTTGGCTTTAAAGTTCAACAGCTAACAAGTTGTTCTCTTACTTTTCATTTTAAAGGTGAGAGTGGAATTTTAAAGTATTTAAATGGAAAAAGTATTGATATTTAATAATAAAACTGTATATAAATTTTTATAGTAGATAATTTCTTCTGCCATATATCATACGAGAAATATATACTTTTCTTTTTCCAAAATCTATTGTATATAATATAACATAATTTTTTATTACAATTCTATGATATTCTCTTTTTAATCTATCAGCCTTTCCAATCTTCATATATAATTCTGGTTCATTTGCCAAATTTAAAACTCTGTCTGTTACTTCTGTCATAAGTCGTTTTGCTACATTGTCCTCTTTTAAATTATTAGAAATATACTCGTAAATTCCATTCATTTCTTCAATACATCCATCAGTAAATTCTACTTCAAATGGCTCATCTTTAGAATCCACACTTTTCTCTTAACTCCTTTATTACTTCCGTTGCTTTTCTTGTTCTACCTTTTTCAATATCTTCTTCTGATTTTAAAAGCTTTTTTACGGTTTCATTATCAAAAATGTTATTTCTGTATTCTTCCATGCTCATTATTATTACATTATTTTTATTATTTTTTCCAATTACCATTTCTCCGTTTTGATTAATAACTGTTTCTATTTCTCGTAAACTTTTTACTTGTTGCATTTTCAACACCTCTCTTTTCATACTATTTATAGTATAGCACAAAATTGCCTATTTTTGAATAGCTTTTTATAGTTTTATCAAATTTATTATTTGTAAATTATTTTATTTATATACAATAAAAAAGCCAACTGTGTAAGCAGTCAGCTTTTATTGATTTACCCTTTAAACAGCGCTTGAAAGGCTGTATAAAATCCATTTTCATAGATAACGCATATTCCTCCAGTGGGTTTCCAACCGCCTCCTCGGTCAAGGTAATCCTGAACACCTTTGACTACCTCCTTGACAGCATTTTCTGCATACCTGTCTTCTCCCGAACTTTGTACAACACGATAGTCTATTATTCCCATTGTAGCATACCTCTTTAATTATAAATTGAGTTTCTTCCGTCTTACACCGAAAGATAAACGAGTACTAATTTACATTATACCACTATTTTATCAATTCTGCAAATTCCTCACTTGAAATTACTTCTTTTTCCATTAAAGCCTCAGCTACTTTATCTAGTTTATCCATGTTATTCCTTAAAATTTCTTGTGCTTTTGCATAACTGCTATCTAACATAATTTTAACTTCTGCACCTATGGCGTCACTAAATTTCTCACCAAATAATTGTAATTGATATGGGTCTTTTTCTGTATCTACTGAAATTGGTCCTAAGTTATCGCTCATACCATATTTTGTAATCATATCTTTGGCAATCCCAGTTGCGACTTCAATATCATTACTTGCCCCTGTTGAAATATCATTTAAAGCAACTTTCTCAGCAGCACGTCCACCAAGTAAAGCAATTAATTTTTCTTGCATTTCTGTTTTAGAAATATAGTATTTATCCTCATTTGTCTTGTACATGGTGTATCCACCTGCAATACCACGAGGAATAATAGATACTTCTTTAATATCTTTTTGTGTTTCTAAAGTACTACTAACAATAGCATGTCCTGCTTCATGATAAGCAGTTAATTTTTTATCTTTATCTGAGATTACTCTACTTTGTCTTTCTAGTCCTACAGTTACTTTCTTAACCGCATCTTCCACATCATCTTGTGTAATTGCTTCATGCTTTTTGATAGTTGCAATAATAGCCGCTTCATTTAAAATATTAGCAAGTTCTGCACCTGTAAATCCTGCTGTATCTCCTGCAATATCTTTCAAATTTACTTCTTCTGCAAACTTCTTTCCTTTTGCATGAATTTTTAAAATTTCTTCTCTTCCCTTCATATCAGGAAGTGCAATTGTAATTTGTCTATCAAATCTACCTGGTCTTAATAATGCTTTATCTAACATTTCTGGTCTGTTTGTTGCGGCAAGCACAATAATCGTCTCTTCTGTATCAAAGCCATCCATTTCCACTAGCAATTGGTTTAATGTTTGGTTATTTTCTGATTCTGCTCCGCTTCCACTAGATCTTCTAGAACCAATCGCATCAATCTCATCAATAAATACAATACATGGAGCAACTTTTTTTGCTTTTTCAAATAATTTTCTAACACGAGAAGCACCAAGTCCTGCAAACATTTCAATAAATTCAGAACCACTCATAGAAATAAATGGTACTTTTGCCTCTCCTGCAATCGCCTTTGCAATTAAAGTTTTACCTGTTCCTGGATTTCCACAAAGAAGAACGCCCCTTGGAACTTTAGCTCCCATATCAGTAAATCTCTTTGGTTCTTTCAAGAAATCTACAATTTCTATCATTTCACTTTTTTCTTCTTCTAGCCCTGCAACATCATCAAACTTTATTTTAGATTTTGTTGTTTCTGCATCATATACTTTTCCCTTATCTCCTAGTCCTTGCATTTTAAATAAAACAATGACTAAACCTACAAGTATTAAGGTTGGTAATAGTGAAAATAAAGTTTGCATTACACCAATCAATGGATTTTGCTTTTTTTGCACTAATTCAATCTCATTTCCTTTTAAGGTCTTTTCTTGGATTAGTTCAATAAAAGCTTGTGTATTGGGCACAATTGTCTTTTTCTCTTTGCCTTCTTCTTCTCCTCTTATCTTTACTTTAACAGAAGTACTCCCTACTGTCATTTCAACTTTTTCTACTTCACCTGCATCTACTTTCTTGATTAATTCGGTATATGCTAATTCATTATCTTTTTCCTTCTGATTATTCGTGGTTAAAAACCACACAGATATTCCTGCAAGTATAACTAGTAACACTAAAATAGCAATTCCGAAGATACATTTTTAGTTTCTTATCTTTATCCTTCTGATTTTGATTTTGCTCACTCATTGTAGTTTTCTCTCCTTTTACCTTATATTTGCCTCTGGCTGTGGATGGTTCTCATCTCTAGCTTTACGTTTTTCCTCTTTTTTCTCTTCTTGTCTTTTCTTTTCGTCCTCCCTGCGAACTCTTTCTCTCTCTTCTTCCTCTTTTTTCTCTTGTTCTTGTCTTGCTAATTCTTGTTTAATTTTCTCTTGTTCTGAAATAATCTTTGATAATTCCATTTGTTGTTTTATCATATCTGATTTAATCATTAAAATTGAGGTAATAATATAAATACAAGTAATTGCCATATACATAATACTAAAATATTGAATCGTATATCCTGTTAACTGATTTACTATCATATACACAAGATTTAAAATAATAGGAAGTGTTAAGCTATGGACTGCAATATTATATGTTGCACTATATTTTAATCTCAATCTTGAGAAAACTCCTGTGATATAGCCTAGGATAGAATATAACAAAGCATCTACCAAAACTGTAGAAAAATATATGATAAATAGGTAAATAGCCATAGTAATGAAAAATGTAATATAAATTGTCCATATCATAGTTCCTGATAGCATGTTTGTAATATCTTGCTTGTCCAATTTTACAATATGATATCTTTGGCTAATATCTTGATAAGACATTGTAGTTGACATAGCTGTTATTCCTGTTTTGAATATTATTTTATCTTTTAAAATGATCATCCCATTGCTATAACCTTTTACAGCTTCTTCATATTTTGTTACCTGTTCTTCATTTAGGTCCCCTGTGTCTATGATTATCTTTCCATTTAATAATTCATCTTCTTCTGCTATAATAGCTTGATTTCCTTCATCTTTTGGCTTTACCATTAATGTATTTTCTTCAAAATGAATTTCTGCAATCTCATTTTCTATATAAGAACTTACTTGATTTACAACTTTTGCGAAATTCCATGTAATCACAAGTGAAATAAGGAAAACAAAAATCAACATTAATTTGGCTAAATACCCAATAGAACTTCCTACTTTTTGTATTGCTAATTTTTGATATTCTTCTAATCCGAAAATACTAATTTTTATTTTCTTCCAAAATGAGATTTTGTTTTCCTCTTCCACTTTTCTTACTTCCACCTTTCTAATTGCTATATCTTTTCTACTGTCATTCCCTCTTTAGTATCTTTTACACTATATCCTTTTTCTTTTAATTGGTCACGAATTTGATCAGCTATTTTCCAATCTTTATTTTCTCTTGCTTGTTTTCTCTTTTCTAATAATTCTGCAATCTCTTCTGGCAATTCTATTTGTTTTGCTTCTTCTAGATATTGTTTACTATTCTCTAAATCTAATCCTAAAACCTTATCAAATTTTAATAAAAGTTTTGCATATTGTTTTGATTTTTCTTGATTTCTAATAATTTCCCATACAATTCCCATAGCTGCTGGCATATTCAAGTCATCATTTATTGTTGCCAAAAATTTATCTTCATATTCTTTTATTTTTTCATTTGAAATGTCAATCGTTCCTTCTTGATGTTTCAAAAAGCCTTCTCTCAAACGGTTTAATGCTGTTTGCGTAGCTAAAGCTGTATCAAATGTAAAATTTAATTTTGTACGATAATGTGCTGTAAAACAAAATAGTTTATATGCTAATGGCTCTATTCCTTTTTCTTGCAATTGGTCTAAAGTATAGGTATTTCCTAATGATTTGGACATTTTTCCGCCATCTACTTGTAAGAATTCCACATGCATCCAGCATTTTGCTGGTACTTTACCTGTTAGCCCTTTACTTTGTGCAATTTCATTTTCATGGTGTGTTGGAATGTGGTCAATTCCACCTGTATGAATGTCAAACTCATCCCCTAAGTATTTTCTTCCCATTGCACTACACTCAATGTGCCATCCTGGATAAGATAATCCCCAAGGACTTTCCCATTTCATAATATGTGTTTCTGGTGCTTTAATCCACAAAGCAAAGTCATATGGATTTCTTTTTTCCTCATCTACATCTACTCTTGCACCTGCAATTTGTTCATCAATATTTCTGTTAGATAATACTGGATATTTATCTAATTTTGAAATATCAAAATAGATACCTCTACTAGTTTCATAGGCATATCCATTTTTTACTAATCCTTGTACGAATTCTAACATTTCTGGAATGTGCTCTGTTGCTTTAGCAATTGTTTCTGGTCTTTGTATTTGAAGTCTTTCCATATCTTTAAAGAAAATTTCTGTATAATATTTAGCAATTTCATAAGGGTCTTTGTTTTCTTTTCTTGCTGCTTTTTCCATTTTGTCTTCGCCTTCATCGCTATCAGATTCTAAGTGCCCTACATCAGTAATATTCATAACATGATTTAATTCATATCCATTGTATTGCAATACTCTTCTTAAAGTGTCCATAAAAATATATGCCCTAAAGTTACCAATATGGGCATAACTATACACGGTTGGCCCGCATGAATAAATGCGGACCGTATTTCCTTCTAATGGTTTAAATTCTCCCTTTTGTCTTGTTAGGGTATTATAAAATTGAATTGGCATAAGTTAGTCTCTCCTTCATTTTCAATTTCTATACTATAGTACTAATGTGTTGGATTTGTTCCACCTGGAGTTGTTGTATTCCCTCCAGGATTTGTTCCATCTCCTCCCGGATTATCTCCACCACTAGGTGGAGTTGTAGTATTATCACCTGAATTATCTCCTCCTGGATCTGTCGTGGTTATCTTATTTACTGTAATAGTAATAGCTACTCCTTTTTCTACCTTTGTTCCTGCTTCTATACTTTGTGTTAATACTATTCCATCTGCTAAAGTAGCATCATGACCTTCTATTACCGTAATGGTGAGTCCTGCAAGTAGCGTTCTTGCTTCTGTTTCAGTTTTTCCAACTACATTTTCTACTACCACTTTATTGGTTTCTTCATTATGTTTTGTACATTTTTCAGTAGGAACACTATATTTATCTTTTTTTCCAATCACTTTCCATCCAGCATTTTGCTCTTTTTCTGGTTGTTTAGCAAATACTTTTTCTTCTACCTCTGGGCAATATTCATTTGCTAATTTTCCTGTTTCTTTACAGATTTTCTCTGCCTCATGTCCATCGCAAGCCTTTGGTAAATTATCTTCTGTAAAGTACTCTGTATAAGTGCTTGTGCAGTTTTTGGTTGCTAATTTTCCTGAAGTTCTACATACACTCTTTGTCACTACATTATTAGGTTTCTTAAACCTAGCTGCTTTTTTATTCTTATGAACAGATTTCATAACATTAGCCCAAAGTTTTCTTGCATTTCCCACATTATATAATGGAATACTGTTACTTTCTGGGAATCCGTTCCAAGTTGTGGCTGCATAATATGGCGTAATTCCACAAAGCCATGTGTCACCATCATTTTCTGTTGTACCAGTTTTAGCTGCTACATCAAAATTTGCCATATAGCATTCATTTGCTGTTCCTTGTGCGCCTGTTACAACATCCATCATAATTTGTTTTACAATATATGCATTTGCTGCTGAAATCACTCTATGCTTTTCTTGTTTTGACTCTAATATGGTTTCTCCATCAGCATTTACTAATTTAGTATAGAAAGTAGGCTCGATATATACACCATCATTGGCAAGTGCTGCATATGCTGCTGCCATTTGTAAAGTACTTGAACCATGACTTGCACCACCAATTGCTAATGATAATACACCATCTTCTTCCACAGTATATGTACTCAAACCAAAAGAGTGTAAATAGTCAACTACTGTTTTAGCTCCAATATTAGAAAGAATTTTGATGTTAACAATATTAGAAGAAACCTCTATTGATTTTCTAACCGTACATAATCCTTGATATCCACCTGCATTTTTTGGTCTATAACTTCTACCACCATTTACTCCTGCAAATTCAGTAGTTGTATCTTCATACACAGTAGAAGCTTGAATTACCTTTTCTTCTAGCCCTGTTGAAACATTTGCCAAAGGTTTAATAGAAGAACCTGTTTGTCTTTCTGTCATAGCATAATTATTATTTGTTCCTACATCACTTCCAAAAGCTCCTCCCATTGCAACTACTTTACCAGTTTTAAAATCAATAATTGTCATTCCTGATTGTGTTTGAACTTTTTTCGTAACATTTTTCTTTCCATTATACCATGTAGCAGTTCTTGATTCTACATAGCTTTTTTTAGCCATTTCACTTACTACAGTTTTTTGAATAGTAGAGTCTTGTGTTGTATATAATTTATATCCTCCACCTCTAATGATACTATCTGCTTCATCATAACTAATTTTCTTCTCTTTTGCTAAGTCACGAGTTGCTTCTCTAACAGCTTCTTCTACGAAATATGAATTCATATTTCCAAATTCAAATTTTCCTTTTTTAAATTTGAAACCTTTTTCTATTTTCTCTGCTGCCTCATTATATGTTTTTTCAGCTTCTTCTGGATTATCACTTATCTTGTTTTGCTCTTTCATCAAGTCCAATACAAATTTTGTTCTTGTTTTAATTTTCTCGCTATTGTCTAGTTCTTCATTATATGGATTATATGCATTTGGTGAATGGTTAATACCTGCTAAAAAGCAAGATTCTGCTAAATCTAAGTCTTTTGCTGATTTTGCAAAATAATATTGTGCTCCATATTCCACACCATGAAGTTCATTCCCTCCTACGAAGATAACATTTAAGTATTTTTCTAGAATTTCTTGTTTATTCAATATTTTTTCTAAATGATATGCTCTTGACATCTCACGGATTTTTCTCTCAATTCCTTCTCTCCCACTTCCTGCATCATCAGACATTAAATTCTTTACCAATTGTTGGGTAATGGTACTTCCACCACCAACGCTAGAACCATCTGCTTTATGTAATAAATAACTAATTGTAGCTTTTCCTGTTCTTAAAATATCCACACCATCATGTTCATAAAATCTCTTATCTTCTATTACTACATAAGCATCTGCTGTATATTTTCCCATTTTATCAAGGGTTACTAGTTTTCTATTTACACTTCCCTCAGAGGCTGAAAGAACTGCAATTTGCTTTCCCTTTGAGTCTAGTACTACTGTATTCTCGTTTGCAATTAATTCTTCTCTTGTTAGAGTCCATTTATCACTTAGGAAAATTCCTGCTACAATTCCTACTCCTGTTAGCCCTGCTAAAAGCATCAGAATAAAGCAAATCAAAATTGCCTTTTTAAGTTTAGAGTGCTTCTTTTTCCCTTTTTTCTTTCCCTCTTTATTTCCCTTTGTTTGTTTTTCTGTTTTTACTTTATATTGCTTTGTTTTATCACTCTCTTTATTTCCCATTAGGATGTCCTCCTATCCTTATTTCATAAATACACGAATATTCTCAATTCCTTTAGAACTGGTCAATTCGTTTTTTACAGCCTTATTATATACTATATTCAACAAAATGAAAAGTATTTTAAGAAATTTTTAAGCTATTTTGCTTACGGTTTTAAGACTTTTGTGTGTCATATAACAAAAAATCACTATTTCTCATTGTAATAGTGATTTTTCTTATCTAAATTATATAAAAAAGCGATGTTAGTTACTTCTTAACTGTTAGAAGCTTCTTGAACTTCCACCTCCACCTGAGTGTCCTCCACCTCCGTGGAAACCTCCACCGCCAGAGAAGCCACCCCCATGGAAACCTCCGCCTCCACCAAAGAAAATGAATGGTCCTCCTCTACCTCTAAAACGTATAGAAATGAAAATAAAGAAAAACATAACTAGCATATAAATCCCAATTTCTATTGACTGAAAACTAGTACCCTTTTGAACAGCTTTTTCTGATCCAGTAATAGTCACCCCATATTCCTCTGCAACTTCCTTTAAGAAAGCACTGTATCCATTTTTAATACCTTCATCAAAGTTATTTTGCCTTAAATATGGAATAATATATTCATCTTGCATTCTTCCTGTTTTACCATCTGGTAATTTTCCTTCTAGCCCATACCCCACTTCTACACGAAATTTCCTGTCTCCGTAAGAACATAGTAAAAGCAGTCCATTGTCTTTATTTTTATCTCCAATGCCCCAACTATTAAATAGTTGATACGCATAATCTTCAATACTCATTCCATCTAACGATTTTACTGTCACTACTACAATTTGAGCTCCTGTTTTTCTTTGAAGTTCTACATTTGTATCCATGATATATTGCTTAGTCTCTCTTGTCAAAACTCCTGCATTGTCATTGACATAGAAATCTGATGTTGGACTTACTACGGCTGCAAGCGTTACACTTGTCATATTACTCAAAATGAGAATGAATAGTAGCAGAAAAAAGGCAAAATAAATTCTTTGCCTTTTCTTTCTTTGATGTTTCATTTTATTTGTTTTCAAAACTTCTTTAATCAAAATTAACCTCCGGAACTTTATTACTTCCTTCTTCTGCTTCAAAGTATGGTTTCTTGTCGAAATTGAATATACCTGCAATGATACTTGCTGGAAATTTACGAATACTTAAATTATATTCTTTGACTGCCTCGTTATATTGTCTCCTTGCTTGGCTAATTCTATTCTCAGTTCCTGCTAATTCATCAGATAATTGCATATAGTTTTGAGAAGATTTTAAATCTGGATAATTTTCAACCACTACTAATAAACGATTTAAAGCATTAGTCAATTCTGTATTTGCATTTGATTTATCCTCTATCGTTTTTGCTCCTGCTAGTTTACTTCTTGCATCTGTTACTGAATTTACAATGTCTTGTTCTTGTTTTGCATATCCCTTTACTGTATTGACTAAATTTGGTATTAAATTTGCTCTTCTTTGTAATTGATTATCAATGTCTGCAAATTTTCCATCCACTTCTTCACTTTTGGTAAGCATTCCGTTATAAGTAGAAACTACTGTAATTCCACCAATTAATAGAATGGCTGCAATTACAATTAGGGTAATTAAAAGTCCTTTTTTCATAATTTTTTCCTTTCATTTTTTATTTTTCAATTATCACTATAAGAAAAGTGAAGACCGCGCAAGACGAGCTTGCGAGTGCCTTCCGTTGCTTTCTCTAATTTCATTTATAATCAAAAGCAACGGACAGCAAGGTCAAACGTTCTTATAGCAATAATCAAAAACAAAATAATAATTTTATTAATGATTATCCAAAAATCCCCTTTTTCTTTACTGGTGGTTGCTCATTCATGGTTTTAGCAAGTTGTAATAAAAGCTCACGTTGCTCGGCAGTTAACTTCTTAGGTACTTGAACTTGAACTGTAAAGATAAAATCTCCTTGACCATTACCATTAATAGCCTTGAACCCTTTATCTCGGATAATAAACTTTGTTCCTGTTTGTGTACTATCTGGTATCGTATACATTTCATCTGTTCCATCTACCATTGGAATACGAAGTTCTGCACCTAGTGTTGCTTGTGTAAAGGTAATTGGAATTTCACAAAGTACATTGTTTCCTTTTCTTGTATAAAGTTTATGTTTTTTAACATGAATAGTTAAGTATAAATCTCCTTTTGGTCCACCATTTTCTCCTGGTTCACCTTCTCCACGTAATACAATTGTTTGATTATCATCCACTCCTGCTGGAATTTTCACAGATAATCTTACTTGATTACGAACTGTACCTTTTCCTTTACAAGTTTCACAAGGTTCTTTAATAATCTTTCCTGTTCCATGGCAGTTTGTACAGGTTCTCATTGTTTGCATTTGCCCTAAAATGGTAGTCTGAATCTGCTTAATTTGACCGACTTCCATGGCAAACGCTACAAGTTTCTGGATGTGTTCCTGGCTTGCTACCTTCACCATGGCAAGTCTGACAAGTTTCTTTACGATTAATAGTTACATATCTTTCTGTTCCTAAAAAAGATTCTTCAAAACTAATTTCTAACTCATATTGCAAATCAGTTCCTTTTCTAGGTCCATTTTGTCTGCTACCTCCTCGGCTACCACCAAAACCTCCGCCAAAGAAGGAAGAAAAGATATCTCCTAAATCTCCAAAGTCACTAAAGCCGTCAAAACCTGTTGAATATGTATATGTACCATTTCCATATGGGTTACCTCCACCAAAACCTTGTGGTCCCTCTGGTCCAAACTGATCATACATTCTTCTTTTTTGGCTATCAGATAATGTCTCATAAGCTTCATTTACTTCTTTAAACTTGGTTTCTGCTTCTGCCTTATTATCAGGGTTAGCATCTGGATGATATTTTTTAGCTAAGCGACGATAAGCTTTTTTCAACTCATCATCACTTGCATTTTTATCTACACCAAGTACTTCATAATAGTCTCTTTTTGCCATAGCTTCCTCCATTTAAAATGTCTTATTTCTTATCCTTCTTGTTGTTTTTACATTTCATCTCTTTTCTTTAGGATCATAATTTTCTGGCACTCTATCAAATAATTCTTTATTTTCTTCATATAAGCTTTTCAAGCAAATTTTACAGCCCTTTAGAACTTTTACTGGGACTTCTTCTCTTAAATCATATGGTTCCATTTGCTCATAAAGTCCATTTTCATTTAATACATATGGCATGATAATTCCCTCGTCTGGGTCTATCATCCAGTATTCTCTGACACCCCATTTTTGATAAAGATTATACTTATACATCATATCATGTCTTCTGTCAGTAGATAATACTTCTACTATTAAATCAGGTGCACCAAATATTTTCTTCTTTTCTATTTTTTTAGGGTCACATACAACTAATACATCTGGTTGTACTATATTTTTAATTTTCTTATCTTCGTTATACTTTGAAAGTGCCACATCAATTGGTGGTATAAATACTTTACACGTTTTTCCTATTAAAAAATTGTATAATTGAGCATGTATGCTACCTGCTATTAGTTGATGTGTTACAGTGGGAGCACTCATTAAATATAAATTGCCTTCAATAATTTCATAGCGGTTATCATCGTCTATTTTTTGCAAATCTGCATAACTATATTTTTGTGCAATATAGTCTACTCTGCAAGTTGCATTTTGCATAAAATCATCTTCCTTCTTCATTTAATTGCCCCCATTTTTATTTTTTCATGGTATGCAATCTCACTTTGTTTGATTGCATAGGTCATCCGTAACTCGCTCCGCTTCATGCGACTTACTTATCTTCATCTACCTTATACTCTGCATCATGGATGTCTCCATTTTCGTCAGTATGTGGTCCTTCTGTTCCTGCTTCTCCACTTGCTGCATTGTTAGCTGCTGCTGTTTGTTGATATAGTTTTTCTGAAATAGAATAAAATACTGTTGTTAGTTTTTCTGTAGCTGATTTAATTGCTTCTACATCAGAACCTTCTAATGCTTTTTTTACATTAGCAATTTCAGTTTCAGCTTTTGCTTTTTCTTCTCCACTGATTTTATCCCCTAAATCATCTAATGTTTTTTGACTGTTATATACTAAGCTTTCTGCATTATTTCTAGCTTCAATTTCATCTTTTCTCTTTTTATCTTCTGCTGCATGTGCTTCTGCATCTTTTACAGCTTTTTCAATATCTTCATCTGTTAAGTTTGTGCTTGCTGTAATAGCTACTTGTTGGCTATTTCCTGTTGCCATATCTTTTGCAGATACGTGTACAATACCATTGGCATCAATATCAAATGTTACTTCGATTTGTGGTACTCCACGTGGTGCTGCTGGAATTCCTGTTAATTGGAATCTTCCTAAAGTTTTGTTATCTGCTGCCATTTCACGTTCACCTTGTAATACGTGAATTTCAACACTTGTTTGACCATCAGCTGCTGTTGAGAATACTTGTGATTTTTTAGTTGGGATAGTTGTATTTCTTTCAATTAACTTTGTAGTAACTCCACCTAATGTTTCAATTCCAAGTGATAATGGTGTTACATCTAATAATACTAAATCTTTAACATCTCCAGATAATACACCACCTTGAATAGCTGCACCAATAGCAACACATTCATCTGGGTTAATTCCCTTGTCTGGTTCTTTTCCTGTAATTTTCTTAACTGCTTCTTGAACAGCTGGAACTCTAGTAGAACCACCTACTAATAGGATTTTGTGTAAATCATTTGCAGTAACTCCTGCATCTTTCATAGCTTTTTCTACTGGAATTTTTGTTGCTTCAATTAAGTCATGGATTAATTCTTCAAATTTAGCTCTTGTTAAAGTAATATCCATATGTTTTGGTCCAGTAGCATCTGCTGTAATGAATGGTAAATTAATTTGTGTTTGTTGCATTCCAGAAAGCTCGATTTTAGCTTTTTCTGCAGCTTCTTTTAATCTTTGCATTGCCATTTTATCAGTTGTTAAATCAATAGCATCTGATTTCTTGAATTCCGCTACTAGGTAATCTATAATTCTTTGGTCAAAGTCATCTCCACCAAGTTTTGTGTTTCCATTAGTTGCTAATACTTCAAATACACCATCACCAATATCTAAGATAGATACGTCAAATGTTCCACCACCTAAATCATATACCATGATTTTTTGGTCTTGGTCTTCTTTATCCATACCAAAAGCTAAAGCTGCTGCTGTTGGTTCATTGATAATTCTTAATACTTCTAATCCTGCAATTTTTCCAGCATCTTTTGTTGCTTGTCTTTGGCTATCACTAAAGTAAGCAGGTACTGTAATAACAGCTTGTGTTACAGGACTTCCTAAATAATTTTCTGCATCTGTTTTTAATTTTTGTAATGTCATCGCTGAAATTTCTTGTGGAGAAAATTCTTCTCCTTCAATTTTTACTTTTCTATTTGTTCCCATATCTCTTTTAATAGAGATTACTGTGTTATCTGGATTAGTAACTGCTTGACGTTTTGCAATTTGTCCTACTAATCTTTCTCCATTTTTTGAAAATGCAACAACAGATGGTGTTGTTCTGTTTCCTTCTGCGTTAGGAATAACAACTGGCTCTCCTCCTTCCATTACTGCTACACATGAGTTAGTTGTTCCTAAGTCAATTCCTATAATTTTTCCCATAATAAATCTTCCTTTCTTTGTCACTTTGGGGACGTTCCTTTTCCTGACAAACTTGTCAGGTTGGGGACACTCCTTAAAGCATGTATATATTTTAAAATTAAAATCTTTTAGTTAGCTACTACTACCATAGAATGGCGTATCACTTTATCGCCTATCATATATCCTTTGCGATATTCTTCTTTGATCTCTTTTTCTCCTAAACTCTCATCTTGTATCAAACTTACTGCTTCATGAAGTTCTGGATCAAAAGTTCTTCCTATTGCTTCAATCTCTTTTACTCCATTTGCTGTTAGTACATCTTTAAATTGTTTTAGTACAAGTTCTACCCCTTGTTTATAGTTCTCATCTTCTGTTGGGCTAGATACTGCTTTTTCTAAGTTGTCTATTACTGGCAACAACCTAGAAACAACATCTCCCATTAAAGAATCATACATTCCTTCTTTTTCTTTTAATGTTCTTTTTTTATAATTATCGAATTCTGCTGCTACCCTTTTTAATCTGTCGTCTGTTTCTTCTAGCTGAATTTTCAAAGTTTCATTTTGTTTTTTAACTTCTATCACTTCATCTGTATTTTCTCTAATTTCTTCCTTTTCTTCTGTTAATTCTTCTTTTACACTCACGTTTTTCTTCCCTCTCTTTCTTTGTGTCAGTTTAGGGACGTATCTTTAACCAACACTTTTTATTATTTATAATAAATTTTGTTTCCCTCAAAGCGTCAGTTAAAGATACGTCCCTAAACTGACACTATTCGCCATTCAGCTTTTTACTAATATATTTCATAACAGAAATTACTTTAGAATAATCCATTCTTTTTGGTCCTATAATACCAATTGTTCCTAGATCTTTATCTTGATAGCGGTGTTTAAAAGTAACAATACTAAAGTCTTTCAACTGTTCATTTTCCTGTTCATCACCAATATAGACATTAATGTCATTTGCAAATCCTGTATTTAATAAATCTAATACAATTTCTTTGGTATCTATTAAGTTAATAAAATTTCTAGCTACTTCTAAGCTTCTAAACTCTGGAAGTTCAAAAGCTTTGTTAGTACCTTCTAGATATACTTTTGACTCTTCATGAATAACTTTGTTTAATTGTTCCATAACTGGCTTTATTACTTCTAAACTATAATTCATCTCTGAAAAGATATATTCTTCTAGTGGCTTATCTATTGCTTCTAATGGTTTCCCTTTTAGTTTATTATTAAAAATAAAGTTTAATGTATTTACTTGATCTTCTGTAATATCTTCGTCAAATTTGATGATAGTTTCTTTTACAATTCCAGTGTCCGTAAGAATAACTGCCATTAGCATTCTTGTACCTAATAACACGAATTTTACTTCTTCAATGTTTTGAATTCCTGCCTTTGGTCCAACTGCTACTGAAGTATAATGAGTTATTTCTGATAAAGTATTTGTCGCAATTTTTGTTAAGTCTTCTATGGCATTTACTCTAGTTTCCATCTTTGACTGAATATACCTAATTTCTTCTAAGCTAATATCATCTTCTTTAATGAGTTCATCCACATAGAAACGATATCCTCTTGCTGAGGGAATTCTTCCGGCTAGAAGTATGTGGTTTATCTAAGTATCCAATTCTTTCTAGTTCAGACATTTCATTTCGTATAGTAGCACTACTACAATCTAGTCCATATTTATTAACTAAAGCTCCTGAACTTACTGGTTCCGCAGTGCTGATGTACTCATCAATAATTGCTTGTAATATTTTCTTCTTTCTTTCTTCCAATGTTCCCCCTTTCCTTAGGGATACTTGAAAATCATCTCCTAATTAGCACTCTTTGTTTTTGACTGCTAAACTTTCTATATATTATATCCATTTTTAGCAGTTGTCAATATGAATTGCTAAAAAAGTATGATTTTTTTGTCAACATGATCTTAGGCTTACCATTTTCAACCTTTGCTATTGCAATCTTCCAAATTTCACCTTAAAATTTGACTTCGTCTAGTATAATACCTAATAATTTTTTTGATTTTCAGAAAAAAAGTTTTTCTTTTTTGGTCATGTCCTTTGAAAAAACATGCAAATTTTTGTATGTTTTTCTACTCTATTATATGTCTTTTCTCTCTGTCCTCCATTTTGTTGTCTTTTAGAAATTCTGTCTAATTATTACTACATTTTACACACTTAAATTTCTATTCTTTTGGTATTAAGCGATATGAGCCATTGTTAACGGCTTCTATTTCATAGTTTTTGTCTACCAGCTTTACTACTGGGCGAATGTATGACCCAACTAATTCATGACTGACGTGAGAAACACTCCCCCCCTCTCCCAAAGTTGCCAAGCACCTTGGAGCCCATTCAGGATTTGGATAAGGAGAAGCCAACAGACACCTGGCATTTCCAAAGGCTAAATTTAATCTTCCTAAAATCGGAACATTCTCCAAATTCCCTGGATAAAATATTCCCGTTTTATCTGACTTAAATTGAGTTACAGAAGTTGCACCCCTTCCTAGTCCTTTGTTAACTTCTGGTAAAGTTAACACTCTAATTCCTGATGAAACACCTTGTTTTACAAATAATTCATTGCCTGCTTGTCGTGCAACTTTACCAGTAGAACTATCATATGTTATTTCATTTGTTATTGATTTGTACCAACCTTGGTTGTATATACTATTATTACGTGCTGTATCATACCTAAATTTTATTTTTCCAAAATTGTAATATAATCCAGCTGCCGCCTGTAAAGCATAATTAGTATCAGTACCTGCATAATTTGTATATTGTAATACTTCTCTTTTAAATGTTGTTAAATTTGGCATTACATTCGTATTTGTTGAAGTTACGAACCATTCGTTGTTTTTTTGATTATAATAATAAAAAAATTCTACTGGATATCCTGTACTAATTAATTCTATATTAGAATATGTTCCGTCATCATTTTTCACATAGCTTAGCATTCTCCAACCATTTTCTTTTGTAAAGTTGTATCCTTTTACCATATCAATATAACTAACATCATATTCTATGTATGTCCCTTTTAAAGCTTCTATCGTTACATTGCACGTTGTTGTTTTTCCTGTTTGTTCATCAGTAACTGTTACTATTGCTGTATCTCGTAATGTAGTTGTATTTAGTTTTTTACTGATTACTAATCCTTCTTCATTTACTGTTATTTTACTAGTATCTGTAGTAGTATAGCTTAAAGTTGCCACTGCATCACTTGGTTCTAATATTACTTCTATTTGCCCACTACTTTCTTCTAACATATTGATTGCTTTGGCTTTTATTTTGGTTGCCTGTGGTGCTATTTTCACTTCGAGAGTATCTTTATATTCTCCACATTTTATAGTTATTGTTGTGCTTCCTTCTCCTGCTATTATTGTAATTCTATTTTCATCCTTTTCTATATTTTTTACTATTTCTGTATTATAATTACCTTCTATCTCTAAATTGTTTTTTACTATTATTCCCTCTGATGTTTTTTCTACTTGTTTTACTGTTATTCCTGAATTAATTAATTTGATTTCATAATAGCTTCCATCAACTACTACATAATATACAAAATTATCTTCTTTTTCTTGATACTTTACCTCTACTTCTCCTACTCCATTTTTAGCTAAAATAATTTGTTTTGGTTCCACAGTTATCCCTTCTATAGAATTTCCTGCAATATTTACTTTTTCTACGAGATATCCTTCTGCTTCTAATTCTTTTACTATATCCTCCGTTGTAATTGTTTTATTAGAACCTCCTTGATATCTTGTTGCTAATAAACTATTATATATCATTTGAGCTCTTTCCTCTATTTTTGCTATTTCTGTTTTCACTTTTGCATCTGATGCTTGGCCAAATACTCCATTATCTCCAAACACATAAGTAATGGTTATTCCTGCTAGTATCAATAATACCACTATTGTTACAACCAAAGCCACCAATGTGATGCCATTTTCTCGTTTTTCTACATTTTTCATTTATTTTTCCTCCCTTGCATTTTTCTAATAAGTTTCTTTTGTGAAAACATAGTTCATCAATATCTTAAAAATACATATTAAATTTTCCATATTCGTATTACCGATAATACGAATATGCCATAATGATAGTATAAAATCAAGTAAAAATATAAAAAAGTAGGAAAATAATTATGAATATAAGAAATAATGTGAAAAAATATAATGGGAAGTTAAATGTAGTTGGTAAAAAAGTAAAAGAATATAGAAAAATAAATAAACTTTCTTTATCAGAGTTATCTAACTCACTTCAATTATTGGGAATAGACCTTCCTAAACCTTCCTTACAAAATATTGAAAATGGTAAGCGCATTATAAAAGAATACGAATTTTATGCTATTTGCAAAGTCTTAAATGTTTCCATGGAAGAAATGTTGAAAGATTTTATTTCTGAATTACAAGATGAATAAAAAATATTAGTATCGATGCTCTTTTATTGATACTAATATTTTTATTATCTTTCTTCAATTTATTCTTATAATAATGCAGATGCTTGAATAATGATGTTAAGGATAACTGCAATTACATCAATAACACCTACTACTAAACCAGCAATAGCAAATCCTTTTCCTTTTTCTTTAGTAGCATCAAATTTAACAAGTCCTACGATACCTAAAATAATAGCTACTATTCCACAAGGTAAACCTGCTACAATAAGTCCAACTAATGCAATGATGAAACTAGCTAAAGCCATAGAATTTTGTTTTCTTTGTCCTACATTTTGTGTTGTTTGAGCTGTATACTCCTCTTTCTTTACTCCTGGTTCTTGAATTGGGTTATTATTTTCTTCCATTTTCATTCCTCCAATATTTTCTTTATTTTATTCTTATGCTTAGAGCATTTTTATTATACATAAAATTTATAAATATTACAAGTATTTTTTCAAATTTATACAAACTCTTCCCACACCAAGTTTGCTAAGTCAATTCCTCTTTTTGTTAATTTGATAGTATTTCCATCTATTTCTACTAAAGCCTCTTTTGCTAATTTCTCTAATTGCTCATGATATAGATAAATAGGATTTGCAATAAAACGATTTTTAAATTCTTGTATGCTAATTCCTTCTATTTTTCTAAGACCTAATAGCATAAACTCTTTTTGCACTGCTTCTTGATTTTGCTTTTCGTGAAAAACAAAGTTATTTTCAATTCTCCCCTCTTCATAATTTCTGATATAGTCTTCTATTTCTCCTATATTAGAATAGCGAATTCGGTTAGTATATGAATGCGCACCAGCACCAAACCCAATATATTCTTTCTGCTCCCAACAATCGCTATTATGTTTAGACTGATATCCCTCTTTAGCAAAGTTTGAAATTTCGTAATGGATATATCCGCTTCCTTCTAATAACTGTTTTGTTTTCCAATACATTTCTCTTTCTAATGTTTCATCTGGTAAAGTTAATTCTCCACTTTGTATCTGTTTTTCTAGTCTTGTTCCTTCTTCAACAATCAAAGAATATAATGAAATATGTTCAGGCTCTAATCCAATTACTTCTTCTACTGAATTTTGAATTTCGCAAATAGTTTGGTTTGGCAATCCTAGCATTAAATCAATGTTGATATTCTCAAATCCTACTTGTTTTACCAAATAATAGGTATCTAAAAACTCTTGATAAGTATGTATTCTTCCTAATTGCTTTAACAAAGTATCATAAGTAGACTGCAAGCCAATACTAATACGATTGATGCCACTTTCAAAATAGGCTTGTAATTTATCTAATGTCACTGTTCCTGGATTTACTTCTATTGTAGTTTCTACCTCTTCTGCTACCACATAATTCTTGTAAATTGTCTGCATAATTTCTACAATATACTTACTATCTAATAGTGATGGTGTTCCTCCTCCTATATAAATAGTATTTACTAAAAATGGATTATCCTTTCCTTCTATTACATCTTGTTTATTCGCTTGTCCTACTTCCTCGATTTCTCGTTTCAAGCATTTCATATATCTTGGAATATAACTGTCTTTTCCTTCATAAGAACAAAAATCACAATAATGACATTTTTTCTTACAAAATGGTATGTGTATATAAATTCCTATTTCTTTCATTTCTATGTTCTTACCTTTCTGTAATCATCTTTTAATTCTTTTTCTCTTTGGTAAGTATTTCTTCAGCCATTTTCTCAATAGCTTTTAATCTATGATTTACTCCTGATTTTCCAATAGGTGATTTTAACATATTTCCTAATTCTATTAAAGAGGCTTCTGGATGTAAAATTCTAAGCTGCGCAATTTCTTGTAACCCTTCTGATAAATCTTCTAGTTTTCCCTTTTGCTTTAATACTTCAATAGCTTGTATTTGCTTTAATGCAGATTCTACTATTTTGTTTAAATTCGCTGTTTCGCAATTCACTTTTCGATTTACATTTCCACGAATTTCGCGATATACTCTAATCTCTTCAAATTGTAGCACAGAATGATTAGCACCTATGAAAGCCAAAAATTTTGAAATTTCTTCTCCATCTTTCGCATAAATTCCATTGCTTTGATTTTTTATAACATGTTTCACCACAATTTGATAAGTTTGTAATAGTTCTTGTATAAAATCCGCATATGTTTTTTGAGAAAATAGCACTTCTAAATGATAGCTTTGTTTTGGATTACTAATAGAGCCACTTCCTAAAAAGCACCCTCTTATCAATGCTTTTTGTAATACTTCTTGTTTCTCTACTTGCTTTCTTATTTTTTCTAAATCTAGTATAAAGTTCTCTTGTATCTCTTCTAGTTCTGGTATTTGTGTTGTAATAGAAAATGTCTTTCCTACAATTTGAATTTCATATTTGGTCTGTTGTAAGTTATTTAACAATTTACTAAAGCGATTGATGTTATATTCATTTTCTGTCGAGAACTTCATTTTATTTTTCTCTATTGTCATATGGTTTGTCATCAAATAGCCTAAAAACTCATATTTAACAGCTTCCTTATTGGCTAAATTAGTTAACTTATTCAATTCTTCTTTTACTTCGCTTGAAAATGACATCTACTCACCTTCTTTTATCTTTTTTGAAATATCATAACACGGTCATTGTTTCCTAAGTCTCTAATAGGCTCCTTTGTTATTAACGCTAACTGGCAATTCTCTTTTAACTCTTGCCATAGCTTTATAATTTTTTCACCTTGGTCATATCCAATCTCTAAGAGCACATATCCTTCTTTTTTTAGATATTGTCTTGCATTTTCTAAAATCTTCCTATAAAACTTCAACCCATCTTCTCCGCCATCTAAAGCTATTCTAGGTTCCTGTTTTACTTCTTTACTTAAGGTATCTATTACTTTTGTTTCTATATATGGTGGATTAGATACAATCATATCAAATTCCATTCCTTCTAAATTAGAGAACATATCAGATTGTAAAAATTGGATTTGTTTTTGCACTTGATTTTGCCTTGCATTTTTTTGCGCTACTTTTAATGCCTTGTCACTAATATCTGTTGCTATCACTTGATATTCTTCTGCATTTCCTTGCATTTTTTTTGCAATAGATATTGCAATTGCTCCACTTCCAGTACATAAATCTAATATTTGTACTCTTCTACCTTGTATACTTTGTATCCTCTCTAGAGCTTGTCCTACTAAAATTTCTGTATCTGGCTGAGGAATTAATACATTTTCATCAACATAGAAACTCAATCCCATGAATTCTTGCAAATGTGTAATATATTGTAATGGTTTTCCTTGTATTACTTCTTGTAATTTTTCTTCATAGGCTTTGTGTTGCATTTCTGAAACTTCTTCTAATGAATTTCTAATTGTTTCCTCTCTTGATTGCTGCAATACAAATTCTAATAATCTTTTTGCTTTACTTTCCGCTCCTTCAATATTTTCTTGTTTTAGTTTTTCTTTTCCTAATTTTAATAATTGGCTTTGATTCATTATTGTATATCCTTTTAGTTCTCTATTTTCGTTAACATATTATCACAAAAGCAGACAATTAGCAACTAATTATCTGCTTTTATCCCTTGTTCTTAAAATTCATCTTTTAGAATATCATTTAGAAAATCTATTATACTCACTTTCTTATTTTGAATAACAAGTTGATTTACATTTTCATGATTTACTAATAGTTTTCCTTTTAGCAACTCATATTCTATATGACAAATATCTCCAATAGAAATCTCCTTATTCTCTAGTCCAATGTCTAGAATATCCCAAATCATTGCAAACTCGTTCCCTATATTTCTCTCTTTTACACTAAATAAATGTCCACAGTATTGACATAGATGTGTTCTATGAGGAGTATATGCAAATTTCCCATTATCGGAATGATAATGATTGCAATAATTACATTTCACAGTTTCTAAAGATATTTGATTCATCTTTGCTAACATCATTCCACCTAAATCTTTATAATTTAATACAGAATTTTCAAATACCAATACTCCCTTAAATAATTTGTTATTGACAAATATATCTGGTACTACATTATCCAAAATATTGTGATAAATAACTTTTATATTCTCTATTTTATTTTGCTTTAAGTCTAAACACTGGTCAAATTGCTCCTTATTAGTGCATAAACATTCTTCTAGTCTATTTCCTTTTTCATCACAAGCAAAAGCTTTATGATTAGTACAATAATATTGTGGTATTTCATTTTCTGACTTTCCAATATATTCTATATTACACTTCATGATTTTTTCTCTCTTTCAATTTAATATTTTCTATTATAATATTACCTTCTATTTAAACGAATTAGGATATATAATCATAAGAGAAATTGATATATAGTTTTGTACAAAAAGCCCCGCTTTAGCCGTAAGGTGAATGAAATTTTAAGAGCCTGCTTTCACAGGTGGGTGTCTTGTTGAATGCTCATGGGTTTCTTACTACTAACTATTGGTGTAAGCATACACGCCACATTCAAAGGCGGACTCCCTTTAATCATTTGTTGGTTCTAAAATTCCAGTCTACACGCACTATGCAGGGAAAAATAATATCTATTTAATTTCTATTATTATCTTATCATATCTTTAGTTTGGTTGCAACTATCTTATTGCTTTTTGTTGTATTTTATGATATCTTAATTGAAAATGTTACCCTGAAAGAAGGATAAATACTATGGAAACCAAAGATAATGTAAATAATTCCAAAACTAACTTTTTTAAGACAAAAGGAATAATATTCCTTATCATTTTTCTAATTCTCATTTCGTCTGCTTTTGTTTTTCTTATCTTACGCCCAAAGAATCAATCTTCACAAGAGCATCATTCAGAATTAAAAACTACTACTGATTATTCAATTGAAAAAGTAGTTTGTTATAGCAGTGCTTATGGGATAAACAAGGAAGAAACGCAAGCCAGATGGGACCTAAATTTAAGCCAATATACAGATATTGCTATCTACCTTAATTCACAACCTAATATCAGTACCATTTATATTGACAATATTTCTTACTCTAACACAGAGGGAAATACTTATCATTTAATCAATTTACCAATTGAAGATTTTGGAAAAACACCTACTAATAATATAGATATTCTCCCTACTGAAAGAATTGATTTTAGCACTTCTTCTCCTATCACACTTCGTTATCTTAATCAAAATTTTAAAGAAAACTGTGTGATTACAGATATTGAGAATCCGCTTGTATTTGATGGAAACCTCTTAAAAAGAGGAAAAGTTATCCTTTCCTCTTTAAAAAATACAGTTTCCTTTACAATTCATTTAACAAATACATCTGGTCAAGAATTTTCTTATCCTCTTGAAATTCCAATTCCTTTGGAAAATAAAGAAACAGGAAAAACCATTTATTCTGGAAATTATATGGAAGAAAATTTCCTTACAAATGCTTATTTTTATATTCTAGGAAATTACACAAATCGTTAAAGCGATTTGTGTATATTTCCGTAGAAGATAATTATTGCGATTGTTACAAATTCTTAATGCCTTTAGCATTTAGAATTTGTTAACATCGCTTTTTTATTACTAATCCACTAGTTCTCCTACTAAGTCATATTCTTTCATATCCGTTATTTTACAGGTTACAAATTCACCAGTTTGTAATCTTTTTGTATTAGGAATATAGATAACTCCATCAATTTCAGGAGTATCCATATAGCTTCTACCTACATAGTACTTTCCATTTTTAGTCATGCCTTCTAGCATTACTTCATAGTTCTTTCCTACTTTTTGCTTTAGATTTTCCTCAGAAATTTCTTGTTGTAAACTCATTACTTTATGATATCTACTCTTTTTTGTTTGAGAATGAACTTGATTTGGCATTTTTGCTGCTGGTGTTCCTTCTTCTTTAGAATAAGCAAAAGCTCCTAGCTTATCAAATCTTGCTTCTTTTAGAAAGTCATATAATTCTTGGAACTCTTCCTCTGTTTCTCCGTGGAAATCCTACCATAACTGTTGTTCTTAAAATACTATTAGGAAGTTCTTTTCTTAGTTTTGTAATTAACTTGCGAATAGTTTGTCCATTACTATGACGGTTCATTCTTTTCAAGACTGTATCTGAAATGTGTTGAATTGGAATATCAAAATAGGGACAAATCTGTGGATGGTTCTTTATTGTTTTAATTAATTCATCGGTAATTGTCTCTGGATAAGCATATAAAAAGCGAAACCATTTTATTTCAGAAATCTTACAAAGTTCTTCTAATAATTCAGATAGCATTGGTTTTCCATAATTATCTGTTCCATATTTTGTGGTATCTTGTGCTGTTAGAATAATTTCCTTGTAGCCTTTTCGAGCTAAATCCTTTGCCTCTTGTATAATACTTTCCATTTTTCTACTTTTCAAAGGTCCTCGAATTTTAGGAATAGCACAATAAGTACAATAATTACTACAACCATCCGCTATTTTTAAATAGGCATAATTGTCTCCTGTAGTAATTACTCTATCTGTTAATTCATCAAAGGAACTTTTACTCTCTTCTGCTTCATTCTCTATTAATTCTTCTATCTTATTCCATAACTTATCATATTCACTGTATTTAATGTATAAATCTACTTCTGGAATTTCCTTTTCTAACTCTTCTTTATATCTTTCTACTAAACACCCCATTGCAATTAAATATTTGCAATTTTGCTTTTTATACTCTGCCATCTCTAGAATCGTGTTAATAGCTTCTTGTTTTGCTGACTCTATAAACCCACAAGTATTAATCACAATCATTTCTGCTTGTTTCTCATCATTTACAATTTCATATTGATGATTTTGGAACAAAGCGATCGTTTTTTCTGTATCTACTAAATTCTTGTTACATCCTAGTGAGATAAATCCTACTTTCATTTTTGCTTCCTTTCATGTCAGTTTGGGGACGTTCCTTTTTGTGACACTTTTGTCAGATTAGGGACATACCTTCTCTTTTTTATTTTTAAGGAGTGTCCCCTATATGACACCTTTGTCACAAAAAGGAACGTCCCCAAACTGACAAACTGACACTATTTCTCAATAACCTTTTGCAATAGTTTTAAACCGTCTAATAATTTGTTGTAAGTCTCTTTACTAATATTGGTCTCTTCACCACTTGCATATCTTTTTGCAACACCTTTCATGTCTATTAATTCATAGCGATTTTGTGCATCTTTTCCATTGTCTAACATATAGATTGGTGTATAGTCTACTTTATTTAATGTAACTTTGCCATCTTCTCCGCTTTTGCGAAGTTCTATATTTAACACTAGTTCCACCTTAGATGTATCGTTATTGTCAGCGCAAATATAATTTCCTAAAGAATAGGCAATAAAAACATTTTCTCCTTCTTGGTTCTTTCTTACTTGCATTGGTTGGATAGCTGCTGAGTGATTTCCTAAAATAGCATTTGCACCATTTTCAATTAAAAAGTCTGCTATTTTCTCTTGTTCTTTATTTGGCTTATTGCTATAGGCATCTCCCCAGTGCATAATAACAAATGTAAAATCCGCATTTTCTTTAGCATAGTCTAAATCTTCTTTTGCTATTTTTTCATTATATAAATTTGCTGCTTCTAATTCATTCTCTTTTTTCTTATCTTGTTTTTCCATGACACAAGTATAGGATAAAAAGGCAATTTTAGTTTCTTTTATTGTTTTAATAGTTACTCTGCTATCCCCTAAATTATCTCCGACTGTGTCATACCCTATATCTTGTAAATATTCTTTGGTTTGTTTTAGTCCACTGATGCCATAATCTAAACTATGGTTTGTACTAATGCTAACTAAATTCACTCCTGAATTCTTAACTGCATCTGCAAACTCTTTTGGGCTATTACGTAATCCAAATCCTGAATATTCTTTATCTACAAAATTCGTTTCCATTGTACCTAATACAATATCACTACGTTTTAGAAATCCTGTAATATTCTGGAACATGGGATTAAAATTATATGTTCTTCCTTGCTTTGCATCTTCTATTAGTTCATTTTCGCATAAAATATCTCCTACTGCTGAAAGAGTAATAATGCTATCTCTTTTTTTACTATTCACATCTGAAATATTTTGGACTGTATCAGAAAAGATGTCCTCAATTTGTTTATCTAGTTCTTCTCTTTGCTGTGCTAGTAATTTCTTTTCTTGACTTGTACGATATATATTGCTTCCTAAACAAGCCGCAATTATTACAGCTAAAATAGATGTAACAATAAAAAAAGTTTTCCAACTAATTGCTTCTACAATTCTTTTAAACACTCTTTTATTTCTTCTACTTCTTGCCATCTTTTGTTTTTCTCCTTTTTTTGTTAATACCTTATCATAAAAAACAAGAATTAGCAACTAAAATAATAACTTTACAAATTATAAAAGAGGCTCATACATGTGTGAAACCCCCTTAAATATTTTACTATCAAAGTAAAAATCTCATTTCTATAAAATCTCAAAATCTAGTAATAATGGTAAATGGTCTGAGGCATTGCTTTGTATCACTTTGAAATCATTTACCTTTATCTTATCATTAACAAATATATAATCACATACCACATTTCCTTTGTCTAACCCATCATTAAAGTTAGGTCTTGTACTTTTTATATTGTATATATCAATTAAATTTTTCATCTTATGATTTATCATTTGAATACTTTGTGTATTGGGCAATAAATTGAAATCCCCCAAAACTATACAAGCAATATCCCCTCTCATTTGTGATAAAATAAACTCTGATTGCGCAACAGTTCTTTCATCTCCCAATTTATCTCTATTCCAAATTCCATGTACATTAATTATTTGAACTTTCTTATCCTTAATATTGAATATCGCATTTTGAATAGAACGACACCAATCTTTTTCACGAAAGTTAGTAGCATCATATTCATATCTATATTCGTTATAGTAAAATTGATTATAATGTTCACAAATATCATATTTTGATAAAATTAAAGATCCTTGTTCTGCTTTTCCTCCAAAATCTCTTGTTATCACCCCATCTTTTGAAACCCCTTTTGCTATAAATAGTGGAGCAAATTCGTAAAAAGGATATTCTTGTATTTCAACAAGTTTATTTTTAGACTGGTACATTTCAAAACAGCTTTGTTCTGTTCCATTCATTGCTTCTTGAAATGTACATATATCAGGTTTTAGTTCTTTTACCAAGTCAATTACTTCATTGTTATTATCCAACTTTATACATATATTCAAGTTTAATAATCTCATATTATTCCTCTTATTCTTAATGGACTATTTGTAAAGTAGTTTATCATATTTTTTCAAACAAGTAAACACAAATTAATAGATACCATAAGAAAAGTTTAAGCTTTTTTTAAAGGTTTCTTAAAACACTTTTTTCATTTATTTTATATAATATGGACAAGCTTAAAGGAGGCGATATTTTTAAATGAAGAAAAAAATAATAGTATTTGTTTTATTAATTGTTGGACTTATTATTTATTTTTGTAATAACAAAGATACTCTTACTTCCAATCTATTTGGTCTTTCTAACAGTTACGAAATTATTAAATTAGATGAAAATATAAATTATTCTGGAATTGGACAAGAAAAGATAAATAATGCAGATGGTTATTTTACAACCTTTACTACAATAAATGAGTATAAAAAAACTTATAAAGAATATAAACAAAACGTAAATGCTTCATGGAGTGATAATCACTATTGGGGTGGTACTATGGCTAAAAATGGTTGTGGTATTGCTGCACTGGCTACCATCTTAAGTGGATATAACCAAGACTACACACCAGAAGATCTAAGACAAAAGTATTTCCCTGTTTTAAATTATGACTTGCTATCAGACGAGTTAGCCCATACCTTTCATATTAAAAACACAGACTTTTATTATGATGGCATACATTTATCAAAAGACAAATTACAAGAACACTTAAGAACAAATAGGCCCATTTTAATTTGTGTATGGAATAGCCCTCATAATAATCGTTGGACTACTACTTCACATTACTTAGTTTTACTAGCAACAGATGATAAAGATATGGTATATGTCTCTAACCCAAATCGGTGGTGAAAATGATAGTAAAAGTTCTGGTTGGTACCCATTTGACGAGGTAACTCCCTACATTGCTAAAGCTTTATATATAGAAAGTTATTGATTGAAAAAATAGCACCCAAATGTTTAACATTTTTGGTGCTATTTTTTTAATACATTTACCTTTTATTTTACATATTCATTTAAAGGCTTTGACTTGTAATTTAGTTCTCCAAATTTTTCTGTTGTTACATATCCCGCTTCGCTATTTATAACATCTGGAATACGGTTTACAACACTTGCACATGTTAATTCTACTGTAGCAGGTCTTGCAACTGTGATCGTAGTTTCTGGCTCTCCATAAATGGTCCATTCATTTTTGTCATAGTCTTCCTTAGAATATACTTTTCCAATACATTCACTTTCAATGGTAACTCCCTCTTTAGTAGTTGTTGTAACAACTGCACTCATTCCTGTAGCATCTCCTGCTTTTACAGTTGTTCCTAATGTTTCTGAATGGATATCCTCTTTGTAAGTTTGTGGTACTGTTTTTTGTGTTTGGCTTTCTACTGTTAATCCTAATTTTGAACATAGCCATCCATTTACATTCCACATATAAGATGGTAAGTATTCTCCACTTTCAATTACTTTTTGTCTTTCTTCATCTGAAATTCTATCTACTGAAGCTACTTCTTTGTCAAACTCTTCTAAAGTAAGTCCTGAACCATGTGCTTTTGCTAATGCAATACCATAGTCTTCTACGTTATAGCTTGAACTTCCTTTGATTTTTGTAATTTTTTGAGTAGAACCTGCAATAGAACTAATTAATTGTCCCCAATAAATATCTTGGTATCCGCTTCCTGTTATAGTACATCCTGTTTGTTTTGCCATCTCATCTAATTCTTTGAAGATATTTGGATTTGAATTTTGTGGGTAAAATGCTTCTTCACAAGTTGTAATAGCATTTACTCCTAATTTTGCACAAAGCATTAAGGCATCTCTTACATCAGAGATTAAGCTCATTGTAGTAACAATTGCAATATCTGGTTTTACTTGTTTCATCATTTCTTCTGCTTGTTCTAATGCTGTTACAACAACGTTTTTCTTTTCTCCTCCCATTACTTCGCCTATATCTTTTCCAATAACGCTAGGATTTACATCAATAGCTCCAACTACTTCTCCACCTTTTTCGTAAACATAGCGCATTGTATATACTGCCATTTTACCTGTTCCGAATTGTACGACCTTCACTTTTCTATCCATAAATTTTCCTCCTTTAAAAATTTAATCTTTCGATTTATGAATAAATTATACACTAATCTCTATTTTTTATTCAATAGTTATAGATTGTTTTTTATTGATTGTAAGTTTATCATAACTACCAAAAAATACCCTATACTTTTTGTATAAAGTATAGAGTATTCTGTTAACAACTTATCCTTCTTAATTTAAAAATTTATTTGGATCCATCGCATTCATATCTTTATCTAACACTTCAAAATGTAAACATACACCTGTTACCATTCCCGTTTGTCCTGCTTCTCCTATCTTTTCATCTTTTTTTACAGTATCTCCTGCTTTTACATTTAGTTTAGATAGATGTGCATATTTTGTATAAGTAAATTCACTATTATTATGTTTTACAAGAATATAATATCCCATTTTTTGGTCATACTTTGCTTCTATGACTTCTCCCTCAGCAATAACCAATACTTCTTCGCCATATTCTGCTTTTAGGTCTACACCATTGTGCTTTATTTCTTGTTTTGAACCAATTTCTGAATTTACTTCATCTACATTGCTCGTTATACCACTTTCTCCATAATTCATGGTGATATTCTCTTTATGAAAAAGCTTACTGATTGTTTTTTCTATGTTTTTCACTAGCTCATTTCCTGTCATAGCATTTACAGTGGCAAAACTACACATAATGCAAATAATTGAAATACTAACGATAGAAAGCATTTTCTTTTTCTTATTTATCATTGTTTTTTCCTCCCATTCAAAATTGGATATCGCTATCTTATCTTTGATTTTATTCATCAGTTTTTCATTTTCCATAGCTATACCCCCTTTTCATCAATTCTTTTTTCACCTTTTTTCTAATTCTATGTAATGATACCTTTACTTTGGTAGTAGAAATTTTTAAATAACTAGCTATTTCTTTTATCATCTTATTATTGTAATAATATAAAGTAAATATTGCTTTTTCCTCCTCTTGTAAATGGTTAATCGTATTTGATATGATTTGTTTTTTCTCATCATTTTCTACAATTTGACTAATATCCATTTGTGATGCAATTACGTTTTCTAAATCGTCTATATCACAAGTAGAAACATTCTTTTTTAAGTCTCTATATTTCTTTTTAATCAAATTTTTTGTTATGACTATCAAATATGGCTTTAAATCCGCTTCTTCCTGTATTTTCTCACGGTTTTGCCATAAGGCTAAAAAAACATCTGATACAATTTCCTCTATATCTTCATTGCCATTTATACTATTGTTTACAATTGTATAAACATAGGAGCCATATATTTTTACAAGATTTTTCATATTAAAAAGGTTATCACTTTTTAAATACTGTTTTGCATTTTTATTCACTTTGGAATTAATCCCCTTCTCAAGTATACTTAACCAATATAATACCAATTTCTCTAAAAAGGTTACAAGGTTTTTATGAAAAAAGCAGATAAATTAATCGCTTAATTATCTGCTCGTTTTTTTCTCTAAAACCATCCCTTAAAAGGACTAAAAATAAGTAATAGAAAAATTGCTAATATATGTATGGCAAGTAAAAGCCAAAGTGCTACTCTTATACTATATTTGTTTTTTTCATACCTTATATAATATATGTCTAATACGCTAAAGGCAATTATACAATAAATAATCACTAGAATGCAAAATGGGTTTCTATATGGATACCTATCGAATTTATCAAGTCTAATAGTCCAGAGTATAAAACCACAACAATATTGTAACAAACAGTAGATTACAAAATGAGGTATTGATAAGATAACAGTTTTACGTTTTTCTTCTCTGTCTGAACGTATAAGCGATATACTTCCTGCTACTATTAAAGATAATATTACTATTGTAAAAATACTAAAATCTAAAATTCTTCTCATATTACCTCGTTTCCAGTTTGGCATTTTCTAATTCATTTTTTATGGTTTCTCTCATTTTGTCTTCAGTCTGCCCTGTTCCAGTATAAATATTTTTTAGCCAAATATCTTCTTCTTGAAGGTAAATGTATATATTGAGTGGAACCCTAAAATATTCTTTTGACCAATGTGGCATATTGATAATTTTATGTTTTGAATTCCATTGCTCTGCATATACGATAAAGCTAATAAAATCTTCTGTTGCTTCCTCAATAGTCTCATTTTCATTCACAGTAATATAATTTTGATATACTAAAAGCCCATCTTCTAATTCTTCGTTAGTAGAAAATTTTTCTTTTCTATCACTTTCCCAATGCGTAAAAAGATATTTTTGATAGTTGTCCTTAAAATCTGTTTGGATATTTCCCCAACGTTTCTTGGCAGTAAATTGAATTTCAGGATACCCTTCAGGGTTAACAAGATATTTTCCATTTCCTTTTTGATCAGCTTCTTGTGAAATAATCTGCACTTCTACTCCATAAAAATTTAGCATAGAATAGATATCAGCATTCACAAAATTTCTTACAGAAGATAACCAGCCAACAAAGATAATAAAAGCCAGAATGCCTATAATAGCTGCAAGAATTATCAAAACCTTTTTTACTTTTACTAAAGTTTGATTTACAGGATTTAATATTTTATCCATTTTCTTTCTTCTATTTTGTAATTCCTCAATTTCATTTATATCTATCTTATAGGTTTCTATATTACTTTGTTTCTTGCTTTCTTCCCATTTTCTTAGTTCTTCCCAATCTTGTTTATTCTCCATTTTTAATTATCTTTCTTGTTTTTCCATTACAATTTCCTTATCTTGGTTGTCTACTTCAAATTTATGATTATCTACTCTAATTAAAGTTGTTCCTATTGGTAAATCTAAATATGGAATAATATCAGGGTCATAATTACAAATTGTATTTAGTGCAAATATATGTACATTTTCTGCATTATCATTATACTCGTCACTTTCGTCACCTTTCATAAATCTCCAACCACTATCTGGGACCCCTTTATCAGGTTCTTCTCTATACATATATCCTACTTTCCAACCTTCTTTTGTAATTTTATCAGAAACTAAACAACCTTCCGGTCCTTTTCCTTTCCAATCTAATAGTTCTTTAATTTCAATATCAATAAATCCATTTTGTGTCATACTGAAACTTCCTTTCTTTTTATTATCCTATTAAATCTGTATAATACATAACTTCTTTATCTAATGATTTTGCCAATTCTATTTCACTTTTTGTACTACTTCCTATATAGTTATTTACATTAACAACTAATATGGCATCTGATAATTTTATTTTTTCTTTGTGCATTTTATCAATCATTAAAGCTTCCTCTTGTGTATAATCATTTTTATCAGATTTTGCTAATTCATTTGGAGTTAACATGCAATTTCCCTTCAAGGTCATTTTTTCTGTTATTTCTGCCATTTCTTTTTTAAATTTATAACTCCCACATACCGTTATTATTTTCATTTTATATTTTTCTCCTCTACTAATTGTAATTTATCTAATTAACCTTTTTATATATTCATCTGTATTTTCTCTAAAATAACCACAATGACCTAATGAATCAATTTTGATAAATTCACTATTTTTATATTTTTTAATTCTAGGTAAACAAAGTCTTGCTATATCATTTGTACCATAAACAAAAGTTATTTTTCTCTGTGAATCACTTTCTAATTTTGGTGCTTTAATATTGTAACAACTTTCTAATAATTTTTTTAGACTTTCTAGTGTTACTATTGGTGCAACATATTGTTGTACTTCGCCCATACCATTAAAGCACTTATTTAATTCTTTAACTGTATCTTCTGGATGTTCTTTTATATTAAGCAAACATTTTTTATATCTATTATAAAAATATTTTTTAATAATGTTTGGAAATTTAAAGATAGGAGCACTATCTACTATTACTTGATCGACTTTATCTTGATTATTGCAAAAATAATGAAATGCAATATTACCACCTAAAGAAAATCCTATAATTGCTTTTAATTTATCAATGTTATTTTCTTTTAGAAATTCATCAATAGTTTTTTCTTCATCTTCCATTGAAACATAATCTGAATTTTCATAATGCCCACTATATGTTGGAATAATCAAATAATATTTATTACTTAATCTATCTATTACAAAATTAAAAAATTTAGCACTTGTAAACATAGGGTGTAATAATAATATTTTCTCTTTTTCCTTGTTTCCATAAGTAACTATTTTCAATTAAAATCAACTCCCATCTAACTTGACTATCTAATTTTTGTCAAGCCCTTTTTTTATAAATTTATTATATTATTTTTTTGTATGGCAAACAAGCGAAAACGATATATTTTTTAAAAAAGTCTATCTTTTTCGCCTAATATATGTTAAACTCTATTTAATTAATCACTTAAGAATGTTTTATTATTTTTGCACATAGAATATAACATTCTCAAGATTTTTGTAGAACAAGCAGTTAGGCTTTCGTAGTAGTGTTTGCCTTCTGCTTTTTTATTTTGGTAATAAATATACACTGGATGCTCTGGATAATTTGAAGCACCTAGTTTTACTACCATCTGACTACAATTAAATAATATATATCGTGCATATTTGTTTCCTCTTTTTGATATTGCTCCTTTCACATTTATACTTTTTCCAGACTGTTTTATTGTTGGATCAAGTCCACAAAATGCTATTATTTCTTTTGGACTATCGAACCTTGTTATATCTCCTAATTCTCCAAGTATCTCTGCTGTTAATATTTCTCCTATTCCATAAAATGAATTTATTATTTCATAATATGGCGATTGTTTTGCTGTTTCTATCATTTTATCTCTTAATTCATTTATAATAATAATATTATTCTGTACTATTTTTGCCATATCTGAAAGATTTTTACTATCTTTATGTTCTTTATCAACTCCAGGATAAGAGTTAGCCGAAGCTGTTTTTATCGTTTCTGCTAGTTTTTTATAAAAGTTTAAATTTCTTCCATTAGTCTTGTATAAATTGTTATACAATGCATCAATTCGCTTTTCTCTTACTATCTCTGCATGTGGAAATTCTTTAATAAAGTTTAGTGCTGTATCATCATAAATTCTTGTTGATTTAAAGATTTTCTCTAGTTCTGGAAAGCATATATTTAACAATCTCTTATATCTATTTTTACAACTAACATTTTGCTGAAGTAAGTAAAAATATTGCCTTGTCATTGCTTTCAAATTAGCATATAAATCTTTTTTTGATATTTCGTGATATTCTACTTCGTTTACAAAAAATAACTTAGCTAATCTGTAACAATCCTTTTTGTCTGTTTTCGTTTTTCTAATAGTATCATAATTGTTTTTAGTCGTTAAACTATTAATAACTAAGGTATTGAATCCATTTTCTCTAAAATATCTTTCTACTGGTAAATGGTATGTACCTGTTGATTCCATAAATACTGTTAGATTTTCTGGATTAATCTCTTTTATTTCTTCTTTTACCTTTTCAAAATTTTCTAAATTATGTTTTATTTCTTTTGTATCAATAAGTATCTCTCCCTCACTATTCATAAGCATTACCATACTTTTATTTTTAGCAACATCTACACTTAATACTGTTTTCAAAATTATTCACCTACTTTCTTTTTGAACTTAAGTCTTTTACCTCTACTATTATTTCATCATGCTTGTTATATAGAGTCTATTGCCCTCACTATCTAAAACTAAATTAATAATAGGAATAAAAGTCGAACCGTCAAGTTGTTAGATTCAAAGACCTCTGTAATTTGATGTTCTAACTTAAATTCTTTGTAAATAATTTTACAACCAAAAAAATTAGATGTAAATTCATTTATTTACATCTAACAGTATACATGTAATTTTTTGCTATATTTTACTTTTCAACATCTTTAAGAAAAAATCTCAAAGACATAGTTGTTATAGCAAGTTTGTATTTATCTTCAACAGAAATTTTACTTTTCTTTGATGATAGAAATTTGTCTATTTCTTTTATATCTACTCCTGACATTTTTGAAATTGTCTTTTTTGATATATTATGATAAGACAATAATACTTTTAGAAAAGCATCTAATTTAACATCTTTTTCATCTATGGCACTACAATAAAGAAAACTTATTTTATTAAATAGATTAAATCTATATTCATTATCGTTTGGTAAAAAACTTATATTTCCATCAACTAATTGATTTATCTGATTCTTATCTAATTCTAAATATTTAGATAATGTTTCTACATTAAAATCATAATCTTTAATTAAATTCTTTAATTGTTCTGTTATATCAATATCTCTATCCACTTTTAACTCCTTATAAAATTGTAATTTTGCAGTTACTTTTAAATTTCTTTAATGATACTTTCTAAACTAGAAAAATCAACAAAATTAACTTTTTGATTATAAGTATCTATCATTGCTTTA
>JAAWNJ010000057.1 GCA_022798895.1 Clostridia bacterium | reverse complement strand
AAAGCGAACTACAGATAACTTATGCAATCGAACGAAAGTGAGATTGTAAACCTTAGTTTACGAACTAAAATAACTTTCTCTATATATTTTTGAGTGTATGCGACGTTAGTTCTTAGCAAGAAAATATGAAATATTTTCGAGTGATAGAAATAACTAGTGCAACGCGAAGCCGTTGCGAAGGTAAAAATACCTTGATACACTACAATTTTCTGGTGATGATTACATGGAGGAAATACCTGTTCCCATACCGAACACAGAAGTCAAGCTCCAATGTGCCGACGATATTTGTGGGTTACCCTACTGAGAAAATAGGTTGTCGCCAGATTTTTTTTTATTCTAGAAAAAAGTCTGTAAAGGAGATTTTTCCGTAGTAAATAATTATGGGAATATTAGATTTTCTAGCAATTGTGATTGCATAGAAAATCTTGTATTGGCATTTTTATTTTATAAAGAGACTAGAAATTAGAAAAATTCTAATTTGTGGTTTCTTTTTTTTATGTTTTATACTATAATAAGAGAATAGAAAAGGAGTTTTAAATATATGGAAAATAATGAAGTAAATGAAGATTTAACAACAGATCAAAGTACAATTTCAAGCGAAAGAAAGATGACTCTTATTGATTTAATGTTTCGTAAAAGCACAAATGCTACTTTTTTAAGCAATAGGGATGGAATAAAATTATTTCCTATGATAACAGAAGAAGAAAAAGCTTTTGTCGATGAAGTATATAAAAAAATAAAAGAATTAAATATAGGAGAGAATGTATTCCAACTTACTAATAAACAACAACTAGTAGAAGAATTATATGCTAGATGTCAGATTCCAAGAGAAGCAGTAGAGGAAGTAAGACAAAAGAGAACAGAGAAAGCGAAAGAGACTTTCGATAAAATTGCCAAAGAAAAGGAAAGGTTAGAAGCTAGAATTGCAGCAGATAGACAGGGGAAAGAAGTAGTTAGTGCGGAGCAACAAGTTCCAGAGCTTAAAGTTGTTGAGGGAGTAGAAGTAAAAGAGCAAGTAGGCTATAAAGAAGAGTTATATCAGCCAGAAACTTTATGTGGACGTTCTAGAGAGTTGTTAGACCAACCATTGGTTGAGCATATCAGCTATTCGCCAGAAAGAATAGAAAATATTTCACCACAAACTTCATACCAATTTGCAGACAGAATTTATACAATAAAAGAAGTAGGAGCTTTATTGTATATGTCTGCTCCTAATTTACAAGATAGTATATCAGAATATGAGATTACAATTTCAAGAGGTGATATATCTAGAACTATTAGAAGATTTGGAGAGATATCTTTTAATAAGATGAATGATGCAACATATAATGCAGTAGTATTTCTAGGCTTATTAGGAGTAACAAATTTGACAGATAAAGAATTGCATGGATATATTGGTAGTTTAGAGCAAGTACAAGACGAAAATAGAAAGCCAAAGAATCAATATAGAGTGGTATATTCACCAGAAGAATACACTGCTGTTGCAATATGGGAGCAAATTGAAAAGACAAAGAGAAAAAGCAATAAACAAGATAAGGCATTAGAAGATGGTAAAAGAGCAGCAGGGGGAGAGACAAGATGAGTAAAGTAATTTGGAAGTCAGGAACTTTTATTTATCCATTGCCAGTTGTAATGGTATCTTGTGGAGATATGGATAACAGTAATATTATAACAGTGGCATGGACAGGCATTATCAATACAGACAAGCCAATGTGTTATATCTCAGTAAGAAAAGAAAGATATTCACATGATATTATAAAAAGGAAAAAAGAATTTGTAATCAACTTAACAAATAAAGATTTGGTATATGAGACTGACTGGTGTGGAGTCAAAACAGGAGCAAAAGTAGATAAATTCAAAGAAATGAAATTAACAAAGGAAAAGGCTAAGTTTGTCAAATGTCCATTAATTAAAGAAAGCCCTGTATCAATAGAATGCAAAGTAAAAGAGATAAAGGAATTAGGAAGTCATGATATGTTTGTGGCAGAAATCTTATCTATAGATGCAGACGAAAGTTATATAGATGAAAAAGGGGCTTTTGATATTTCAAAATGTAATTTAATTACTTATGCTAATGGAAAATATTTTACATTAGGGAAACAAGTAGGAAAATTTGGTTATTCTGTAGCCAAAAAGAAGAATAAAAAAGGAAATCATAAGCATACTAAAGAGAAGTAAATACTAGCTATAAAAAGACAAAAAAGGAAGGAAGCTAAAATGAAAAGACAAATCAATGAATATATTTCGTGGATAGGAAAAACAGATTGGGAACTTAAGAAATTTCATGGTGATGAATTTACCACCAATAAAGGTTCATCCTATAACGCATATCTCATTCAAGATGAGAAAACAGTTTTAATTGATACCGTTTGGTTGCCATATGATAAAGAATTTGTAAATAACTTAAAGCAAGAAATAGATATTCATAAAATTGATGCAATTATTATGCAACATGGAGAAGTAGACCATAGTGGTTCTTTAATAGAACTGATGAGAGAGATACCAGATACTCCGATTTATTGTACTGCAAATGGTGTAAAATCTATCAAAGGACAATATCACCAAGAGTGGAACTTTATTCCTGTTAAAACAGGAGATACTTTAAATATAGGGAAGCATACTTTAAAATTTATAGAAGCACCAATGCTACATTGGCCAGATACCATGTTTACTTATATGGAAGGGGCAGATGTCTTATTTAGTAATGATGGATTTGGACAACATTTAGCATCAGAATATTTGTATGCAGATGAAGTAGAACAGCCAGTATTATGGGAGCAAGCACTTACCTATTATGCCAATATTTTAGCGCCATTTGGACTATTGGTAAACAAGAAAATTCAAGAGATATTAGCAATGAATTTGAAGATTCAAATGATATGTCCAAGCCATGGACTAATTTGGAGAAAAAATCCTGAGCAAATTATACAAAAATATTTAGAATGGGCAAACAATTATCAAGAAAATCAAATTACTATTTTATATGATACAATGTGGAATAGCACTAGAAAGATGGCGGAAGCAATAGCAGAGGGAATACAAGAAATAGATAAAGAAGTAACCATTAAAATAAAGAACACAGCAAAAGACGACAAAACAGAGGTATTAACAGAAGTATTCAAATCAAAAATGATTTTAGTAGGTTCTCCTACAGTTAATAATGGCTATTTACATTCTATTGCAGGAATTTTAGAAATGATAAAAGGAATGAAACTCAAAAACAAAAAAGCGGTAGCATTTGGAAGTTATGGCTGGAGTGGAGAAGCAGTAGGACAAATAACAGAAATCTTAAAAAAAGCAGGATTTGAAATAATTAATGAAGGCATTAAGCAAATGTGGACACCAGATGAAGAAATGAGAAAACAATGTATAGAATTTGGAAAAAAGATTGCAAAATAAGATGCATTAAAAAACAGATTTTAGAATTTCTAAAATCTGTTTTTGGTTGTTTATTTATTTTTATTAAAATAGTCTTCAAACTCTTCTCTAGAGATAGGTTTTGAATAATAATATCCTTGAATAACATCACATTTTAAGTTCCTTACATAGTCTGCTTGCTCTTTTGTTTCAACACCTTCTACAATTGTTTTTACACTAAGTCTTTTTGCAAGATATACAATGTAATTAATAATGTTTTTATCACTTTCAAGATTAGCTTTATCAACAAAAACTTTATCTATTTTGATGATATCAATAGGCATATTTTGTAACATACTAAGTGAAGAGTAACCTGTACCAAAATCATCAATAGAAACTACAAATCCTTTTTCTTTAATAGAATTTAAAACTTTAATAATATCTATTTTATTATCGACTGTGGCACTTTCAGTGATTTCTAAGTCTACCTTACTTCTATCAATTCCATATTTATCTGTAATTTGAGCATATTCTTCAATAAAGTTTTCATACACGAAATGCTCTTTAGAAACATTGATAGAAACGATTGGGACACTACCATATTTCTCTTTCCATGCTGCTAAGTCTTTACAAACTTGTTCAAAAATATATAAATCTAATTTAACGATAAATTTATTTCTCTCAAATAAAGGAATGAATTTTCCAGGAGGAACTACCTGACCATCCTTATGCCATCTAACTAATGCTTCTGCGCCAACAACTTTTTCTGTATTAGCAGCAGTTTTTGGCTGATATACAATGACGAATTCTTTATCCTTTAAAGCTTGTTCCATACAAGATTCAATTTGTTGTTCTTCTACTAGTTGATTTTCCAATACTTCATCGAAAATATAGTAATTATCATTATATAATCCTTTTATTTTAGAACGAGCCATATAAGCTTTATCTAGAACTTTATTAATATCTTTATCTTTAGCAGTAATTTTATAGACTCCGATAGATAAGTTGACATGAAGCGCTGTATCATCAATTTTTAGATTAGAGGCTTCATGGAATATTTTATTTAGTAATGTTTCAATCTTCTTTTCGTAACTAAAGACAGTAGCAAAGACATCATTAGAAATTCTACAAACAATATTATCTTCTGGTAAGATGGTAATTAGTTTTTCACCAAGTGCCTTTAAAATCTTATTACAAAATTCATAACCGTAAACATTATTTAAAGCTTTAAACTTATTGATATCAAGTGCAATAATATATTTTGATTTAGCGTCTGTTTGTAAGAAATGAGTACCATTTTCTTTAAAATAAGTTTCATTTCCAAGTTCTGTAACTGGGTCTATATAAGCAATTCTATATAGTTTCCTATTTTTCTTTTGCGTGGACAAATCAAGGAATATACTAGTACCTAAAATAGCAAAAGTAATTCCAATACAAACTGCAATAGCAATTTTCAAAAATTGAAGAAGTTCTTTTGCAATAGTATCATCAGGTGCAATACTAATTACATACCAGTCATTTACATTTAGCTTTTCATAATGGATAAAGTAAGTACTTCTATTTAACCTAACATCAAAAGTTCCGACTTGTTTTGAACGAATACCTTGTTTCATTTCTTCAACTTTAGCAATATTCATTTCATTTGTTAACTGTACATCTAAAAGGTCGTAAAGGTTAACATTATCTCCTGTTACTGTATCAGAGGAATCAATTAAAACAATACCATCATTATTGATTAAATAAGTACCACCCTTACCATGAAATAAACGTCTTAATAAAATTTCTCTATAATCTTCTGTATGAATAGTTGCAAAGATAATCAAATTTTTACCATTCAATTCAAAAGCTTTTGCATATACATTAACAAGATAATTTGCACCAGTAAGGACACTGGGTTGATTTTCTGCTAAATATACACTATTTTTTGACTTCTCAAAATAACTTTCAATATTAGCATAATTTTTAACAACATGTCCATCACTTGTTGTACCATTTCCCTTTTCATCTAAAATAACTAGTCTTGTAAAATGGTAATCTGATAAATCAGGGCTATAACGTTTGAAGATATCTTCAGGTGTATTGAAAAAGCCACTATTGATAGAAGATACCATAGTATCAATAAATCTTTTTTGCTCCGTAATAGCAAGATTAAGCTGTGCAGCTGTTTGCTCACTAAGTTCTGTAATGTTACCATAAACATTTTCATAAGTTAAATCAGTTACATAGTTAATACCAAAATACGATAATAATAGCATTAAAATAAATAGTGGTAGTATCCATTTTACATTTAATTTGTAGCCACTTGCATTAGCATAATACTTGTTCTTTACTTTAGTTTGTTTGTTCTTACTCATAATTCCCATATAATCTATTATCTAAAAGGTAGTAGATAATGAAATTATTTTCCTTTCTTCATATTAGTATAATAGATTTTTTTATGCAAAAATCTATATAGTAACTATATAATAAAGAAGGAAAAAAATCAATATATTTTGCTTTGTTTTTTAGTGAAAATATACTATTATCAATTTTGAAAATGTAGCTTTATTACAAAATTAGAAGATAATACAAAACTTTCTAGGGAAAGTTAAGCTAAAACGGTTGACAGATAGCAAAAAAGGTGATAAAATAAGCAAGCGTATGTGAACAGCATACGTTTTAAAAAAGATGAAAAAATGAAAAGCAAGAAGCTGGAGGTGTTTTAAATGGCTGCAAAAGGAGCAAGAGAACCAATTACATTAGAATGCACAGAATGTAAAAGAAGAAATTATATGACAGAAAAAAATAAGAAAAACAATACTGATAGATTAGAAGTCGTAAAATATTGTAAATTCTGCAAAAAACGTACAACACACAAAGAAACAAAATAAGCCTTTTAAGGGGGAAAATGAAATGCCTAAAGATGTAAATGATAAAAAAGAAAAGAAAGAAAACAAGCATTTTTTTAAGGATTTTAAGGCAGAATTAAAAAGAGTAATTTGGCCAACACCAAAGCAACTTGTAAATAATACTGTTGCAGTTATTACCATTGTATTAATTACAGCTGTTATTGTATTTGCGTTGGATTTTGTTTTCAAAACAGTAGATGATTATGGAATCAATAAATTAAAAGAAGTTATAGGTACACGTAATGAAGAATCTAATACAACAACTTCAAATGAAGAGACTAATAATACAAACAATAATACTACAAATGAAACTGGAAATAATACCACAAATAATGAAACAAACAGTACAACAAATAATACAACAAACACCACAAATACAACGTCTAATAATACAAAAAATTAATAATTAGGAGGCTGTAAATTATGTCTCGAGAAAAAGAAAATATGCCGAGATGGTATGTAGTACATACTTATTCAGGTTATGAAAATAAAGTTAAAACAGACTTAGAAAAAACAATTAAAAATAGAGAATTAGAAGAATTCTTTTTCGATATTATCGTTCCTATGGAAGAACAAATTGAAATTAAGGATGGACAAAGAAAAACAAACTTAAAAAAGGTTTTTCCAGGATATGTTTTAATTAAAATGATTGTAACAGAAAAAACATGGTATATTGTTAGAAATACGAGAGGTGTTACAGGATTTGTTGGTTCAGGAACTGATCCAATTCCATTGACTGATGAAGAAATTAGAAAAATGGGATTTGAGCAAATGACAGTAAATGTAGATTATACTGTAAATGATTCTGTTAGAATTATGAATGGACCATTTACAGACTATACAGGAACTGTAACAGAAATCAACAAAGAAAAGCACAAAGTAAAAGTATTAGTATCTATGTTTGGAAGAGAAACACCAGTTGAGCTAGAGTTTTCTCAAGTTCAAAAAGTCTAAAAAATAAGTAATTTAAATTTCAGTTTAAAGCATGAGGTAATATATTGTTGTAAATTGAAATTTTAGATTAATATACATATTACAAAACTTAAAGGAGGTGCTAGAATAATGGCAGAAAAAGAAATCGGAAGTGTAGTAAAACTACAAATTCCAGCAGGAAAGGCAAGTCCAGCTCCACCAGTAGGACCAGCATTAGGTGCTGCAGGTGTTAACATTATGGATTTCGTAAAACAATTCAATGATAGAACTGCACAAATGGGAAACACAGTTATTCCAGTTGTTATTACAGTTTATAAAGATAAATCATTTGAATTTATTACTAAAGAACCACCTATGGCAGTTTTAATTAAACAAGCTGCAAAAATAGAAAAAGGTTCAGGAAAACCTAATAGAGATAAAGTTGCTAAAATAAATAAGGCACAAGTAGAAGAAATTGCTAAAAAGAAAATGCCAGACTTAAATGCAGCATCATTAGAAGCTGCTATGAGCATGGTAGCAGGAACTGCAAGATCTATGGGTGTTGTAGTAGAAGACTAATCTACTAAAAGTAAAACAAATTGGGAGAAATAGGAAAGCTATTTCGTTAATACCAAAGGAGGTAAAAATGAAAAAAGGAAAGAGATATCAAGAAGCTGCAAAGCTAGTTGATACTAAAAAATTGTATAGTGCAAAAGAAGCACTAGAAACAATTGAAAAAATGCCAAAAACAAAGTTCGATGAAACTGTTGAACTACATGTTAAATTAGGTGTTGATTCTAAACAAGCAGACCAACAAGTAAGAGGTACAACAGTACTTCCAAATGGTACAGGTAAAACACAAAGAGTATTAGTATTTGCTAAAGGACCAAAAGCAGAAGAAGCTACAAAAGCTGGAGCTGACTTTGTTGGAGCAGAAGAATTAATACCAAAAATTGAAAAAGAAAATTGGTTTGATTATGACGTGATTGTAGCAACTCCAGATATGATGGGTGTTGTAGGAAGATTAGGTAAAGTATTAGGACCAAAAGGATTAATGCCAAACCCTAAATCAGGAACTGTAACAATGGATGTTACAAAAGCAATCAATGAAATCAAATCAGGTAAAGTAGAATATAGATTAGACAAAAATAACATCGTTCACCTAGGTTTTGGTAAAGTTTCATTTGGAGCAGCAAAATTGCTAGAAAACTATGATACAGTAATGGGAGCTATTATTAAAGCAAAACCATCAGCAGCAAAAGGACAATACATTAAAAGTGTAGCAATTACTACTACAATGGGACCAAGTATGTATATTGATCAAAAATAAGGAAAATGAATAGCCTAAGAAAGTAAGCAAAAAAGTAAGTCTTACCGAGGCAAAGAAAATGAGCGGATATAGAAATCCAATCAATCTTTGTTTGCGGTAAACAAAAATTGATTGGATTTTAATTTGATTACAATCATATTACAAAACTATTAAAAGCCTACGGAAAGGCAAGTTCCTTATAAAAGATAAGAAGAGATATATTATAGGAGGTGAAAAAATGGCAAGCAATACCGTTTTAAAACAAAAAGAAGAAGAAGTTAATAAACTAGCTGAAAAATTAAAAGAGGCAAAAGTAATCCTTTTAACAGATTACAGAGGAATTAATGTTGCAGATGTAACTAAATTAAGAACAGACTTAAGAGGAACAAACAGTGAATATAAAGTTATTAAAAACAACATTATTAAAAGAGCATTGAATGCAAATGGAGAAAATGGATTAGATGATTTATTAGAAGGACCAACAGCTATTGTTATTGGAACAGAAGATTACCTAGAACCATCTAAAGTTATTTACAATTTCACAAAAAAGAATGATTTTTATAAAATTAAAGGTGGAATTATTGAAGGTAAAGTAATGACTGCTGAAGAAATTATTACTTTAGCAAAATTACCATCAAGACAAGAACTTATTGCACAATTGGCTGGTGCTTTACTTGGAAATATTACCAAGTTGGCAGTTGCATTAGATGCAGTTAAAGCTCAAAAAGAAAATTAAGTCAGCTGTACGAAGCGAAGCAAGTTACAGATGATTTATGCAATCGAGAGTATGCGAGATTGTAAACATTATTATTAAAATTTAAGAAGGAGGTCATTTTAAAATGGCAAAAATTGATGAATTATTAGAAACTATCGACACTTTAACAGTTGTTGAATTAGCAGAATTAGTAAAAGGAATTGAAGAAAAATATGGAGTATCTGCAGCAGCAGTTGCAGCACCAGTAGCAGGTGGAGCAGCAGCAGGAGCAGCTGAAGAAAAATCAGAATTTAATGTAGTATTAAAAGATGCAGGTGCAAACAAAATCCAAGTAATCAAAGTTGTTAGAGATGCTACAGGATTAGGATTAAAAGAAGCTAAAGATTTAGTAGATGGAGCTCCAAAAGCAGTTAAAGAAGGGGTTAAGAAAGAAGAAGCAGAAGAATTAAAAGCTAAATTTGAGGAAGCAGGAGCTACTATTGAATTACAATAATTCAAGAACAAGTTAAGAAAATAAAAGACACACCAAAACTAATATATGGTGTGTTTTTATTGTGTTTTAAATAAAAAACAGAAGGTTTGGTTTATAAAGAAATAAAATTTAAGTGATAAATCAAAAGTATACATAAAACTTGACGCATTTAAAATGTTATAGTATAATAATGATAACAGGGAAAATTTGCCCTTTTTCATATATTAATTATGGAGCATAACTAAGCTCTAATTTTAAAGGAGGAAAAACAACAATGATGAAAAACCGGAAAAAGATAGCTGTTGTAACTATCGCTGCTTTGGTAGTACTGGCATTGATTATGTCGGCAGTACTGCGGGGATGCTCGCAGGAAGAGCAGCAAGATCCTACTTCCAGCACTGACATTAGTCAGAGTGAGAACAAGCAGCCGAACGATGTGACCACCAAACCTGGCGAAGTTACAAAACCGGGAGAAACCACAAAGCCTGGAGGCGAAGTGCACGACACGACGCCCAACGAAACGGACCCGCCGGAGACGAACAGCAATAAGCCGGGAGAAACAGAAAAACCCGGGACTGGCGTAGAAGATCCCGGAACCACGAGTACGACACAACCTGTCAAGAAGACAGAGCCGGAAAACGGAGTTGATTATACTATTCCGACAAATTTGAGAGGAATAGCTGGCAACAAACTTTCCACTGTGTCGTTGGGGGATAGCAATCTGGTATGGCTGAACCCTGACGAGAAACTGTCTACAAACAAGTCTCAGTATGAGGCAAAGTTTGAAGAAACCAGCACAAAGAATGAGAAAGTAGTCACTGTAATGGTAACAGTGTGTAAGGAAACTCCTATGGAAAGAACTGACTACACTGTGCCGACGAACTTAAAAGGAATAGTGGGTGACAAGCTTTCCACTGTATCGTTGGGAGATAGCAACCTGATTTGGGTAAACCCCGATGAGACATTATCTACAAACAAGTCTCAATACAAGGCGATGTTTGAGGAAACAGACACTATGATCCAGTTGACTATCAATGTAACGGTGGAGGTCAGCAAATTAACTCCCGTAAAGGGAACTGACTACACTGTACCGACGAACTTAAAAGGAATAGTGGGTGGCAAGCTTTCCACTGTATCGTTGGGAGATAGCAACCTGATTTGGGTAAACCCC
>JAAWNJ010000056.1 GCA_022798895.1 Clostridia bacterium | reverse complement strand
TTATTTTTTTATATTCTAGGAAATTACAGCGAATTGTTTTAACAATTTATTGTAGAGTTCAGTAGATTTCTTTACCATTCGAGCAAAGCAAGTTACAGATATCTTATGTAGAAACACTTAATGCTTTAACATTTAGAATTTGTTAACATCGCTTTTTTATACTTTTGTAACCAAATTATGTGGACATTGGTTGCATTTTTGCAATAAAATTTAAAAAAATACATATAATATAGAAAAAGATTCGAATAACGAAAAAGGAATGAGGGTTTATGAAGATTAGATATTTTGACCATGCAGCAACTACGCCAGTGGATGAAAAGGTATTAAAAGCGATGTTACCATATTTTACTTGTGAATATGGTAATGCTTCATCATTATATACAATTGGCAGACAGTCTAAAAAGGCAATAGATGAGGCAAGAAAAAAAGTGGCGAGTGCAATCGGAGCAAGACAACATGAAATTTATTTTACTTCCTGTGGAAGTGAAAGTGATAATTTAGCAATTAAAGGAGTAGCTTATAGCTACAAAGAAAAGGGAAAACACATTATTACAAGCAAAATAGAGCATCCAGCAGTATTAAATTCATGTAAGACATTAGAAAGACAAGGATTTGAAGTTACTTATTTAGATGTGGACGAAAAAGGATTTGTAAGTATAGAGCAACTAATAAATAGCATTAAGTCAACTACTATTCTAATTTCTATTATGTTTGCTAATAACGAAATAGGAACTATACAACCAATTGAAAAAATAGGAAATATTGCAAAACAAAAAGGAATTTTATTTCACACAGATAGTGTGCAAGCAATAGGAAATGTAAAAATTGATGTAAATAGATTGCATATTGATTTATTATCTATGTCAGCTCACAAGTTCTATGGACCAAAGGGAGTAGGAGCTTTATATGTAAAAGAGGGAGTGGAATTTGAAAAGATACAAGATGGAGGACACCAAGAAAGAGACAAAAGAGCAGGAACAGAAAATGTAGCTGAAATTGTGGGATTAGGAGAGGCAATAGCTGAAATTTACCAAAATTATGAAAAGTACAATCGAAAGTTAATAGAGTTAAGAGATTATTACATTTCTGAGGTACAAAAAAGAATTCCAAATACAAAGTTAAATGGAGATACAAAAGAAAGGTTGCCAGGAAATGCAAATATATCTTTTCCAAAGATAAATGCACAGGAACTATTATTAGAATTAGACGAAAAAGGAATTTGTGCTTCAGCAGGTTCTGCATGTAGCAGTGGAGAGGCTAGCCCTTCTCATGTATTAACGGCTATTGGATTAAGTCCAGATATAGCAAGGGGAAGTTTACGTGTTACCTTTGGAAAAGATAACACAAAAGAGGATGTGGATTATTTGATAAATTCTTTAGAAGAAATCATCCAGCAAAATTAGGCAATTTTATTTAGCAGTAGCAGAAGATTAAAAATATGTTAAACAAGGAAAATAAGCAGATGTGTATACTAAAAAGATATAATAACGTAAAATAATTCTTTAAATTTAAAAAAATAATAAAAAACACTAGTAATTTGCTAGTGTTTTTTGGTATAATGGTATTAACCTATAAATTAATCTTGAAAAATGAATTTATTCGGTTTTATCTTTAGGGATGTACTCTAATAATTCAGAGATTTCGCAGTTAAAGGCTTGGCAAATACGATTTAATTGGTCGATATCAATTCTCTTTGTTTCTTCATAGTACATTTTGGAAATTGTTGCAGGACGAATGCGAGTGATATCTGCCAATGCCTTTTGAGTCATTTTGTTCTTGCCAAGTAAATCAGATAATTTTATTTTTATCATGAAATTCACCTTTCTATAAAAAATAATTGTGACAAAAAATGTCGGATTTTGTCACATGCTTGTATTTTATCATGAGATATAGTAAAATTACATATTAATAAACTAACATGACGGTAAAAGTAATAAAACATCATCTTAAAGTAAATGAAAAGAGGTGTACAAAATGAGTTTTAAATCATTTTTTACAAAAGAAAATACACCTACCAATAGAGACTGGAAGGAAAAAAATAAGGGATATTTAAGGCAATTACAAAAATTTTTAGATGTAGCAGATAATATAGAAAGAGAAGATTTAAGGAAGTCTGTTATTGCAGAAATGTTAAAATGCGATATGATTTTAACTGAATTAGCAGAGAAACAAATCAAGTTAATTTCTCGGAGATGAAAAAAAGGTGAATAATAATAAGTAAAAATGAACATACTAATTTTTAGAAGGTAAAAATATGGTAAAAAGAATTTTAGTAGGTTTAGTAGCTGGAATCATTAGTGGGCTTTTTACAGCAGGAGGTGGGCTGATTATTGTTCCAGCACTATTATACACTTTGAAATTAGAGCCTAAAAAAGCAAGAGCCACTTCAGTATTTTGTATTTTACCAATGGTAGCCGTCACAGCTATTTTTTATGGGACAAATAATCTTATTAGGTGGGATATTGGTATTAAGTGTGCAATTGGAGGCATTATTGGAGGAATAGTAGGAGCAAGGCTATTAAATTATTTACCAGAAAAATATTTAAAAATTGCTTTTACATTATTTCTCATCTATGCAGGAATTAATATGATAGCAAAGTAGAAAGAAGTTTTCATGAGAGAATTAATCGTAGGTTTGATATCAGGAGTAATTAGCCGGAATGGGAATGGGAGGAGGAACGATTTTAATCCTTCTTCTTTCCATTTTTATGGGATTAGATCAGCATATTGCACAAGCGACGAATTTGGTGTATTTTATCCCAACAGCAATAGGTGCTATTGGGATGGGGATTAAAAATAAAAATGTGCAGTGGAAATTAGCAATTCCTATTATTTTAGCTGGAACAATAGGGGCAGTGATAAGTAGCAGTATTAGTACGCATATTAATGTACAAATATTAAGGAAATTATTTGGTATCTTTTTACTTGTTATAGCAAGTTATGAAATAGTTTCGTGGTACAAAATGTATATTAAAGAAAAAAATAGGCATACTAAAAGGGAGAATAAATTAAATGAAGGAGGAAAAGCCAAATGAAATTTATGAAGGGTATGCTAATTGGAGGAATTGTAACTGCAGGAATTGCTATGATGTATGCTGAAACTATGGACCAAAACAAAAGAAGAATGATGAAAAAAGGAAAACAATTTGCAAAAAGAATGGGAATATTATAAACTTTTAATAAGATAAAAGAGAAATCATAGTACGAATACTATGATTTCTTTTTTTGAGTTCTTGAAAAGTACATGTTGTACTTGATATAGAATTCAATTGTTTATTTGCAAGGTTTCTCACATGGTTTTTGGCATGGTTTGTCACATGGTTTTTCGCAGCATTCTTTACATGGAGGACATTCTAATTCAACGCCTTTTAAGCATTTTCCTTCATGTTTACCACAAGTACATACTTTACAATGTTTTACTTGGTCTACCCAGATTTCAATTTCATAAAGTCTGTTAGCACATAAAGGTCCAAAAACGAATTCTCCGTTTTTGTCAGTGAAAGTATGAGAAACAGGACGTCTTTCCTCTTCGCCACATTCACAAACAACTTCAACTAATTTAACGACAGCATCTTTTACAGGATCTTGGTAACAATCCTTTACAATACCATAAATAACAGTTCTGTTATCTTCTGGTAAAGTGATGTCTAAATCAAATTGTTTTCCTGTTGCTAAAACACCATCAACATTCATAACAGGGCATACGCATTTTTCGTAATCCATAAATATTTTTCCTTCCTTTCTTTTTGTTATTAATATATTGTATGTAAAAAACTTACAAAAAGTGACAAAAAGCTGCATCTAATATTTTGAATATCTTGATTAAGTTTTGCATATATTCTAATAAAAAAGAAAAGAAGGAGAAAACTATGTTTATCGTATTTAATAAACAAAAAATATATTCTTACCTAGTAGCACTTAGCACTGTAGTGATTTTATTTGTCATTGCCTTTGCTGTAACAAATTCACCAAAGGATGTACTGCAAACATCTACAAATTCCCAAGAGAAAAATAATACAGTAATCAATCAAATAAATAATTAAGTTTTTTGTATAGCTCCTAAAACATTGGGTATACTTATGCTTAGAATAAGAAGGAGTTTATAGCAATGTCTTTAATCGGTATTTTAACACAAAACCAAAATAAAGCATATTTAAAAGAAGAATTAGAGAAAAGAGGGCTAGAAGATGTATTTTTTTTAACAGAAAGTACAGCACAAAATATGCGTAATGTGAGATTTGATATGTTCTTATTAGGAAAGAAGATAACAGAAGAACAAGAAATGATTAGGGAAATTGCAAAAAGAACAGACTATTTTATACTAAATAGTGATGTAAAAGAAAATTTGCAACTTTTGGAGAATTTAGACTTAAAGATTATCACTTATGGGTATAATCAAAAAGCAAGTGTAACAACTTCTAGTGTAGAAGAGGAGAAAGTTATAGTTTGTTTGCAAAGAGGAATTAAGAATATTTATCAAGAAGAAATTGAGCCACAAGAAATGGAACTAGAAATAGATAAAAGTGACAATAATAGTGCTGTTTTAGAACTTGCAAGTTTGCTATTTCTTTACTCTAAAAAAGATTAAAAGGTAAAATTAACATAAAATATAGAAAAAAATAACATTTTATGTAGACAAAACCAAAAATATATAGTATAATAAGTATTGTACTAGGGGATTCCTAGTCTAAAACTTATATACTATGAATAAACTAAATAAGAAACAAAGGTAGGGAGGAAAACAAATTGAATACAAATTATGATGATAATAACCATTTAGTATTGGTTGGAAAGGTAACAAGTGACAAAAGATTTAGTCATGAAATTTATGGAGAGAAATTCTACATTTTTGATTTAAGTGTACCTCGTTTAAGTGGAAATGCAGACAATATTCCAGTTACTATTTCAGAGAGATTATTAACAATTAAAGATATAGCAATTGGTAGCAAATTGGAAATTGATGGACAATTTAGATCATATAATAGTTATGATCAAGAAAAGAACAGATTAATTCTAACTGTTTTTGCAAAAGACATTAATTTCCTAGAGAATCAAGAAGATGAAGTAGAAGTAAGTAATGAAATTGTATCAAATGAAGTAACTTTAGATGGATATATTTGTAAAAAGCCAATCTATCGTAAAACTCCATTTGGAAGAGAAATTTCAGACATCTTATTAGCTGTTAATAGAGCATATAATAAATCTGACTATATTCCATGTATTGCATGGGGAAGAAATGCTAGATTCTGTGAAAACATTCCAGTTGGAACAGAAGTTAAAATCATCGGACGTGTTCAATCAAGAGAATATGAAAAGAAATATGAAGATGGTACAGTAGAAAAGAGAATTGCATACGAAGTATCTGTATCAAGTTTAGAAGTAGCAAACCAAGAAAGCAATGAAAACCAAGAAGAGAATACAGAAGTAGCTGAAAATCAAGAAGCTATTTAGGAAAATAGAAAAACGAGCAATTCTAATTTTTAAGAAGTTAGAATTGCTTTTTAGTTGATACAATAAAATCGTGGAGAATTAATTTTCTTCACGATTTGTTTTTTTAACTTCAGGTATCAAAATAGTTCTGTCTTCTTTTGGCTTGGGTTTTTCCACTTCTAAGTGTTCACGAACAGGGGAAATCTCTAAATCTCCATCTCCAGTTATCACTTCTATTTTTTTTGGGGTCTCTTCTTTTTTTTCTTCTTCTTCCTCCATTTCGAATTATCCTCCACTCTTTAAACTAAATTCATCTTATCACAAGCAAAAAACAATGTCAATGATTCTTGCAAATAGCTTGACATAAAGCAGTAAGCGTGGGATAATATGGTAGGAAGGAAATTAGAAAGATGGAAATTAATAAGGCAAAAGGAATGATAGAAGCAATACTTTTTGCAGCAGGTAGAGAGGTAAAAATCAAAGAATTAATGCTTGCACTAGAAGCAAATTCAGAGGAAATTATTAGTATTGTAGAGAGCATGAAAATAGAATATCAAGAAGAAAATAGAGGGCTTCAAATTATTAATGTAGGAGAAGCCTATCAATTATGCACGAAAAAAGAATATTACGAAGTGATTTATAGTATATTTGATAAAAGAAATAAGCCAAATTTATCACAAGCAGCACTAGAAACATTAGCTATTATTGCATATAATCCACGTATTACAAGAGCAGAGATTGAGTCTGTTCGTGGTGTTGGTTCTGATGCAACTATCTATAAATTATTAGAATATCATTTGATAGAAGAAACAGGAAAACTAGATGCACCAGGAAAGCCAGGTACTTATGGAGTAACACCAGAGTTTTTTAGAATGTTTGGATTTAATAGTTTAGAGGAACTTCCCGAACTACCAAGATACAAAGTAGATGAGAATCAACAAATTGTAATTGATGATGTCATGGAAGAACAAGATAAAGCGAAAAGTGATAGTGAAGATAACCAAGAAGATACTCAGAATGAGGCTCCAATGCCCGCAAGGGAAGAAAATGATGAGAAAAGTGAAAGAGAAAATTAAACTTCCGGGGGACATACCTTGTCCCTTAGCGGGGACACATCTTAACTATGAAGGAGCGACCTTAGGGAAAAATGTGTCCTCGTTAGAAGACATAAAATAGTAGAGAAAGGAAGAAATGAAAATGAGTAAAGAAAAAGAATTTGTAAAAGAAATTACTAATATAGAAGATGATTTTGCACAATGGTATACAGACATTGTAAAAAAAGCAGATTTAGCAGATTATACAGACACAAAAGGCTGTGTAGCAATTAAACCTTATGGATATGCTATTTGGGAAAATATTCAAAAATATGCAGATGATTTATTTAAAAAATCAGGAGTAGAAAATGTATATTTACCACTATTAATTCCAGAGAGTTTATTACAAAAAGAGAAGGACCATGTAGAAGGATTTGCACCAGAAGTAGCTTGGGTAACACAAGGTGGAGGAGAAGAATTAGAAGAGAAGCTATGTATTCGTCCAACTTCTGAGACTATGTTTTCCAATTTATATTCTAAATGGTTAAGTTCTTGGAGAGATTTACCAATGGTATATAACCAATGGTGTAGTGTACTAAGATGGGAAAAAGAAACAAGACCTTTCCTACGCTCTAGAGAATTTTTATGGCAAGAAGGTCATACAATACATGCAACAGAAGAAGAAGCAAGACAAAGAACTATTCAAATGCTAAATATCTATGAGCAAGTGATTGAAGAGTTATTGGCTATTCCAGTGGTAAAAGGTGAAAAAACACCAAGTGAGAAATTTGCAGGAGCAGATAATACCTATACAGTAGAAACTATGATGCATGATGGAAAGGCATTACAATCTGGAACTTCTCATTATTTTGGTCAAAATTTCACAAAACCATTTGAAGTAAAATTCCAAAATAAAGAGGGAAAAGAAGAGTATGCTTATCAAACTTCTTGGGGAATAAGTACAAGATTAATTGGTGGAGTTATCATGGCACACGGAGATAACAGAGGACTAAAGCTACCACCAAGAGTGGCACCTATTCAAGTAGTTATTGTACCAATTGCAGCACATAAAGAAGGTGTTACTGAAAAAGCACAAGAGATCTATCAAATACTTGGAGAAAATTACAGAGTAAAATTAGATTTAAGAGATAATTATTCAACAGGATATAAGTTTAATGACTGGGAAATGAGAGGGGTTCCAGTACGTATTGAAATGGGACCAAGAGATATTGAAAATGGTATATGTGTTGCTGTTAGAAGAGATACACTAGAAAAACAAGAAATAAAATTAGAAGAATTAGCTAGTGAATTAGGAATTCTTTTAGAAGATATTCAAGCAAATATGTTTGCAGAATGTAAAAAAAGATTAGAAGAAAAGACAACAGTTGCTACTAATATGGAAGAATTTGCTAAAAATATGGAAGAAAATCAAGGGTTTGTCAAATCTATGTGGTGTGGAGCTGAAGCTTGTGAAGATAAAATCAGAGAGTTAACAGGTGCAAAATCAAGATGTATTCCATTTGAGCAAGAACATATTTCAGATACTTGTGTATGTTGCGGTAAAAAGGCAGATAAAATGGTAGTATGGGGTAGACAATATTAGTGTCAGTTAGGGGACGTTCCTTTTTCTGACAAAAGTGTCAGACTGGGGACACACCTTCAATATGAATGTAATAAAGATATAAAGAAAAAAGAACAGTTCGGCTGTTCTTTTTAGTATATATAACGATTTTTACTCATTTATTCAACGAATTCAAAATTTCAGGGTAGATACGGTAAGCATTTTCTTTCCAGTTATCTACTATTTTTTTTGCTTCCTCACGAGAACCAGCAAAAACACTAACTTCAAAAATACAAGTGTTATTTTCATTAATCTTACAAGTTACAGTATAATCATTTTCACTTCTAGGAGTAAATTCAGCTACAATGGATTCTTCTTCAGCAGTAGAGGTGAGTTCTCTCTGAAAGCTAGTATCTACTTTTAATTTCATAATACCGAGGTAACATATCATTGGTTAATTCTAAAGCCTCTTGACCTTTTTCTGTAATAGAATAGGTATGTTTTCCATCTATATCAAATCGAGCGATATATTGATTTTCTAATAAATCTAGTAAGAATTGTTGAAAATAAAAATAGTTCATATCCATAACAGAGAGAACTAACCTAAGTAGTCCATCATTGGTAATGGGATTTTCTAATTTATTTAAAATGTATAAAATTAATACTTTGTTTTCTGCTAAAACTTCTCCGTCTTGTGTTAATTTCACGTTTTTCACTCCTTTAAGGCTTTTCTAAGGAATACAATTGCCTTACGGCAATTGTATCAATCATCCGTAATTCGCTTTGCTTCACACGGCTGACTGAATTATAACACAAACTATTTAAAAATACTATTCTTTTTGCAATAAAAATGATATACTAAAATAGAAAGAAAAAATAAAGGAAAGAAAAAGATGAAAACACTATATGAACTGCTAGAAGTAAGTGAAAATGCTTCGAAAGAAATTATTGAAAAAGCATATAAAGTACTAGCTAAAAAATATCATCCTGATTTGCAGGCAGAAGGAGAAAAACTAGAAGCGGAAAAGAAGATGAAGCAAATCAATGAAGCATATGAAGTATTAAGTGACGAGACGAAAAGAAAAGAGTATGATTTAAAATTAATAGAAGAAAGAAGGCAAGAAGAAGCAAAAAAACAACCACAGCCAAGTTATAGTCAAAATCCATATGAACAGCCAAATCAAACTTATACAAAGCCAATGTCAGAGCAAGAATATAGAGAAGCTTTAAAAAGGCAGTATCAAGAAAGAAGAGAAGAGCAAGAAAGACAAAGGCAAATGCAAGAACAATATGAACAAAGATATCAACAAGCATATGAGGGATATTTAAGAAGTTTAGGATATAAAATCAAATATAAGTGGACATGGAAAAGATTTAAAGATTTGATGATTACTATTTTTATTATCATTCTTATTTGTACTATTTTATGGTTCTTTCCACCAACCAATAAATTGATTATGGACTTTTACAATTCAAATTCTATTATTCAGGCAGTAATAGAGACTATAGGTAATGTATTTAAAGGAATTTGGAATGGTATTTGTGCAGTATTTCAGAAAAAATAGAGGAGCCTCTATACAAAATACATAAAATATGATAATATGGACAAAACTATGAAAGAAAGGAAGAAGAATTATGAAAAAAGTTATCATTGGAGTAGTAGCAATTGCTATCATTGCATTAGTTGTTGTTGGAATTGTAATGGTAAGTGGAAAAAATAAGGAGAATGGAGGAGAAACCACTAATGCAAAAATGCAAACAACACAAGAAATGCAAGACACATTAAACAGCATTTACACAAAATTAGGGGACAAGCTTCCATCTATTGAAACAAGAGAAATTGATGTGACAGATGAACTAGCAGTAAAAGCAGCAACAGGTTTACAATCAACACAAAATGTAGAAGCACTTGTACTATCAGAGCCTATGATGAGCTCACAAGCATATTCAGCAGTATTTGTAAAAACCGCTAAAGGTGCAGATGTTGAGAAAATGAAACAAGAAATGCTTGATAATATTGACACAAGAAAATGGATTTGTGTAACAGCTGAAAAAGTATATGTTACAAACCATGAAAACATTATCTTTTTAGTAATGGCAAGTGATGAGTGGGCAAAACCTGTATATGATGAATTCAAAAGTGCAGTAGACGGAAAAGTAGGAAAAGAACTACAAAAAACAGAAGAAATTTAGGAGGAAATTGTGCTTTTTTCAAGTATTAGCTTTTTATATTATTTTTTACCGTGTGTATTAATTCTATATTTAGCAGTACCAACAAAATACAAAAATACAATATTACTAATAAGCTCCCTATTGTTTTACTTCTATGGGGAGCCTATTTATATATTGGTGATGATTGGATCAATATTATCTGCTTATATACACCGGAATTTTGATGGAAAAATATCCAAAACAGAAAAAGATATTTTTAACTACATCTGTTATCATTAGCTTAGGTGCTCTTATTGTATTTAAATATTCAGACTTTATGATTGCTAATTTTAATGGAGTGTTTGGTACAAAAATAGCATTATTAAATTTAGCACTGCCAATTGGAATTTCTTTTTATACTTTTCAAGTATTAAGCTATATTATAGATATCTATAACGGAAAAGTGGCTGCACAAAGGAGTTTGATTAAACTAGCAACATATGTGTCATTATTCCCACAATTAATAGCAGGTCCAATTGTACGATATACAGATGTAGAAAAAGAACTTACCAAAAGAGAACATACCTTTGAAAAGTTTTCTTTGGGAATTAGAAGATTTATAGTAGGACTTTCTAAAAAAGTACTAATTGCTAATAGTTTAGGCGAACTATGCCAAATCTTTTTAGCAACAGATGAGAAGAGTATAGTATTTTATTGGATTTATGGAATTGCCTTTAGTCTTCAAATTTACTTTGA
>JAAWNJ010000055.1 GCA_022798895.1 Clostridia bacterium | reverse complement strand
ACTAGATGCGGGATAGAATGCTTTTTCTTCTATTTTTCTAATGGTAGCTTTCCCACTATTTTTTGATAAAGTAGAAATGTAATCTGATAAGTCTTTTATAATTGGATGGCTAAAAATATCTTGAATAGAAATAGATATTTTTAATTCAGCAAAAATTTTAGTAGATAAACTAATCGCAGTTAAAGAATCCCCACCTAAAGAATAGAAAGAGTCTAATAAACTTATTTTGTCTATATGTAGTAATTGGGATAAGATATTAATAATTAGTTTATCTAAATCATTTCTAGCAGTTACAATATTTTTGTTAGATGAAAAAATAGGTTTAGGTAATTTTTTTCTATCTACTTTTCCATTAGGGGTATAAGGTAAGTTGTCCAATTTCACAAAAACTTCAGGCACCATATAATTAGGTAGCTTTTGATACAATTTATTTTTTAGGACGTCTATATCTACAGGACCACTTTGTGTAAAATATGCACATAGACATTCATTATTAGAGGTATTTAGGACTTTATCAATGACACAGTTATCAATATTAGAATTATTCTTAATAACACATTCTATTTCTTCTAATTCTACACGAAGACCTCTGATTTTAACTTGATGGTCAATTCTTCCAGAACAGATAATCTCTCCGTTTTCTAAGAAATATCCTAAATCTCCAGAACGATACATTATCATATCTGTGAAAAATGGATCGTTAGAAAAAGACTGTTTAGTTAAATTAGCATTATTAATATAGCCAAGACCTACATTATCTCCAGAAATATAGATTTCTCCACTAACGCCAATAGGACATAAATTCTTATTAGAATCTAGGATATAGATATGATTATTGTATAATGGTTTTCCAATTGTCATTTGATTTGTTTTATCAGTAACATCTGTTAAAGTAGCAAATACAGTTGTTTCACTTGGACCATATCCGTTATAAATTGTAGCACCAGAAATAGAATGCAATTTTTGCGATAATTCTACAGGCAGTTGTTCTCCTGCAAGAGTAATATATTTTAGCATTTTAAAACTAGTTAATACATCTATATTATTATAAAAAGTTTGCATTCTAGAAGGAGTGGTCTGAATTGCTTTAATATCTTCTTTTTCTATTAATTTATTTAGTTCTACAGGAAGAACTTGTTGATTACTATTAGCAATAACTACTTTTAATCCTTTTTGCAATGAAATTAATGTTTCAAAAATAAAAATATCAAAACTTACTGTAGTGATAGACACTATAGAAATATATTCAGGCTTTTTCAAATATTCGATGTTATCATTACAATAATAAATTAAATTAGATAAGGAAAGATGTTTTAGCATAACTCCTTTAGGAGTTCCAGTAGAGCCAGATGTATATATTAAGTAAGATAAACTAGAAGGTGAGATAGTAATTTTAAGATTTGTAACATCTTCACTATTACATAAGTCAGTACTATATGGAATAACATTGTCATATTGCTTATAAGCAGATGCAACATTAGTCAAAATATATTTAGATTTACAATCACTTAAAATATAATCTATTCTTTCCTTTGGGTAATTAGGATCTAAAGGTAAATAAGCAGCTCCCGTTTTTAGTATTCCTAATATAGATAATATCATTTCTAAAGAACGATCAAATAATACACTAATAATATCTCCAGTTTTAACATCTAACTTTTTTAAATATCTAGCTAACTGATTTGCTCGTTCATTTAATTCTTGATAAGTTAATTTTTTATCTTCAAAAACAATAGCAATATTATCAGGTGTTTTTTCTACCTGCTCCTCAAATAAATCTACAATTGTTTTATCACATGGGTAATCCACGGAAGTAGAGTTAAAATCATATAAAATTTGTTTCTTTTCTTTAGGCGTTACAATTTCGATTTCTTTTAATGCAATATTTTCGTTGGCAATAATTTGACGAATCATTACCAAAATTCTATCATGTAAATTAGCTATTTCTTGCTCATCAAATTTACTAGACTTATAATCATAGGCTACAGTCATACTATCTTCATCATTTAAATCAAATAAGTGAATTTGTAGCTCATCAGAACTATTTCCGTTAAATGACCAATCTGTAAAATAATTAACTCCGCTTCCCTCTTCAACAGTTTTAGTTATTTGATAAGATAAAATAATATTATATAAATTAGGAATAGAAGAATCTCTTTTTCTAATATCTTCTAATATAGATTGATAAGAATACTTTTGATGTCTAAGCAATGCCATTGTATCTGTTGAAATCTTTTTAGCAAAATCAATAAAAGAAGCATTATTATTTATGCTAATTCTTAAAGGTGCAACACTAATAAACATACCGATAGTGTGTTTTTGGTCAAAATTAGTTCTATTTAAAATAGGGGTTCCCATCACAAAATCATCTAAATTACAGGTTCTAGAAACATACAAGGAATAAACTGTCATAAAAAAATTATATACTGAAATTTTGTTGTTATCACAGAAGGCTTTAATAGCACTTAAATCTTTGTGTGGTAAATTAAATGTTTTTCTGTTTCCCTCACATAAAATAGCAGTATTTTGTTCAGTCTTAAATGTTGGAATGGAAGCTATTTCAGGAATTGTTTGAAATGTTTCTTTCCAGTAATCTTTATCCTTTTCATATTTATTACTATTTCTATAATCTTTTTCTGCTTCTATATAATTAAGGTAAGAGGGATAAGTGGTACTTTCATAAGTTCCTGCTAAAAGTTTGGAATAAATAGTGGTAATTTCTTTTACTAGTAAACCTAAAGACCAAGAATCACCGAATTAAATGATGAACACTAATAATAAAACCGCCACTGTCATCAGGAAGTTTAAAAAGAATAAATTGGAATAAAGTTTCATCGACTTGAAAAAGAGGGGTATTAGCCACTTCTAAAGCCTTCTTTTCTAATTCCTCTTTAGAGGATAATTCTATAGTTGGTATATAAAATGGTTCAAAATCACTTATATATTGTGATGGAATATTATTTTTAATCTTTATTTTTAATCTCATACCATCATTAGATTTTACCATTTCATAAATGGCTTTTTTTAGAACTTCAAAGTCAACCATATCTGTAATAAAAGTATAACCGCAAATTGTATTAACTGCTGTATCCGTAAAGTATTGTTCTGTTAGCCAAATTGGTTTTTGAGGATTGGTTAATTCATAAAATTCTTGTTTCATCATATTTCTCCCTTATATTTTTGTATATTAACTAATCCGATTATATACTAGCTATATGTAAAAATCAACAAAAATATTGCTAAATTTTTCCTTTTATTGTAAAATGGTGTTGAAAAAAATTATTACGGAAATAAGAAGGAGAGAGTATGAAAGATAAAAAATCCTGCTATCAAGCAGAAGAAGTCAAAGATTTTAGACAATTAATTAGTAGAACAGTAAGTAAATTTCCAGATCAAATTGCCTATAAATATAAAATAAGGCATGGGAAAGATGATGTAGAATATGTATGCAAAACCTATTCTCAATTTCAAAAAGATATTGAGGGGTTAGCCACTCGGACTAATAGCAATGGGATTACAAGGCAAAAAGGTCGCTGTAATTGGAAATAATCGTTATGAATGGTGTACTACTTATTTAGCAGTCACAACAGGTGGAATGATTATTGTTCCCTTAGATAAAGCTTTACCAGCAAATGAATTACAATCTTTGATTCAAAGAAGCGGAGCAGAGGCTATTGTTTGTGAAGCAAAATATATTGAAGCAATTAAAAATAATGCAGAACATAATTTAAAATATATTATTTCAATGGAAGAAACCATAGAAAAGGATATTGTTTTTTATGAAGATGTATTAAACCAAGGCAAAAAGTTAAGAGAAAATGGAAACAGAGAATATGAAGCAATTTCAATTAATCCAGAGGAAATGTCTATTATCTTATTTACTTCTGGAACAACTAGTGCTTCAAAAGGAGTTATGTTGTCACAGAAAAATATTTGCTCTGATGTACAAGCAATTGCTAATTATGTTTATGTATTTCCAACAGACACATTACTTTCTGTACTTCCTATTCACCATACCTTTGAATGTACTATTACCTTTTTATTTGCAGCTTATTATGGAGCAACAGTAGCCTTTTGCGAAGGTCTAAAATATATTCAAAAAAATATGCAAGAATTTAAGGTTAGTATCTTTGTAGGAGTTCCTTTAATTTTAGAGAACATTCATAAGAAAGTATGGAAAGGAATTGATGAACAAGGCAAAACAAAATTAATTAAAACAATGGTAGTACTAACAAAGCTACTTTCTAAAATAGGAATTGATTTGAGAAGAAAGGTATTTAAGCCGATTTTGGATCAGTTCGGAGGAAGATTAAGAGTTGTTTTTGTAGGGGCAGCTCCACTAGACAAAAAAATTATTAAAGGTTTTAATGATTTTGGTGTGGATTTGGTACAAGGATATGGCTTAACAGAAACTTCACCAGTAGTATCGTGCGAAACTGATAAAAAGAAAAGTCCAGGTTCTATTGGATTTCCTCTTACCAATTTAGAAGTGAAAATTGAAGAGCCAGATGAAGATGGAGTAGGAGAAATTGTAGTAAAAGGACCAACTGTTATGTTAGGATATTATGAAAATGAGGAAGCAACTAACAAAGTAATGAAGGATGGTTGGTTTTCAACAGGAGATTATGGCTATTTAGATAAAAAAGGTTTCTTGTATATTTCAGGAAGAAAAAGTGATGTAATTGTTTTAAAGAATGGCAAGAATATTTATCCACAAGAATTAGAGTTTTTATTGAATAAAATATCAGGAGTAGCTGAAACAATGGTATTTGCTAGAAATAAAACTTCTATGGATACAACACTTTGTGCTAAAATAGTGTATGATAAAGAACAAGTACAAGAAGTATATGGAGAGAAAACAGAGGAAGAATTAAAAGAAGTTTTTTGGCAAAAGGTAAAAGAAGTAAATCAAACTTTGCCAGATGTAAAACATATCAAAGAAATTATGATAACAGACGAACCTTTAGCAAAAACTACTACACAAAAGGTAAAAAGATATGAGGAAATAAAGAGAAGCTGATTAAAAATGACAAAAATGGGAAAAATAGTATTAATTCGAGAAGAATTGATACTATTTTTTTATTGGAAAATGGGACGGTTCTCTTTTCCAAATTTTGAGGGATATTTATGGAAGAATTTATCAAAAAACAAAAAAGACAAAGAATTAAAAATTATTTCCTAAGTGTTATTATTTGTGTTTTACTTGTATTTATTACTGCTTTACTATATTTACTCTATCAAAATATCTATTTACCCAATACTAGCATGCTAACACCACAAAAAGTAGATGTGACTAGAACGTCGCAAACAGTGGAACAAGTGCAACAAGAAGATAAGACAGTTACACAAGTATTAGAGCAAATTAATGAATGTGTGGTAGGTATTTCAAAACTAAAAAATACAGGAAATACAGTATTTTTAGAAAATGGAAGCACAAGTTTAGGATTAGGTACAGGAATGATTGTAACTGATAACGGATATATTTTGACCAATGAACACGTATCAGGAGCAAAATATACTACTTGCTATGTTACTTTACCAAATGGCAAAAGCTATAAAGCAAATGTGGTATGGTCAGATTCTGATATTGATTTAGCTATTGTTAAAATCAATGCAAAAAACTTAAACTATGTGACATTTGGAGATTCTTCAAACATAAAGGTGGGAGAAAGGGTATATGCAATTGGAAATCCAATTGGTTACGAATTTCAAAGAACAGTCACGTCAGGCATTGTTAGTGCAGTAAACCGTACTATTACAATTGAAGAAGAAAATAAATCTTCTTATATGGAAGATTTAATTCAAACAGATGCTACCATTAATCCAGGAAATAGCGGAGGGCCACTGATTAATAGTCAAGGTGAAGTGATTGGAATTAATAGTGTAAAAATTACATCAGCAGAAGGAATCGGATTTGCAGTACCAATTAATACTATCAAGGCAATTGTGCAAAAATTTAAGACAGAAGATAAATTTGAAGAAGCGACTCTAGGCATTTTTGCTTATGATAAAAATGTGATTCCGTATTTAAATAGCAACTTAAGATTAGCTAAAGGGATTTATGTGGTACAGGTAAAAAACAATTCACCAGCAGCAAAAGCAGGACTAAAAGAAAAGGATATTTTGTTATCCATAGATGGCAAAATACTAGAAAAAATGTGTGATTTAAGATGTTATATTTATGAGAAAAAACCAGGAGACAAAGTAAACTTACAAATCGTGAGAAATGGGCAAGAAAAAAGTGTAGAAGTTACACTAGGAAGGGGAAATTAGAAAATGAAATCCTATTGGATAGAAAGTGTAAAATCGGAAAGGAAGCAGTTTCCAAATTTAGAGGAAGATAATGAAGTAGATGTATGTGTGATAGGGGGAGGACTTACAGGATTAACCACAGCCTATTATTTGTCAAAAACAGATTTAAAAGTGGCACTAATAGAAAAAGATAGAATATGTGAACATGCAAGCCGGAAACACAACAGCCAAAATTACTAGTCAACATGGTTTATTTTATGATTATTTAATTCAATCACAAGGAAAAGAAAAGGCAAAACAGTATTTAGATGCCAATGAACAAGCAATTCAAAATATTGAAAAAATTATAAAGGAGGAAAACATTGATTGTGATTTTCAAAGACAAGACAATTATGTGTATACACTAAAACAAAAAGAATTATTGAATATCAAAAAAGAAGTAGAAGCAATAAACTCTTTAGGATTTCCAGCTAAATTCGTTTCTAATGTAAATCTGCCTTTTAGAACCCTTGGAGCGATTAGTTTTCCAAATCAAGCTCAGTTTAATCCATGCAAATATGCAAATGGATTAATAAGAGCTATTAGAAAACAAGACAATGTGCTTATATTTGAAAAAACAAAAGTAGTAGATGTCAAAAATGCAAAAGAGAATAAATATACTGTTATGACAGAAAGTGGGAATAATATAATAGCAAAATATGTGGTATTAGCAAGTCACTATCCCATTATTAATATACCAGGATATTATTTCTTAAAAATGTATCAGGAAATGTCATATTTAATTGCAATAGAAACCAAAATGCCATTACCAAAAGGGATGTATATGAATAGCGAAAAGCCAACAGTTTCCTTTAGAGTAGCACAAAATAATGAAAAAGAATTATTGCTAATAGGAGGAATGGGGCACAAAACAGGAGAAAGAAAAGATATTTCAGACAGTTATGAAAAGCTGGAAGCTATTGCAAAGCAATATTATCCAGATTGTACTGTGAAGTATCGCTGGTGTACAGAGGATTGTATTTCTTTAGATAAAATTCCATATATTGGCGAATTTTCTAATTTAATGCCAAATGTATATTTAGGAACAGGGTATAAAAAATGGGGAATGACAACTTCTAATGTAGCTGCAAATATTATAGTAGATAAAATTTTAGGAAAGAAAAATCCATATGAGGAAGTATTTACTTCTACTAGATTAGAACCAATTAAAAATCATAAAGAATTAGGTAACATGGTAAAAGAAGTAGTAACTTCATGGACGGTAGAAAAACTAAAAATACCAGATGAAAAGCTACAAGATATTAAATCAGGAGAAGGTGGACTAATTGAGTGGGAAGATAAAAAAGTAGGTGCTTATCGAGAAGACAGTGGAAAACTATATATTGTCAAACCAGTATGTAGTCACTTAGGATGCGAATTAACTTGGAATAGCCTAGAAAAGACTTGGGACTGCCCTTGCCATGGTTCAAGGTTCACCTATAAAGGAGAGTCCATTTATGACCCAAGTATTAAAGATCTAGAAGTAATAGAGAAGGAAGAGTAAAAAGTATATTTCTAATTAATATTAGATAAAATATTATAGAAAGATAAAGTTTTGTAGTTTTAAGTATTGGAAAATAAACTCCTGTATGATGTAATCTCGAGTTTGATACTTTTAAAATGGTAAAAAGTCTGTAATGTAGTAAAGAACTAGATTACAGACTTTAATGATATAGATAAAAAGTGCGTACTTAATTTATTTTTTTTGTTTGTCGAATAATTTTTTTATTATAGCTTCAGAAACTATTTCAGTATCAGTTCTAAAATCAAATTTTTTATGCAAATCATCAGTCAGATCCGTTCTTTGATAGGTAGGAGCATATCCAACGTTGGTTGTTCTAAAGAGACACATATTTCTTAAAGTATCAATAATCTGATTACTGGTATATCTCTCATTAAGCTTATGTTCTAAAATTCTGTAAATCAAAAGCGAAAGAAAATAAGTAGTAAAATGAGCTTTAATTCTATCATTTCTTTTAAGATGTACAGGTCTAGCTTTAAAATCGGTTTTTAAAATTTTAAAAGATTCTTCAATTTCCCATCTACTTTTGTTGACTTTGATAATTTCAGATATATCATCTTCAAGAGTAGTACAAACAGCATAAAAACCATCAAACATTGCTTCATTTTCAATTATAAATTCAAGCCTTTGTTTTTAGGCATCCCTCAAATTCTAGTTCCCGCTTAATTATCTTCATTTTTCGCACCAGACTTTCGTTGGATGATTTTAATATTGTTTTTAAGCAACAAAAAAATCAACCAGATTTTATTTTCTGATTGATTTTTGTATCTCTGTTTTATAAAAAAGTTCGAACAGATACGTCGTTGGTGCGACTGGAGGAATTCGAATCCCCGACCTCTCGGTTCGTAGTTGTGAATTAGAACATATCTAAATTGAACTAAAATTAATATAATATGCTAATATCAACAAATTGCAGATTTTCTAAAAAATTAAAATAATTTAAAGAAGGTTAATAAAAGTTAAAATAAGTTAAAAAATGACATCATTTCTGGGGAACACTTTGAAAAAAACTGGGGAACGCATAATTTAATGCAATATGTCTATTAAATTTTAAATACCAAAACGCTTAATACGATTTTTTTCGTATTAGCTATTAACTTTTGATTCGATATAGTATATTATTTTAGCAAAGGAGTGAAAAAGATGTTTGATTATATATATATAAATAATATCGCAGGAATAGATTCACCTATAGAACTAGATTTTATAGGAACTCCAAGAAAAAAGGAAAAGCAAGATACAGTAGTAAAGGTAGAAAATGGAATTTATATAAATAAATTAACAGGTTTAATCGGAGGGAATGCATCAGGGAAAACAAGTATAATAAGATCTATATGTGCTATAGGAAATTTTCTAAGTGACTCAGAAGAAAAAAATAAAAGTAATAAAATATCTTTAAAAACAAAGTCAGATGGATTTGAAATAAAAGATAGTTTGTATGATATATTACCACGTCAAAACAACAAACATAAGGATGAAATGTTAAATATTAAGATTGATATGTATATAGGTAATGAAGAAGAACCTGGATATTATACATACGATTTAAAATATTATTTAGGAAAGAATTTGCAAAATACAGTAGTGGAAAGCTTATCATATAGAAAAAAAGTACAAAGACAAACCAGATATAATAGTATCAATAGAAAAAGAAAAATTAGAGAGTGAAATAGGGTATAAATATAATCATAAAGAGAGTATTGCAATTGATTATAAGGATGTAGATGAAAAATTATATAATCAATTTAATAAAAAAATGAGATATTATACTACATTTTATGAACACTATGTTAAGTATTCTCAATCATCAATTGATTTTCTATTTATTGATCCTATACAATATATTAATTTACATTTCTGGTTACAACAAGATTCAGAAATGGTAAATAAAGTTATAAAATTAGTTGACAAGAAAGTAGAAAAAATAACATTGAAAAAATCAAAAGAAGAAGAGCAAGAGGAAATAGTAATCTATGATAAAAACAATTCGAAATTGGAATATGATGATTTGTCAACAGGAACAAAAAAATTACTATTTCTAGTTTATAACTCTTTATATGTTATTAAAGAAAATGCTATTTTAGTATGTGATGAAATAGAAAACAGTTTACATCTTGATTTAGAATTATTTACTGTAAGAGATTCTAAAGCTCAATTAATATTTACAACAAATAATGAAAACATATTAGATGAACAAATACTAAGGAATGACCAAATTTATTGTATTGATAGAGATGAAAATGACATCATAAAAATGGAAAAGTTTTCCGAGATGCAAGGTGTTAGATATGATACAGTTTTTAAGAAGAATTATAGAAATAAAAACAAGAATATACATTCAGAACAACCAAATGAAAACCAAATAAACGATTTTGTTAATTATATAAATAGTGCAAAAGATGGCTCATAATAAGTATGAATTCCGGCAAGAATTTATACATACTTATTATAGAACAAATAGCTACATTTGTAAAGTAGCGAACTTTTGTATTAGCTCTAGAAGGGGGGCAGTATGAAAAACAAAGTTCAAAAAAATGAATAGAATAACCATTGCCTTAATTTCAAATTAAGGTTATTTGCGTTTGCTATAAAATATTATACTTGGAAGGAGGAGTATTTAGTTGAATAAAATAAATGAAATGCAAAACACAAAGCAAATTAAAGATGCCCTATTCACACAAAAGATTTTGTATCGCGAAATGTATATACATAAAATAATTGCATTTGTAATTTTAATAATTGGAGTAGTAGTAGCTAAAATACTAGACAGTAATAACATTGATGAGATATTAATCTCTATAATAAATTTAGTATTTGCAGCATGTTTTTTATTAATAAATTACTTATGTAATAATAAGTGTGAATTCGCAGCAACTATACAAGAATATATAGACAGAACTTTATTTGAATTTGACATAGAAAAAGATTCTATTGGCAAGTTTTCTACAAAAGAAATCAAACAAAAAATATATGAAACAATAAAGAGTCATAAGAAAAAATATGAAATTCAAATTGAAAAAACGGGAGATGATCCAGAACACGGTGTTAAGGATTGGTATACTAATATTTCAAATGAATTAAATATCCTAGAAGCTATTAATAAATGTCAAATGCAAAATACATGGTGGGATCAAGAACAAGATAAAATATATTTTATC
>JAAWNJ010000054.1 GCA_022798895.1 Clostridia bacterium | reverse complement strand
TGAACTAACAAAGAAATTATCAGATAAAGAGTTAGAAATTGAAGGAAAGAAACAAGCAGTTGAGCAATATACTGACAAGAAATATGAATTAGCAAATGAGGTAAATACCTTAGATGTTAATTTTGAAAACTTAGAAAAACGAAAAAAACAAGTACAAAATGAGATTGATTCTACGATTTCAGAATTAGATAGCACAAGGATGGAAAAGCAAGAACTTTCTAAAGGATTTTATGAAATTGAGTCTAAAAGGAATACTGCTGCAAGCAACTTAGAGAAGAAACAAGCCGTTAAAAATGAAAGTATGCAAAAAGTAAAGCAGTTTGAAGAAGAAGTTAGTAAACTAGAATACAACCAAAGAATGAAACAAGCTAGACATCAATTTTTAGTAGAAACGGAAAAGGAAAAAGAAGGTTACAACAAAACAGTCAAATCTCTATTATTCCATTGTGAAAAAGATAGTAGCTTAAACAAAGGTGTTCATGGAGTTTTAGCTAACTTAGTATCAGTAGACAAAGAATATGAACTTGCTATTGAAATGTGCTTAGGACAAGCTTTACAAAATGTGGTTACTGAAACAGAACAAGATGCGAAAAAGTTAATTGAGCATTTAAGAAAGAATAGTCTAGGTAGAGCATCATTTTTACCGATTTCTTCTGTACAAGGTAGAAAACTGGACAAGTTAACTAAAATGGAAGGTGTCATTGGCATTGCTTCTGATTTAGTAAAATGCAATAAAAAGTATGAACAAATTGTACTAAATTTGCTAGGAAGAACAGTAGTTGTGAAAGACATGGACACAGCGATTAACCTAGCGAAAAAAGATAAATACTCTTTTAGAATTGTGACATTACAAGGAGATATTATCAGTTCTACTGGTTCTATTTCAGGTGGTAGTGTTCAGACAAAAAGTGTCAACATTTTAGGTAGAAGTAGAGAGATTGAAGAACTTGAAAAAGAGTTAAAGAAAATAGAAAAGCAGATTGCAGACAAGAAAAAAGAACAGGAAGAATATGCTGATTCTATTGGTGATTTAATTGAAGAAACGGCTAGATTAGAAAGAGAATTACAAGAAATTGAGATTGTATATGCTACTGAAAAGCAAAAGATGGTAGCAATCGAGGAAAACATTAACCGTTTAGAAGAAAGACGTGATAAATTAAAACAAGAAGAAGTAACAATAGAAGAACAAAAAGCAGAAAATAGAAAGCAAAAAGAAGCAAAAGAGCAAGAAAGTGTTTCTATTGTCAAAAAAATGGAAGAACTAAATGCTATTATTGAGCAATTTGCAATAAATAACAAAGATAATCAAAAATATATTGATGACTTGAATTTGGATATTACGAATTTAAAGATTTCTGTTAGTTCTTTTGATGAAAGTGAAAATTCTATTGACGAGATGGTTGCTAGAATTGAGCAGGATGTTGAAAATCAGAAAAAGAGTATGGAGTCTAAACAAGCTACTATAGAAGAAAACAAAAAGGACAATCAAGAATTAGAAGTAGCTATTCAAAACTTAGAAACACAAATTGAGCAAATTAAGTTAGAGGTTAGCAATAGTTCAAACAAAGTAGAAGAACTAAAACAAGAAAGAACTCAGAAAAATGAAAAGATGACACAAACAGAAAATGATATTACAAGCCAGTTTAGCGTGTTAGAAGGTTTAAAAGAACAAATTGTGAAACTAGATGTAAAAAAGACAAAAGTAGAACAAGATTTACAGCAAGTGACTGAACAATTATGGGAAGAATATGAACTAACACCAAATAATACAGAAGAATATCCAAAGCCAAACAATGTAGCAGTAGCACAAAAACAAGTAAATAGTTTAAGAAATAAAATAAAAGACTTAGGAAGTATTAATATTGACTCTATTGAAGAATATAAAAAGACGAAGGAAAGATATGACTTTATGTCTGAGCAACGTTTAGACTTAGAAAATACTGCCACAAAATTAAGAGGAATTATTAATGACATGACAGAAACGATGCAACAACAATTTAAAGAGAAGTTTGCAATTATCAGTAAAAACTTTAATGAGGTATTTGTGGAGTTGTTTGGTGGTGGAAAGGCAGAGTTAATTTTAGAGGACGAAAACAATATCTTAGAATGTGGTATTGATATTCGTGTACAACCAACTGGTAAGAAACTACAAAATATGATGCTACTATCAGGTGGAGAAAAAGCTTTCACTGCAATTGCACTATTATTTGCTATTTTAAAAATGACCCCAGCGCCATTTTGTATTTTAGATGAAATTGAAGCGGCTTTAGATGATGTTAATGTATATCGTTTTGCAGAATATTTAAAGAAATTCTGCAAGGAAACACAATTCTTAGTAATTACGCATAGAAAGGGTACTATGGAGGCAGCAGATACAGTTTATGGTGTTACTATGGAGGAAAATGGAATTAGTAAGTTACTATCGCTTAAGTTGAAATAACTGATAAAAGATGCAAACTTCAATTGTCGGATTTTGTCGAGCGATTTTTGTCGAGAATATTTAGAAAATATTGAAACAGATAGATAAATATCATATAATGGACATATCCTTTTCTTAAAGGAAATCTTTGAGAAAGGAGGAATAGATATGACTAGTTCGGATTTGATATGGCGTTTGGTTGAATTACTATTACATAAAGAAGATAATGTAACGTTACTATCACTATAGTTACATTGTCTTTTTTTATGTATAAATTTACAAAAAGAAAAAGTCAAATGCTATCACCCATTTGACTTTTAGAATATCTATGACCAATTCATTTGATTTAATCTAACTTTAGTATACTACCTTTTAAAATAAATGTCAACCATTTAATTACAATTCTTATCATACTCCTTTAGAGCCTCTTGTGCATACTGCGTATCAGTTAAACAAGGAACATACTGTGTACCAATTTTTTGACGAGTTTCATTACCTTTACCAGTAATCAAAACAACACTATTAGGATTTTCTAAAATCGCTTGTTTAATTGCTTCTCCACGGTCATCTATAATTCTGTATTCACCATGTTCTTCTGCAACATAAGTTGCAATTTCCTTGCTAATATCACAGGCTTCTTCAGGTCCTGGATCTTCAGCAGTTAAGTAGGTGATGGCTGAATTTTTTCCTGATAAACGGCCTAAATCTTTTCTACGAAGGAAAGCCTTTCCACCAGGACAACCAAATACAGTAATAATCTTTTTATTAGGATATTCTTGTTTAGTAGATTCATATAATTTCTCAAAACTTAGTTTATTATGTGCATAATCTACAATGACAATGATACTGCCATCTTTACTCATATGTGATTCCATTCTGCCACTTGCTCTAGCAACTTTTAATCCCTCATAAATATTTTCATAAGGAATATCTAATGTAATTGCAATGCAGATTGCAGCTAAAGCATTTTCAACATTAAATAGACCTGGCATAGTAAGTAATATTTCATCTTCAAATTTTGGTGTTTTTACTTTAAAACGAATTGATGTGTGACTTGTCTTTTGAATATCAAAAGCATACACATCTGCTTTTGAATTTTTAGTACTAAATGTAATAATATTCTTAGAGGATTGTGCTTCTTTTAAAATTCTGTCTGCATAATCAGCATCTAAATTCACACAAGCAGTTTCTACCTGATGAAAGAATTTCAATTTTGAAGCAAAATAGTCTTCAAAATCAGGATGCTCAATAGTACTAATATGGTCCTCAGAAATATTTAAAAATACTCCAGCTTTATAATAAACATCATGAACTCTATCAAGCTTTAAAGCTTGACTACTAACTTCCATAACTAAATTTTGTATATTACAGTCTACTGCATTTGCAATGTGTTCTTGTAAATCAATCGATTCAGGGCTAGTAATAAGGGACTCTTTACAAGTTTTTCCATCATAAGTATCAATAGAAGAAACAATAGCGGTATCAGGTAAGTTTTGAACTTTCATATAGTTATCTAAAATGCTTTTAATATAATAAGCAGTAGTAGATTTTCCTTTAGTTCCTGTTAATCCTATCATATTTAATTTAGTAGCAGGGAAGTCATAAAATAGAGTAGAAATTACTGCTAAAGACTTTCTGATATCTTTTACCACAATATGAGGAAAATCAGGTTGTGAAACGTTTTCTTTTTCAGCTACATATACTATAGAACCATTTTGGATAGCTTCTGTTAAATACTCAGGTTTGTATTTAATACCTTTACAAATATATAAGGTATTTTCTGTTACATTTTTAGAATTATGAGCAATTTGAGAAATAGGAGTAGAAAGGTTTAAATCTTTTACTACAATTTCATCTATTAAATTTTCTTTTTCTAAAATATCAATATAATCTTTTAAAGTGTATGTTTTCATAGTTTATCTCCTATCAAATCTTTATAGTATGTTTTTTATAGACAATAAAATTATTGATTAACAGTATAATTACCAACTAAAAGTCTTATATTTTTTCTTGTAATTAAAGTCTTTGGCAATTAAATATAATTTTCTTCTTAAACTTTTGTCTGCTTTGTATTTCAATGGATTTACTAACTTTTTTTGTTTTGCTAAGGCTAATATTTCATTTCTAAGAGGTTCACTTGTAACATATTTTTGAATAACACTCTTAGGAACAAAACTTAAAGCGACTTTGTCTTTCATCAAAGTACAAGGTTTTTCTTTATGATAAATCAAATCATCAATTAAGTATTGAACCAAATTGTGACCACCAGCAGTTAGATAGTAACTACATCTAGCTTGTCTAGGGTTAATTTCTAGCACCTTGTAGGTTTTTGTTCGAGAATCATATTTTAAGTCAAATTCGGCAAAACCTTGATATCCCATTCTTTCCATAAAGGTTTTTAAAGGCTCAACTAACTTTTCATCATATCCATGTTCATCAAAACCATTTACTAAAACAGTACAATTTCCAATTCCACCAGGATTTCTTTCTTGTAAGCCAATTTGTGCAAAAGTGATTAATTGTACTTTTTTCTCTTTACTACAATAGAAAACACAGTCAAATAGGGAACAGTCATCTCCAGGAATAAACTCTTGAATTACTAAATTGCTTTTATAACCAGAGTTTTCTATTTTCTCAATAACTTGTCCTAATTCTTCACGAGAAGATACCTTAAATACTTTGAACATTCCATCAAACTTATGATTATGATATTCAATATTATTTCCTGGCTTTACAATTAATGGATACATGAGGTCTGCCACTTTTTCTTCATCTAGTTTTTCATTTTGACCACAAGGATAAATGTATGTTTTAGGAATATCTAATTCACTTCCTTGAAAGGTTTGATAAAAAGTATCTTTTACCAAAATTTGATTTAGGATTGCTAAACTAGGATAGTTGTGTACAAATTTTTTATCTAGCTTATTTTGATTTTCAATGATTAATCTTACTAATTCATCACTTGTACCAATTAAAAGAATTTGATTTTCTTTTTGCTCTTTCGCATAATGATTTAAAGTATCTACAAACACTTCTGCATTTTCAAAATCAGGAACTTCCTTAAAGTTAACAATACTACTATAAGAAACAACACCAATCGCCCTTTTTGAAATAACATTTACTTTTTCATGGTAAAGTTCATGATAGCATCTTGCCATGTAATAGCTATTGAAATCACTTCCTAAAATTAATACACTGAAATCTTTCTCCATATACATCAAATCCCTTCTCATAGATTATCTTTCATCAATTTCTATCGTTTTTCCTTCTTTTACTAATACTCTAGGTAACCAATCATTTAACATACAAGCACCTTCATATACACTAGTACCAATATAGCGAGCAACTTCACGCATTGGAATTTCGTCACCAATTAAAGTAACTTTATCACCAGTGTGCACCGTTTCATCAACTTTTGCAATTAACATTCCCATATTTACATCACCAATTAAAGAATAACGTTTGCCATTAATCACAATTTGCCTTCCTTTATTTTTTCTAGAGAAACCGTCAGCATAGCCAATAGGAATAACTGCTACATACATGTCTTCTTGTGCCTCATAAATTCTACCATAACCCACAAAGCTTCCTTTAGCTATTTTCTTTACTTGTATAACTTCGCTATATAAAGAAAAGGCAGTTTTTAGGTCAATATCAATATTAGTGATAGTTGGACTAATATGATGTTTTTTATGATAATGTTCTCTTTTCCATTTTCTTAAACGCCCCATAAAAGTATTTGGCAATGGTGCAGGAGTAGTATTATATCCATATAGGATAATACCTAAACGAATTCCATTTGCAAAATCGATTTTATCATGATTTAATAAAGTCTGACTTCTACCCAAATGTACAATAGGAATTTGGCTTAAATCAATGCTAGAGGTAATTTCTTGAAATTTAGTAAATTGGTTGTCCCAAGAAATATCATAAATGCCATCAGTAGCAAAATGGGTAAAAATACCTTCTAATATGATGTTTGTTTTTTGCCTTAAACCATCTACAACTTCTTTAACTTCTTGTGCATTAGTAAAACCAAGTCTGCACATACCGGAATCAATTTTGATGTGAACTTTTAGCGGTTTTGCAATTTCTTGTTCTATTAATTTTTGATAGTATTCGTAATCAGGAATAGAAATAGTAATATCATATTCTAAGCATTCCTTTAGATAGGAAATAGAAATTGGTTCTAGACAAAGGATAGGAGTAGTAATTCCGTCCTTTCTCAAACTGATTCCTTCCTCTAAAGAACTGATAGCTAAGTAGTTAATGCCACTTTCTACTAAGTACTTTGCCACCTTATCACTATGACCATAAGCGTTTCCTTTCACAACACCAAAATAGTATTGATAATCAGGATATTTCTTTATAATTTCCTTTACATTGTGTTGTAGATTATCTACATTAATTTCAACATAAGAATTTCGATACATAACTTGCCTTTCTATGCTTAAAAATTTTCTTCATTATATCATAAATATTGACTTTTTCAAGAAAAATAATTAATATAGTGGTAGTTTAATCTAAAGACTTCTGTCTTGAAATTATATATTCCTATATAACTTTGAGGTTCCTCACTTGAAAGAAAAATATGAATTTGTTATAATAAAGGAGGTGAGTGGATTGCCTATTATTTCACAATTTTACGGGATATTAATAAAGATGTTTTTTAATGATATGGGAAAGCACCACGAAAAACATATTCATGCTGAATATGGAGAGTACACAGCAAGTTTTGATTTTGATGGGAAATTGATAAGTGGGTATTTACCAAATAAACAAAGAGTAATGGTTGAAGCTTGGATAAACATTCATAAAGAAGAATTAGAGGCTTTGTGGAAAGCATTAAATGAAGATAATCAATATTTTAAAATAGAACCATTAAAATAATGAGAAGATAGGGGGCAAAGTTAATATGAAACCAGTTAAAGTAAAAGCATTAAAAGATTATTTATTATATATATTATTTGAAAACGGAGAAGAAAAGATTTATGATATGAAACCGAATCTTAAGTATCCATTTTATACAAATTTAAAAGATATTCAAAATTTTAAGAAGGTAGAGATTTCTGGTATTAATATTGAATGGGAAACAGGAGAAGATGTAGCACCAGAAAATTTATATCATGATAGTCAACCAATGAATGAATACAAAGGAAAGATAGAAGAATTAGATTAAATAAAAAATAGGAATTCTTTAGTTCAAAAATTTAGAAGTTTGAACTAAAGAATTTTTTAATAGATATTTCCTAACAATTAATGTCAAAAGTAAATGTGGACAAGGGAATCTTCGAGCGATAAGTGTGTGAAATTAATTTTGTTACCAATGTCATAATTTAAGACAAGCCACATATATATTAATAAATTAAAAACACAAAGGAGGGTGTTATATTTATGTGGCACACATTATCTACAAAGGAAGTAGAGAGAAAAATGGGGACAAACCTACAACTGGGGTTAAGTCATAGGCAAGTAGAAGAAAGAAGACAAAAATATGGAATGAATCAATTAGAAGAACAAAAGAAGAAGCCTATATGGATTAAATTTTTAGAACAATTTAAAGACTTTATGATTATTATTCTCTTGCTTGCATCAGTTATTTCAGCGGTAGTTACCAAAATGGAAGGTGGGAATGATTATTTTGACTCTATTATTATCATTGCAATTGTGGTATTTAATGCGATTATGGGGTTAGTACAAGAAGCAAAAGCAGAAAAGTCATTAGAGGCATTAAAGAAAATGTCTGCTCCAACTTGTAAAGTAAGAAGAAGTGGAGAAATCGTCACGATTAAAGGAGAAGAAGTAGTTCCAGGTGACATTGTTTTATTAGAAGCGGGCAACTATGTGCCAGCAGATTGTAGATTAATTTCAGCCTCTGATTTAAAAATAGAGGAGTCTAGTTTAACAGGGGAAACAATGCCTTGTTTAAAAGAGGCAGACAATATTTTACCAGAAAAAACAGCTTTAGGAGATATGAATAACCTAGTATTTGCTACAACAGTAGTAGTAAATGGACATGGGGAAGCTATTGTGACTGACATTGGAATGAATACAAAAGTTGGAAAAATAGCCAAAATGATTATTACAAATGAAACACCAGAAACGCCAATTCAAAAGAAACTAGGACAAGTGGGAAAAAGCTTAGGAATTGGTTGCTTAATGATTTGCTTATTTATTTTTGTGATTGGTATTTTAAAGAGAATAGAACCTATTGAAATGTTTATGACATCTGTAGGACTTGCAGTAGCGGCAATTCCAGAGGGGTTACCTGCTATTGTTACTATTATGCTTTCTATTGGAGTTACGAAAATGGCAAAGAAGAATAGCATTATCAGGAAGCTACCAGCAGTGGAAACCTTAGGAAGTAGTAGTGTCATTTGTTCAGATAAAACAGGAACTTTAACACAAAATAAGATGCAGGTAACTAAAATAGTCAATCATCAAGGAGAAGTAACAAATGCAGAACTAGCTAAGAAAATTCTAGAATTAGGAGCGATGTGTACAGATGTAGAAGTAAGTAGAGCATCAAAGGAATTAACAGGAGAGCCAACAGAGGTTGCTATTGTAGATAGGGCTTTGAAGGAAGGTATTTATAAACAAGAATTGTATCAAATTATGAAAAGAGTAGATGATATTCCTTTTGATTCTAACCGTAAAATGATGACCACCATTCACAAAATATCAAGAGGTTATCGAATTATTACAAAAGGAGCACCAGATGTTTTACTAAAACATTGTACCCAAATTTATGAAAATGGAAAAATAGTAAGTTTAAATAGCAGTCTACTAAACCAGATTGAAAGACAGAATAACCAAATGGCAGACCAAGCACTACGTGTACTTGCTATAGCTTACTTAGATGTAAATATTATTCCTAACAAAAACGAAATAGAGCAGAATTTAGTTTTTGTGGGACTGGTAGGAATGATTGATCCGCCAAGAGAAGGCGTGAAAGAAGCAGTAGCAACTTGTACTAGGGCAGGTATCAAGACTGTTATGATTACAGGTGACCATATTGCTACAGCTAAAGCTATTGCAAAAGAATTAGGAATTTTAAAAGGACGAGATTTAGCTATTACAGGAGAAGAATTAGATAAAATTTCACAACCTGTTTTACAAAAAAATATTATGCAGTATTCTGTATTTGCTAGAGTAACACCAGAACATAAAGTGAGAATTGTGCAGGCATACCAGTCTACAGGTGCAGTTGTTGCCATGACAGGGGATGGAGTAAATGACGCACCAGCACTCAAAAATGCAGATATTGGAATTGCTATGGGAAAAAATGGGACAGATGTGGCAAAAAATGCAGCAGACATGGTTTTAACAGATGATAACTTTGTTACTATTGTAGAGGCAGTCAAACAAGGAAGAAACATTTTTGATAATATTAAAAAAGCAGTTCATTTCCTAATTGCTACCAATATTGGAGAAATTGTAACTATCTTTTTAGGATTACTATTAGGCTTAAAATCTCCATTATTAGCTATTCAGTTATTATGGGTAAATCTTGTAACAGACTCATTACCAGCCATAGCATTGGGATTAGAGTCACCTGATAAGGATATTATGAATAGAAAGCCAAGAGACAGTAGAAAGGGAATTTTTGCAGATGGCTTATGGAGTAAAATTTTTGTAGAAGGAACAATGCTTGGAGTTTTAACATTAGTGGCATTTAGCATTGGTAATTCTTTATATGGAGTAGAAGTGGGAAGAACAATGGCTTTTGTCAGTTTAGGGTTATTGGAATTAGTACATAGTTTTAATATTAAAAGTGAAGAATCTATTTTTAAAACAGGAATATTGGAGAATAAATATCTAGTAGGAGCATTTCTTTTAGGGGCAATTTTGCAAGTAGTTGTTGTATTGATTCCAGTAGTAGCAGACTTATTTAGCTTAGTTCCATTAACAGGTACACAATGGTTATATACTTTTGGAATTTCTATTTTACCACTTGTGATTATGGAACTACAAAAGAAAGTCAATGAGTTAAGGTTTGGAAAGAAAGTATTTACAATGAAGGAAGAGATTAAGTCTATATAGAGTAGATGATAACTATAACATCGCTTGTCCTTGCTGTCCGTTGCTTTCATTATGCTAAAATGCAAATAGAAGAAAGCAACGGAAGGTGCTTGCGAGCACTTCTTCGCTTTGCTACGCATACTGACATTGTAATCGGCAAAGCCTCAACAATCTCAGCAGTCTTGCGCGGACTACACTTTGTTATAGTCATTATTTACTTATAAGAAATTAATAAAACGTAGCCATTTTCTCTGGCTACGTTTCGAAAATAAAAGGGGATGTTTTACTAAACTATAATCAATAGCGGAGTAACTACTATTGACTACACCTATAATATACCAATCCATTTTGTCCTTTTTGTGAACTCAAAGTGATTATCTGGCAAAATAAGTATTAAGAAATTATGAAGTTTTGAATAGAATAAAAAGTAAGTTGTTATAAAGAATGGCAACTTACTTTTTAACTATTTATGGTAAACCATAGAATGATTTGTAAGTGGCAAAGCCACTAACACAATCATTTATTGGTTATAATACCATGCGCTATGCGCGTGGTAAAAATAGCTTTAGCGTTGAGCAAAAAATCCTCCCATGATATTATATAAATGCCTGGCAGCAAA
>JAAWNJ010000053.1 GCA_022798895.1 Clostridia bacterium | reverse complement strand
GCAGGTGTTTTGGTTATGAACTTAGATGAAATGCGTAAATCTAAGTTTCAAGAAAAATTCTTGTATTTATTAGAAACAGTAAAATTTGCGGTAGTACAAGACCAGGACTACTTAAATAGATTATGTAAGGGAAGAACTAAAATACTAGAAAATGGTTGGAACAGGATGCCTGTACCAAATAACAAAACAAAGGTAGAAAAGTTAAATCTAATTCATTATAATCTAAACTATAAACCATGGCATTATGATGATGTTGTATATGAAGAATATTTTTGGCAATATGCTGAAAAAACTGAATATTATGAGGAGATTAAAAATATCAAGGAAAATTATTCAGAAGAAGAACGTTTTAGAGATAGGCAGCAATACGAAAATTTAAAAGCTTTAGCAGAGAAAGAATCTGACTGTGTAGGCGATGATAGAATTCCAAAAAGGAAATTAGATGAAATTTATGAAAGCACAAGAAGATGGACCTTAAAGACTATACTAAAAAGAGATAATAGTACATTAGAAGCAATGTTAGAAGATAGAGAAGAAGGCTTAAATGAAAAACATCAAGAAAGATTAAATGTCTTAAAAAGAATTGAAGATATGGAAAGACAAGGAATTTTTGACATTGATGCAGAAGAAGATCCGCCAACTGTTACTTTAACAGCAGATAATGTAGACTATTTAAACAAGAAAAGTAGTAACAAAATCAAAACGAAATTTGCCAATAAAATAGGAGAGCACTTTTTAGATAGCTTACTAAAAAGTAAGAAATTAATTATTAAAGATATACAAGGAATAGAAAACATACAAAACATTGAAACAGGAGCAATCCTTACTTGTAATCATTTTAATCCTTATGATAGCTTTGCTATTGAAGAAGTATGCAGACGTGCAGGACAATTAAAAAAGAGAAAATTATATAAAATTATTCGTGAAGGAAATTATACTAACTTTTCAGGACTATATGGTTTCTTTTTTAGACATTGCGATACTTTGCCATTAAGTTCTAGTAATGAAACAATGATGGAATTTATAAAAGCAGTAGATACCATTTTACAAAGAAAAGACTTTATACTAATCTATCCAGAGCAAAGTATGTGGTGGAACTATCGTAAACCAAAGCCACTAAAAAATGGAGCATTTAAGTTGGCAGCAAAAAATAATGTGCCAATTATTCCAATATTCATTACGATGGAAGATAGTGATATTATGGGAGAAGATGATTTTCCTGTACAACAATACATTATTCATATTGAGAAGCCAATTTATCCAAATAGTGAGTTATCAGATAAAGAAAACATGGTGAAAATGAAAGAACAGAATGCAGCAATTTGGAAAAGAGTGTATGAGGAGTTTTACAAAGTTCCATTAGAGTATACTACCGAGAAGAAACAAATAGAGCTATAAAAAGTAATTTTTAAATGTTCAAGTTCAATATATTACAACACTTGACCTTGAACTAATAAAATATAAAGAAAGATAGGAAAAAGTGAAAGAACAGAAAATAATATACTATCAAGATGAACTAAATGATGAATTTTCAAGAGCAAAAATAACACCTAGAATAATCGATGAAAATTATTGTTATTTACATCGAAATCCATTGTGGAATTTTTGCTCTTTTGTGGTGCAAAATATTTTGAGTATGCCCATTAAAGTGGGATATAATAAACTAAAATTGCATATGAAATATATAGGAAAAGAAAAGTTAAAACCATACGAGAAACAAGGGTACTTTATCTATGGAAATCATACACAAGATTTTGCAGATACTTTTATTCCAAGTGTAGCAATGTATCCGAAAAGAAACTTTTTCATTGTTAATCCGGAGAATATTTCTATGAAAGGGTTACAGAACTTAGTAGAAATGTTAGGAGCAATACCAGTTCCAGGAAATAAGCAGGCAATGAAGAATTTTTTAGAAGCGGTAAACAAAAGGATTGAGCAAGGATACGCTATCACAATCTATCCAGAAGCACATATATGGCCATATTATACAAAAATCAGACCATTTAAAGCAGTTTCGTTTGAATACCCTGTGAAATTAAAAACACCAGTATTTTGCTTTACTAATACCTATCAAAAATATGGAAAAAAGGGAGATAAAGTACAAATTGTTAGCTATATTGATGGACCATTTTTTTCAGATGAAACTTTAATAGCAAAAGAAGCAAAACAAAAGTTAAGAGATGAAGTATATAACTGTATGGTGGAAAGAAGTAAGAATAGTAATGCAGAAGTGATTCAGTATGTGTCAGTTTGTCAGGTTGGGGACGTTCCTTTTTCTGACAAAAGTGTCATATAGGGGACACTCCTTGAAAATAAAGAAGTGAAGGTATGTCCCTAACCTGACAAAGATGTCAGAAAAAGGAACGTCCCCAACCTGACACTAACTTGAAAGAAAGGAAGAGAAAATGTTAACTTTAAAAGATATCAAAAAAGATTATCAGGCAGGCGAGAATGTAGTTCATGCCTTAAAAGGGATTAATGTAGAGTTTAGAAAAAGTGAGTTTGTGTCTATACTAGGACAAAGTGGTGGTGGAAAAACGACTTTGCTAAATATTATTGGTGGCTTAGATAGATATACGAGCGGAGATTTAATTATTAATGGCAAGTCTACCAAAGAATTTAAAGATAGGGATTGGGATGCTTATCGTAATTATTCTGTTGGATTTGTATTCCAAAACTATAACTTAATACCACATCAAACTGTTCTTTCTAATGTAGAATTAGCACTTACTTTATCAGGCGTTAGTAAAAAGGAGAGAAAAGAAAGAGCGATTAAAGCATTAGAAGAGGTAGGACTAAAGGAGCAAGTATATAAAAAGCCAAATCAATTATCAGGTGGACAGATGCAAAGAGTGGCAATAGCTAGAGCGATTGTGAATAACCCGGAAATTATTTTAGCAGATGAGCCAACAGGAGCGTTGGATACAGAAACAAGCAAACAAGTTATGGAGATTTTAAAAGAGATTGCAAAAAATAAGCTAGTAATTATGGTTACCCATAACCCAGAGTTGGCAGAGAAGTATTCTACTAGAATTATTAGAATTTCAGATGGAACAATGCTAGATGATACAAATCCATATACTCAAGAAAAGCAAGAAATCAATAGTAATAAAGAAACAAGACGTACTTCTATGAAGTTTTTTACAGCATTAAATTTAAGTTTAAATAATTTATTAACCAAAAAGGGAAGGACATTGCTTACTTCTTTTGCAGGTAGTATCGGAATTATTGGGATTGCCTTAATTCTTGCTATTTCTACAGGTATGAGAAACTATATTGCAAAAGTAGAAGAAGATACGTTATCTTCTTATCCTATTACCATTGAAGAAGCTTTAATTGATACTTCTAGTATGATAGAAAAATTAATGTTAATGGAAAATGAGGAAAAGCAAAGAGAAGAAGGAAAAATTTATTCACGTAATGTTATGTCAGAAATGATGACAACTCTTTCTAACAAGATGGAAAATAACAATTTGACAGAGTTAAAGAAGTTTTTAGAACAAGAAGACAATGAGATTGTAAAAAATAGTAATAGTATTAAATACAACTATAACTTAGATTTGAATTTATATAAAGAAGATACAAAAGATGGCATTGTAAGAGTTAACCCTAGTACTGTTATGGATAGTATGGGAATGGGAGCCATGCAAGAGGCACATCAAAATTCTCCTATGGCAATGATGGGTGGAAGTTCTATGAGCATTATGAACACCAATGTATGGACAGAAATGCTAGATAATAAGGAGTTATTACAATCACAATATGATATGGTAGAAGGAAAATGGCCAGAGAAATATAATGAAGTAGTGCTAATTGTGAATAATGATTATGAAATTGATGATTATACACTATACACTTTAGGATTAAAGAGCCAAGAAGAGTTAACTAATAGATGGGAAAAAGCTAAAAAGGGAGAGAAAATAGAAGAAGAACCAGAAATTTCTTATACCTATAAAGACTTACTAGATTTATCATTTAAACTAGTTTTAAATTCTGACTATTATCAAAAAGAAAAAGGATTATGGATTGATAAAAGTGAAGATACAGATTACATGAAAAAGAAATTGAAAGAGTGTGAAAGTATCAAAGTAGTTGGAATTATTAAGCAAAATAAACAAAGTACAGCGATGGCAATGGATACAGGGATTGGCTATATAAAAGAATTAAAGGAATATGTTATTAACAAAACAAATGAAGCTAAAATCGTAAAAGAACAAAAAGAGAAAAAAGATGTTAATGTGTTTACAGGCCTTAAATTTCCAAAAGAAGGAGAAAAGAAAGAGTTTAATTTTAATGATTTAAGTAATGAACAAAAATTAGCAATTAGTCAAATGAGTAGTGAAGAAATTGCAAAGATAATGCAAACTTATACAGAAAATCAAAATGCAACCTATGAAAATAACCTAAAAACATTAGGTGCTATTGATTTAGATAAACCTACTTCTATTTCCATTTATCCAAAGAATTTTGAGAGTAAAGAAGCAATTGGAAAGGCAATAGAAGGATATAACCAAGCACAAAGAGATGAGGGGAAAGAGGAAAATGTGATTAATTATACAGATTTAGTTGGTACTATGATGAAATCCATTACACAAATTATTGATGCGATTAGTTTTGCACTGATTGGATTTGTTAGTATATCTTTGGTAGTTTCTTCCATTATGATTGGAATTATTACCTATATTTCAGTACTAGAAAGAACAAAGGAAATTGGAATTTTAAGAGCAATTGGTGCTTCTAAAAGAGATATTTCAAGAGTGTTTAATGCAGAGACTTTTATTATTGGTTTAATTGCTGGGCTTATGGGGGTAGGAATTACCATGCTAATGACTATTCCAATCAATTCTATTATTCTAGCTGCAACAGAAGTATCTATTCATACAACTTTGAAAGCAACGCATATGGTAGGGCTAGTACTAATTAGCTTAATATTGACGATAATAGCAGGATTAATTCCAGCAAAGGTGGCTAGTAAGAAAGACCCTGTGGAAGCTTTGAGAACGGAGTAAAACTATTAGGAATCTTGCAAATTCACATAAAATGTTATATAATGCATTTGACATGAGTAATACTCATATTTGAAGTAAGATGGCACTATTAATACAATTTTAAAGGAGGCTATTATGCGGAGAGATTTGATTGTGCCAAAGGAGAAATATCCCTTGGATGCTTTGGCAGAGCAAGGAGAGAGAATCTGTAATGCATGGATTTTCTTGCATGTAAGTGTTGTTCTAAAGTTGGAAGCTGATCAAGAGGTTACTATCTTCTTACCAATGCTTCAGTAGAAAACATCGCATTTAAGGCTGTAGGAGATGTGGAAGACCCAGAAGAAGTCATCTTCGTCACGATGGAAGGAGTATAAGGGGAAATTTGCTTTGAAAAAAGGTGTGTGGCAAGAAAAACTAATCTTGCCACATGCCTTTTATTGCGAAAACAACAAGGTTCTGGGGTACTTCATCCACAGGCTTTGCCTGTGAGGGGGGCAGGTTCTTATTATTGCAATATTTAGCGAGAGTGGTCTAACTTTTCAAAAGTTAAACCAATACAAAAACAGATTACAAAAAGAAGAATAGATAAAATACCCTGACCAGTAAATTCTATGCCTGGATAGAGTACAAAAATAGAGCCTAACACAAATCCAATAATTGCATAAAAAGTTTGGGAATAATACTTTGAAAGTAAGTATTGAATAATTTTTAAAAACAAAATACTTCCTAGTAAGACGCCAATTCCCATAGGGAATAAGATAGCAAGGTTAACAGTAGCAACTGCATTTAAGTAGTGCGAATATACTCCTAAACACATTAAAATAACAGTACTACTTACACCAGGGACAACAATACCAATAGACATTGCAAACCCAGCTAATACATAATAGAAAAAGGAGATGTTATTACTATCTACTTGAATGAGAGATGGCAGTATATTTTCTAATTGGATAGATAAAAGACCAACACCAAAAGCAGCAAGCAAGAAAATACTATAATGAAGTCGAAAACCTTTCTTTTGATTAGCTTGCTTAAAAAGAATAGGAATACAGCCACAAATTAATCCGATAAAGCAAAAGCTAGTTGGCATAGGAAAGCTCTCAAAAAGAAAATTTAAAATTTTACCTATTAAAAATACACCTGTTATTCCACCTAGACCAATAGGAAGAAGAAACAAAAAGTTTTTCTTAAAATCTTTGAATAAATTTAGTACACTATTTACTAATTTTTCATAAATACCAAAAACAACACAAAAAACACCGCTACTAATGCCGAGGAAGAATAGCACCACTGCCAACTAATATTCCTTTAAAATAATCTAATAAAAACTTCATAGAAAACCACCTTTACATTTTATAAAAGGTATGCGAAAAAATAAAAAAAAGACGAATTAAATAAATTTATTTTAATACTTGAAAAAGCATAAAGAATGTGATACACTAATTACCATAGTGAAAGCGATAATAAAGGACAACACAATAAAGCAAAATGCCTAACAGAGAGCCAAAGAATTTGCTGAGAGTTTGGTAGGAGAATAGCTTATTGTTATCACCTTTTGGCTATTGAATTGAAAAGAAAAATTTGCTTACATTGTAAAAAAGTGATGTTAACAAATTTATAGAAATATAAAAGTAAATTCAATCGTAATTCTTGCGTTAAAAGAAAATGAGTGAAAAGAATAACGAGAAAATGATATTCTTTTAAGTTAGGTGGTACCACGGAAATTTGAAGCCATTTCGTCCTAAAACAGTAGGATGAAATGGCTTCCATTGATATAAGGGGGAATTAATATGTCAGAAGAAAAGAAAGATTATGGACAAACATTAAATTTGCCAAACACAGAATTTCCAATGAGAGGAAACTTACCAGAAAAAGAGCCAAAAATCAAAGAAGCAGTTTTAGATAATGGCTTATATGAAAAAATGCTGAAAAAGAATGAAGGAAAAAAATCATATGTGTTACATGATGGACCTCCATATGCAAATGGGGAAATTCATATGGGGCATGCTTTAAACAAAGTATTAAAAGATACGATTGTACGTTTCAAAAACTTACAAGGATATTACACGCCATATGTGCCAGGATATGATACACATGGACTTCCAACAGAGAAAAAAGCAATTCAAAAATTAGGTATTAAACGTGAGGAAATGAGCATTTCTAAATTTAGAGATATTTGCCATGACTTTGCTTTAGAATATGTTGGAAAACAAACAGAGGGATTCCAAAGACTAGGTGTACTTGGAGATTGGGAACATCCATATATTACATTAGATCCAGAATTTGAAGCAAGACAAATTGGTGTATTTGCAGATATGTATCAAAAAGGATACATCTATAAAGGATTAAAGCCAGTTTATTGGTGTACAGATTGTGAAACAGCACTAGCAGAAGCTGAAATTGAATACAAAGATGTAGATAATGTATCAATCTATGTAAAATTTCCAGTGGTAGAAGGAAAAGGTGTACTAGATAATGATATGAAAGTTGTAATTTGGACAACAACACCTTGGACATTACCAGGAAATACTGGTATTACTGTTGGTGGAGAATTTGAATATAGTGTCATTGACACAGGAACAGAAAAGCTAGTTATGGCAACATCAGAAGTAGCAAGGGTGATGGAAACAGCAGGTGTAACAGATTACAAAACTATTAAAACAATAGAAGGAGTAGAATTAGAGGGAATTCTTTGTCAACATCCATTTGCAGACAGAAATTCTAAAGTAGTTATTGGTAGTGAAGACACAGTCAATGTAGAACTTGGAACAGGTACTGGTGCAGTTCATACAGCACCTAGCTATGGTAAAGAGGACTATTTATGTGGACTAAAAAATGGACTAGAGATTATTGTATGTGTGGATGGAAAAGGATATCAAACAGAAAAAGCAGGAAGGTTTGCAGGATTATCTTGTGAAGAGTCTAACGAAGTTATCACAAACTGGCTACAAGATAATGGATATTTATTAGCAACAGAAAAAATTAGCCACTCTTATCCACATTGTTGGAGATGTAAAAATCCAATTATTATTAGAGCAACAGACCAATGGTTTGCATCAGTAGATGGATTTAGAAAAGAAACATTAGAAGCGATTAAAACAGTAAAATGGACACCGAGTTGGGGTGAAGAAAGAATTACTAGCATGGTAAAAGATAGAAATGACTGGTGTATTTCTAGACAACGTACTTGGGGTGTGCCAATTCCAATTTTGTATTGCAAAGAATGTGGGGAAGAATATGCCACAAAAGAAGGCTTTGAAAAAATCCAAAAAATCTTCAGAGAAAAAGGCTCCAATGCGTGGTATGATTTAGACGAAAAGGACTTAATGGTAGAAGGTGCTACTTGTCCTCATTGTGGAAGCCATGAATTCAAAAAAGAAACAGATATTATGGATGTATGGTTTGATTCAGGTTCTTCTCATCAAGCAGTATTAGTGGAAAGAGGAATTGATTATCCAGCAGATTTATATTTAGAAGGACATGACCAATATAGAGGTTGGTTCCAGTCATCTATATTAACATCAGTTGCTACAAAAGGGGTAGCACCATATAAAGCAATTTTAACCCATGGATGGGTTATTGATGAAGATGGAAGAAAGATGTCTAAATCTTTAGGAAATGGAATTAGCCCACAAGATATTATCAAAGAATATGGAGCAGATATTTTAAGACTTTGGGTATTATCTTCTGACTTTAAAACAGATATTAGCATTTCAAAAGATATCTTAAAACAAATTAGTGAGGCATATAGAAAAATTAGAAATACTGCTAGATATATTTTAGGAAACATTGCAGACTTCGACCCAGAAAAACAAGTAAATTATAGTGATATGCTTGAAATTGATCAATGGGCATTGTTGAAATTATATCAATTAGTGAAAAACTGTACACAAAATTATGAGGACTTCAATTTCCATATGGTATATCATGATATCAATCAATTCTGTGTATCTGATATGAGTAACTTCTATTTAGATATTATTAAAGATAGATTGTATACGTCAAAACCAGATTCAGTAGAAAGAAAGTCAGCGCAAACTGCTATGTACATTATTTTAGATAGCCTAGTAAAAATGTTAGCACCAATGATTTGCTATACCACTGAAGAAATTTGGAGTTATATGCCACATAAAAAAGATGAAAACTTAGAGAGTGTTATGCTAAACTACTGGCCAGAAATGAAGCAAGAATATGAAAACCATGAAATAGAAGAAAAATGGAATCATATTTTAGAATTAAAAGAAATGGTAGCAAAAGAGTTAGAAGTAGCAAGAAGTGAAAAAGTAATTGGTCATTCTTTAAATGCAAAAGTGACGTTATTAGCAGATGAGAAAGAATATAGCTTCTTAAAAGAAAATAGGGAACAATTAGAAACTGTATTTATTGTATCTGATTTACAAGTTGAAGAAAGACCAGCAAACCAAACAGAAAAGCTAGCTGTGAAAGTAGAAGTAGCAGAAGGAGAAAAATGTGAAAGATGTTGGAAATATTCTACAACAGTAGGTGAAGATAAAGAAAATCCAACAATTTGTCATAGATGTAGTAGTGCTATTTCAAAGGAATAAACAAAAGAGAAATACCAAAATCATATTACAGAGGTCAAAATTTATAAAATACGATAAAGGGGCTTAAGTAATGAGAAAACGGAAAAAGAATAGTCAAAAATATTTTATCAATAGCAATAATGGTAACTTCCATTATTGCTTTGGTTGTTATTTATAGTAAATATAATTACAATGATTTTATTAAAAGTGTACGAGAGAGAGAAAAGACAGAATTTGTTCGTGACCAAGAAATAAAATGTTCTAAGATGGATAGTTATAAAATAGAAAATACAGACTATAATGATGCCATGTTTTATGAAACAGTTTCTGTAACACCCAATACTCCATATAAAGTAACTTGCAAAGTGAAGGTCGAAAATGTTATCAATGAAAATGATACTAAGTCTGGTGGGGCACATGTTTCTATTGCAGGAACAACCGAGCGTTCTGTTATGCTATCAGGAACACAAGATTGGCAAGAACTTACTTTTTACTTCAATTCTAAAAATAGAAAAGAAGTAGATGTTAGCTTTAGGCTAGGTGGTTATGAAGAAAAGTCAAAAGGGACTGCTTGGTTTTCTGATTTTAAAATGGAAGAAGGAACAACAAGCCAGAGTAATAATTGGAAGTTTGTTTGTTTCATTTTTCCAGAAATAGATGTAGATGTTGAAGTAAATGGAAAAGTAGAACATGTTAGCTTAAAAATGTCTGATAGTGATATACAAGATTTAAAAGATGATATGGCGAGATTTAAAGATTCTATTAAAACTATGAGCCGTAACAAAATGAGTGTCACTTATGATATATATACTATTAATGAACCAATTCAGTCACTTTCTTATGATGAAGAAAATGGTTATTATGTTTCAGTAGAAGATGTGCATGAATATATTAAAAGCTATGTAGAACAAAGTGAATATGACCATATCTATATTGGCATTAGAATGGCGAATTTGCAAAAGGGCAGTAATACTTTAACCAATGATTGGATTGGTCTTGGAGGAATGCAATATTTAGGGATAGGATATTCTAACATTCGACTTCCAGATAGTGAGAATAACTATGCTTATAAATATCATTATCGTATTAATACTTTCCCAGAAGAAGTGTATATTCATGAATTTTTGCATACTTTAGAAAGAAATGCACAGGAATATGGTTATGAGGTTCCAGCTTTACATGATTATGCAAAATATGGTTATCAGGAGGAAAGACTAGAAGGACAAAAGAAATGGTATATTGCCTATATGAACCAGGAAATTGAGGATAATGGAAAAATGATAGGCTTGCCAGAAGAAGTGTTTTGTTATAAACCAACACATGAGAGTAATTTTAAATATGGTAGACAGATGAAAGTATTAAAAGAACCTGAAAATTTTATTGAAGTGATTAGAAGTGTTTGTGATAGGATTAGTAGGGTGTTTACTTCTAATACTCAAGAACAAATATAACTTATTAGTTCTAAGTCAATCTGTATCATAACGTTTGGCTTTGATGGTTGGTTATTTTGTATATTTTTATTAATAATTAGTGGAAGGAGCAAGGTTGAAAAATAATATAGTAAAAAGTCCATAAGAAATAAAAGTCCTAAAAATAGCACTTTTTAAAAGAAAGAGTATTTAATTTACACCAAACAATTT
>JAAWNJ010000052.1 GCA_022798895.1 Clostridia bacterium | reverse complement strand
TTATCTTTTCCTATTACATTATTTTCTGCAACAGCTACAATAATACTTAACATATTTTTCTCCCTTTTATATAGCTACTGGTATTCTTCCTAAATTGATTTCTTTATTATAATCATATCCTTCTACTATAAAGTCTTCCACTTTAAATTCATAAAAGTTTCTAGTAGGATTGTTAATTTTTAATTTAGGGCATACCTCCATTGGTTTTGCTTCTATTAACTGTTTTACTAATGGAATATGTCTATCATAAATATGACAATCTCCAATATTGTGAGTTAATGTTCCTACTCCTAGTCCTGCACATTGTGCAAACATACATTGCAAAGCTGCATATTGCATAGTATTCCATCCATTTGCTGTAAGCATGTCTTGTGAACGTTGATTTAAAATCAAATGTAATTTTCCTTCTTTTACTAACCATTGTGTTCCAAAAGCACATGGTTCTAGGTTCATATCTTTTAATTCTTCATGATTAAAAAGATTTGTCATCATTCTTCTACTAGCTTGGTCATTATTTAACAAATATAACAAATAGTCTACTTGATCCATTTCTTTCATACCATCTTTGGTTTTAAAAGAATATTTTTTTCCTAATTGATATCCATATGCTTTTCCAATAGTTCCATTTTCATCTGCCCATTGATCCCAAATATGAGAATTTAATTCATGAACATTATTTGATTTTTTCTGCCAAATCCACAATATTTCATCTATAGCATTCATAACAGTTTTTGTATTATTTCTTAAAGTAATCATTGGAAATTCTTTTTCCACATCATATTTATTACTTACTCCTACAATAGAAATATAATTTGCTTCTTCTCCATCTTGCCATTTTGTTCTAACATTTGTTCCTTCTGAAGAATATCCATTTTCTAATATTTCTTTACAAGTATTGATAAAATTTTGATCCGCTTGTGTCATATTTATTTCCTCCTATTTTACTTTTTCTTTATTAGTCTATCATTCTCTGAAACCTTTTTCAACCTCTTTTTTTAGTTATTTCTGTGTACCATTTAATTTTCAATTGATAAATCAAAATTAGGTACATATTCTTCTTCATGCTCTCCTAATTCCTGCATATAGCCATTTTCCAAGTTTAACGTATACAAATAATTTTCAATCTCTTGATATTCTTTTTTCGTCAACTTTCTATTAATACTTTCATCTTGCTTCGCTTGGTATGTTGGGAAATATTGAGCCATTACACTCACATAAGTTCCTTCTGGCATGTTCTCCTTAATCCATTTTAAAATATGTTTGGTGTTTTGCAAATGATTTGGTAAAACCAAATGTCTAATTATGACTCCCTTTTGTATCATTCCATTTTCATCAAAAATTGGCTTTCCTACTTGTCTATCCATTTCTTGAATTGCCTTTGTTGCTACTTCAAAATATTGATCTACTTTAGAATATTTTTTACTTAATTCATTAGAATAATATTTTAAATCTGGTAAATAAATATCAATCAACCCCTCTAGCTCTTTTAATGTCTCCACACTTTCATATCCATTTGTGTTATAGACAACTGGAATGGAAAGTCCCTCTTTTTTTGCTATCATTAATGCTTCCTTTATTTGCTTAGCATACATGGTAGGAGTTACTAAATTAATATTATTGGCTTGTTTTTCTTGTTGTTTTAAAAATATTTGTGCTAATTGCCTTATTGAAACTTCTCTTCCCTTTCCTTGCTGACTAATTTCATAATTTTGACAATAAATGCAGTTCAAATTACAATTGCTAAAAAACACTGTACCCGAACCATTTTTACCACTAATGCAAGGCTCTTCATAATAGTGTATAGAAGCCAATGCTATTTTAACTTTATCATTACATTTACAATAACCGTATTTTCCCTTTTGTTCTATCTATCTTACAATTTCTAGGACATATATTACATTTTTCTAAATTCATTTTTCTATTTAAGATTGCTACCTTTTAAGATAGTCTCTACTCCTTTATCTTAAACATATTTTCCACCTCATTTTATGCCATTTTTCTCCCTCAGTCAACTACTAATTGACATTTTTCATTTTTTTGATATAATTCCATTTTAAGGAAGTGAAATATATATGATATCAAAAAGTAAAGTAATTGTAAGATATGCCGAAACAGACCAAATGGGAATTGCACATCATAGTGTTTATCCAATTTGGTTTGAACTTGCTAGAACAGATTTAGCAAAACAAGCTGGATTTCCTTATTCTAAAATGGAACAAGCTGGCGTTATGACACCTTTAGTAGAACTTTCGTGTAAGTATAAAAAACCTGCTCATTATGAAGATGAATTGATTGTAACATCTACTGTTAGCAAATTGTCTGGTGTTAAAATAGAATTTTATTATGAAGTTTTTCTGGCAAATGAAGAAAAACCAATTTGTACTGGAACCACTACGCACGCTTTAGTTAGTAGTAAGGATTTCCATATCATTAATGTCAAAAAAGAATTTCCTGATATATATAGCGTTATGGAAAAAATGATGGAGGAAGACCAAAAATGAGTATATATGAGAAAAAATGTTATGTAGAAGTAAAGGATGTTGCCGCTCTTGGTTTATTAACAAATGAAGGCTTTTTAAATTTGTTAGAAAATGTTGCTTGTAGTCATTCAGAAGTAGCAGGATTTGGTATTAATCAAATAAATGAAACACATCTTTCTTGGGTGTTACTACATTGGAAAGTTCAAATCTTCAAAAGAGTTCCCTATAACACTCCTGTTATAATAAAGACTTGGGCAAAAAGTGCTAATAAATGTTTGACATATCGTGATTTTGAAATGTATGATGAAAATCATAAATTAATTGGCATTGCCTCTACCAAATGGAGTTTAGTAGACACCCAAACAGGAAGAATTACAAAAATTACTTCTGAAATTATTGGTTGCTATTCTCCTGAAGAAAATAAAAATGTTTTTGAAGAAGTAGAAATTGCTAAGTTAAGAGAACCTGAAGTTATAGATACTATGGAACCTTGCTATACCTTTACAGTCTCTCGAAGAGATATTGATATGAACCAACATATGCATAATTTATGTTATTTAGATTATGCTATTGAAGCTTTACCTAAAGAAGTTTATCAAAATGAAAATTGTAATGAATTTGAAATTATGTATAAAAATGGAGCTAAACTAGGAGAAAGAGTGAATTGTTTTTATGTAAAAGATGAAAATACTCACATTGTTGTAATGAAAAATGCACAAGATAATAGATTACATGCAATTATTCAATTGAAAAGTTGAAGTATAAAGAGTGGAAAAGGGGCCGGTTCTGCTTTCCAAGGAAACTTTGAAAGCAGAACCAGACCCTTTTCCACTAAACTTCTCTTGCTTTAATAATTAATCTTTCATTAGAATAATTACAACAAGTAATTAAAGTTACTTCTCTTTTCCCATTTGTTCTTTGTGATAGTCCATACGTTTGATTTGGTTTTACTTTATATTTATCATAAATTTCATATTTTATAGTTCCATTTTCATTGTCTGTTAAGGTAAGAATATCTCCATTTTTTAAAGTATATAAATATCCAAACATATTCTTTGTAATATAGTTATGACCTGTAATACAAAAATTTCCTATTTCATTTGGATTTGGTCCAAAAAATTTCGTCACACAAATTTCCATTGCATTTTTTGTATAGTCTTCTAAAACACAAGTATCTATTTTTAGTTTTTCAATTTGCAAATTAGCAGCTACTTTGTGACCCTTATATTGCGTTGCTACTACCTTAGTTTTGTTTTTTACTTTTTCCTTATCTTCTTCTATGTGTGTTTCTTCTTGTATATTTTGAGTATCTTTTCCTGTTTTAATCTGTGCTTCTAAAGAAATTCCTCTTAACATAAAAAGTAAAATCAGAAAAAGAATGATGAGTATTAACCATCTTAATACTTTGTTCATTTGTACTTTTACCTATTTCTATAGTTTATAGCGTTTTGCTGGTCTATGATTTCTTAAAACAAAATATAATACTAATAATGCAAGAACTGCTAATAAAATATATACATATTGAGTCATACCTGTTTGTGGATAAGTTGTTGGTAATTTTTCATCTGTACTTGGCTTTGTATTTGTTGTTGGCTTTTCTGCTACTTTTTCTCCTACTGTAATATCAAAGCTTTTATCAGCTATCACTGCATCTGAATTATCTCTATCGATTAATTTGATATTGATAGTATATTTTCCGTCTGTATTAAATTCTCCTCTTAATAGTAATTCCTGTTTTACATCTTTTCCACCAATGGCATATCCATCAGCTTCTCCCCATCCACTTTGAAGCAAATCAATTTCTGCTCCGCTATTATCTGTAGCAAGTAATTTCGCTGTGGCATTTGTTTCTGGTTTTGCAGTTATTTCTGCAATTAATCTAACGTGGTCATAATTTTTTCCCATAGTAGAAGCTGTAGTTAATTTCATCTCTTTAGCTTTATCCCTTTTAATAACTCCTGTATAGTCTAAGCTTAAAGTATAGTTTACGTAGTTTGGTTCTACTAATATATCTTTAATAATTGGTGTAGTTATATCATCATAAGTTTCTGAAGCATCATTATTTGTCATACCTGACAAAGTAACAGAAAAATCTGTTGGATTGCTAGTAGTTAATCCTGCTTTTGCTTTAAAGGTAATTACTGCATTTGTTCTTGGGTTAGTTCCTCCTGTTGTATCATGATAAGTAAGAATTACTTTATCTCCTGTGTCATTAGCTGTTCCACCTTCTGAGCGGACATATTCAAAAATAGCATCATCATAAGTAGCATTAACAGTATATGCTCCTAAATCTTTTCCAAAGCTAACTGTTAAATTCACTTCTTCTCCAGGTGCTATTTTGGCTTTACTTACTTCTGCACGAACATTATCAAGTGTTGCTGCTGAGCTAACAGAATAAACAGAAAGTAAAGTAAAAAATAAGATTAAAATTGTAAAAATAGAAAATAATTTTTTCATCTTTTTAACTCCTTTCCAAATTTGATTTTAAAAATACGAATTAACAAATTCTAAATAACAAGTTACTAAGAATTTGTAACATTTCGCATAATTATTTTCTACGTCAATTACACATTTAATGTGTAATTGACTAGAATATAAAAATAGTTTAACTGTTCTATTTTCACTATTTATTATGTCTCATTTTTTTATTTTTATTTTTCCAATTTTTTAAATTTTTCTGATCTTTTCATTGACCAAAAAACTTCTAGCACATCAAAATGCTAGAAGCCTTTTTCTTGTTTTTTATGTAAGTTTCAATCTTTTTTTATAATTTATAAACAGAAAAGAAAGAAAGGAACATTGTTCCCTTCCTTCCTTTTGTTGGTCAAGCTTCCTGCACTTGAAGAATACTCTCACCAGCGATAGTAGCCAGGATTTGATCGCCTATAGCGAATTTTTCAAATCTCTGATCAAATCCCCAAATGCTAGTAGCATACCATCTTCCACTTTCGAAAAGCATAGCCGTCTTTGTCCGAATGTGTCCATCGTTCATCCTCTGAGTATCCACTTGGATTTTCTTGATAGTTTCAGTTTGCATCTTGACCATGTCTCTTTTACCTCCAGAAATATTGATTTCTCTCTACAGTTTTCTCACAGATGTCTTGAAGTAACTAATAAAGAGCTGTCTCTATTATACCACATTTTTCTATTTTCCACAACCGCAGTCATTGTTTGACATATTATTTTGCATCATGTTGTTATTCATACAATGATTGTCATTCATGAAAAATCTTTTTTCTGCAAGTTTATCTTGTACTCCTCTTAAAGCTTCTCCAAATCTTTGGAAGTGAACTACTTCTCTTTCTCTTAAGAAACGAAGTGGATCTACAACATCTGGGTCATCTGCACATAAATCAATTAATTTTTCATAAGTTGCTCTTGCTTTTTGTTCAGCAGCTAAATCTTCTTGTAAATCAGCAATTGGATCACCTTTCACTGCTAATACAGATGCACTAAATGGCCATCCTGCAGCAGCTTGTGGATATACTCCAACACCGTGGTCTGTATAGTAAGCACCTAATCCTGCTGCTTTCATTTCTTCTGCACTTAATCCATCTGTTAATTGGTGTACAATACTTCCAACCATTTCTAAATGGGCTAATTCTTCTGTACCAATATCATTTAAAATAGCTTTTGATACTTGGTCTGGCATTCCAAATCTTTGGCTTAGATAACGAAGGGAAGCTGCTAATTCTCCATCTGGTCCTCCATATTGAGAAATAATAAATTTAGCAAGTTTTGCATTAGGGCATTTAATTTTTACAGGGTATTCTAATACTTTATTATAAGTCCACATATTACTTATTTCCTCCTTCCCATGGCCAAGGTCCTTCTAACCAACGCCACTTTTTGCATGGATAATAAATGCTTAAAGGTCCATAAACTCTTTGATATTGATCTTTCAATTCCTTCAATTGCTTCGTATATTCTCTGTGTAAACAAATTGCTTTTTGATCATCATGATGTGTATCTAAATATAAACCTAATTCAATAACTGCAAAGTTTAAGCATTTAATCTGACCTATCATTTCTTCTCTTATTCTGTTTCTTTCATCACAGCATTGTTCTGGTGTCATTTGACAACTGCATCCATCATCTTGCATCATATTTGCAGTATTATAACCAAAAGCTGCATTAATTCCTTGAGGTGTATAATCACAATTGCAATTTTCTAAGTTATTTCCCATACATTCACAATTTGGTTGGTTATTTTGCATACAACCACAATTTCTATTTTCTAACAACATTTATTACACCCCTCCCCAATTTCATTTGCACATTTTAAATACTCAATTTCTGCCATACTTTGACCTGGCATATATGGACTTACTAATTCTGGGAAAATAGTTCCCATTTTTAATCCACAGCAAGGTGTAAAAGTTTTATCCATTTCTTGAATTGGCACATAACTTTGTGCTAGCATTGGATTACTTGGAAATGGACTTAGCTCTTCATCAAATCCACAACCACAGTCACCCATCATACTATTTTGTCCACAATTACAACCACAGTTACATCCACAGCTACTACTTGCACTTGGCATAAAATTACTATATTCTGCTTGAATACCTGCATTATTGCAAATGTTTTCGATTACTTGTGGGTCATAGTTATTTTGACAGCAACATCTTCTATAACGATTCAACATTTTCTCTTTTCCTCCTTATTCTTCGTTTATACTACATTTTATGACAAAAAGAAAAAAGTGTGCTAAATTTTCCTAACAAAAAGGAATACACCTTGACTAAAGTGTATTCCTTTTATCATAAATTCTTATTTTACTTAAGTTTATATCTATTTGAAATTTGTCACTCTTATTCTAGTAAATAGAATAACAGCTATTATGATAGCACCTACAATACCTACTACTACAAAAATATCACTTATTCCTGTTTGAGGCAATTTTCCTGGTGCAACATTATCTTCTTGATTCGAATTTCCTGTTCCATTTGTATTTTGATTATTACTTCCTCCTGGTATTACTTCGTTATTTTCTGGCTTTGGTTTTTCTCCTTTTACAGTAAGACGAATGTTGCTATCAGGAATTTCAATGTCTTCAATTCCCTCTGAAAAAGTCATATCTTTTAAAGTAACTACTAAGTTTTGCTTTGCTTTGTCTGTTACCGTAAAAATAATTTTGAACATTGTTTCAGATTTTGTAACATCGCTTCCTTTATTGATTACTATTTTTCCATTATCTTCATTATACGTAAAAGCTGATGACCAACCATTTTGGCTTTCAATCTTTTCAAATTTCAAGCTTTCTTTATCCTCATATACAATTGTCCCCATAAATGCTCCTGCACCTTTGGTAGTCTTTACATTAGATAAATTAACACTAATTTCCACTTTACTTCCTTTGCTAACCTCTTCTGGCTTTGCAGTTAAAGTTACAGTTGCATTTGCTGCACTTACATTTCCCATAAGCCCAATAACCAATAATATGATTAAACTAAATCCTACTATTATTTTTCTCATAGTATCTCCTTTTTATTTATTTTTCTATTTTATTGGACGACCAACTAAAATTAATTGTAATTGAGCTACATCTGTAATGGTAACTTTTCCATCTCCATTAATATCAGCTGCTTTAAAACGTGCTCCTTCTAATCTTTCAGTATCTACTAGATGTAACATTATTTGTGCTAAATCTGTAATACTTACGTTTCCATCTCCATTAACATCTTGAACTACACTAATCGTAAAGTTTAGAGTTGTTCCTACTTGTAAAGTCATTCCTGTTGCAAGAACTGTATTCTCATCATTAATTATATTTCCCTCTTTGTCTTTAAATACCAATTCTCCTTGATGTTCTACATTTCCTTTAAAGCTTGCTATCGTTGTTTGTGGCTCTACTCTTGAAATAATTTCATCTGCAATTACATATTTGTTTGATGTAATAGAATCTGCACGAACTACTTCTTTTACAGTTACTTTTAGTTCAGCGTCTCTTGAAGCAATATCTTTATCAGCATCACTTGCACACATATTTATCATTTTGATACTAGCTTCTTTATCTTGATTTAATTCTTTTGCTCTAAATTTAACTTTTCCCATTGTTCCTGGAGTTGTAATATTATTTCCAACTGTTATAAATTTAAGTGTATTGTCATTTTCAGTAGTAGCTTCCCATCCATTTTGTGCTATTACTGCTTTTCCATCTACACGAACTAATTCTAAAGCATCTGTATCATATTGTAATTGTCCTCCAATTGCATATAAACCATTATCTATATTTTTAAAGTTTCCAATATTAATATTTACTTCAAATTCATCACCACTATTTAACTCATTTACATTTAAGTTTGAATCTGTTGGTGTCAAAGTTGTTTCAAAACTTCTAACTGTTACATCAACTGCATCACTTGTAGTTTCTTCACTTACAGTTTCTATTGATGATGTTACTTTTAAGGTATAACTTCCTGTATCTTCTGCTACAGGCTCTTTAATTTCTAATACTTTGTTTGTTTTTCCTTCTAACTTGCTTCCATCTTTGTACCATTGGTAAGTTTGAGTTCCTGGAGTTTGAGTCACTGTTGGTTCAATTACTAATGCTTCATTAATTGTTGTATCTACAGATGTTTTATTCATTGTGATTTGTGCTGGAGTAGCTTTTGGAGTTACTATAGTTTCTCCTTTTGCTTCTTCAGCTTGTGCTACTGTTTCAGCAACAAAAGTTGCATCAATAATAACATTTCCATCTTTAATTTCATCATAATTTACTGTAATTTCCATTGATTTTTTATTTGTAATTTCCATTACTTTACCACATACAGTAAGTGTTTCGATATCATATCCTTCATCTGGTATCACTCTAAATGTTTTGCTTTCATTTTCTTCAACATCTAAAATATTTCCTGCTGCTTTTAATTCTCTATTGTCTTGTTCATCTACTGCTTCCATTTTTCCATTTGCTGCTGTTGAAATAACTAATTGTTTTGTTGTAGTTGTATCGTTTTCAGTTCTATTTACTGCTGCAATTGCAAATGGGCTGAATGAATCACAAGTAATAATTAAACCATATTGTGTTACGATACAAGGAATTTCTTCTACTCCTGTTATATTTCCTTTATTATCTCTCATAAAGTGATATGCTTTAAAAGTAACACCTGCATCTTCTGGACCATATCCTTCTGGGAAACCTACTGATAATCTTACTCTGTGTCCTGTTGGTATAACATATTTTTTACATGCATTTAGTGAAAGATTATAAGTTGAACTCTTTAAGATTGTTTGGTCTGTTGCTTTTAATTCATCTTCAATCTTGTCTTCCATAACATCTTGGTCATCTTTTGTTGGTTTAGTTGCTACAAGTGCAATTCTATTTTTAAGTCTATCTTCAACTTTTTCTCCATCTGATGTTATCCATTCTTGTTGAGAAAGATCAGCATCTTCCATTAAATTTGGTCTTGCAAATAGTTCCCAATTACGTGCAGCTCTCATACTAAAAGAACATGCAATTTGGTTTACTGCACCATATAATATTTCCATTGGTTCTTTACCACTATTTTTTCCAATAAGTCCTGTTGGATAAATAGCATAAGATGCTCCATCATCTGCAAACATCTCACTAGGTGTAAATTTAAATGTAATCGTACGTTTTCCATCCCATTTAAAATCTGCTACTTTAGCACATTCAGCACCTGTTAGTCCTGAAGATTCAAATTTATATCCTACTTCAGTAACTCCTTCTTTTAATAATAAATCATCATCATAAACAATTGTTACAGAATAAGTTGTTCCTACTAAAAGTGAAGCAAGTGGTGCTGGATCTTGTTTTTTAATATATGGTTTTGCTCTATATGTTCCACTTGGGTTATATAGTTTTCCACTTTGTGCAATTAATCCTGATTCATCACCTTGGTAAGTTAAGCTTCCTATTCCAAGTGAAGGATCTGGTGCAACTCTAGTTACTGCAAATTCCATATATTCACCATTTGGTACAGTAAGATATAGATAATCTCCTCTGTCTACAAATCCTCCTGCATAAGCTTCTTCATCAAAATATCCCCATTTACCTTCTCTCCATACTTCATCACCTGGTCTATATTCGTGATATTTTGCTAACAAATAATATCCTTGTTCTCTTGCTTGCTTATTTCCCATTCCTTTATAGCTTATATAGTAGTCTCCTGATTTATATTCTTCTGTTTCATTTCCTTCTTGTTTGTATTTTACTACTAAACCATCTACTTCAGTAACAGTATCAATTCCCAAATCTTCTTCTTTTAATTCTGGATATTTAAATTCGTAATTTCCTGCTGCTTCTACTTTTTCTACTGCCACATGTTCTGCTGCCATTGTTTGCGCACCAACAAATAAATATCTTGTATTTTCAAATCCTTCTACGACATCCCATCCTGGTTCTCTATCACTATAGTCTTCACCTGGTTTTTTTACAGTACGTGTGTATGGGTCATCCATAGTTACATCAACTGCATACCAATTTTTAACAGTACTTCTTGCAACTGTTTCCTCTGTTATTTGAACATAATTCCACATATGTGCAACTGCACTTCCATCTGTTTGATGAATACCTTGTACTAAAATACAAGTCATACCTAATTTGTCTAAAATTGTTTTAAAAGCTCTTGCATATCCTTCACATACACCTTGACCTTTTACTAAAATACCATAAGGTGTACTTAAAAAGTCTTCATTTCCTGGTTTGCAATCAGCCTCTAATCTATATCCTGCCATTTTTGTTATTTTATTATGCACATATTTTATTTTTTCTGTTTCAGCACT
>JAAWNJ010000133.1 GCA_022798895.1 Clostridia bacterium | reverse complement strand
TATGAAATTAGAACAGAATGAAACTTTACCTATTTTTTCAACTACTACTTTGCCTGATATATTTTTCACAGAATATTTACCTGAAGCAAATAGTGATTATATTAAAATCTATTTATATATTTTGTTTCTATCAAAATACGACAAAGACATTAAGGTAAATGACTTAAGTAAAAAACTAGGTCTTCCTTTAAAAGTCATTCAAGATGGTATGAAGTACTGGGAAGATCAAGGTGTCCTTATTAGAAAAAACACAGGCTATGTGATTACTAATTTACAAGAAAAAGAATTACATGAGTTATATAAGCCTAAGGTTGCTTTATCAGCAGATCAAATTCAAAAATCTGCTGAAAGTCAAAAAAAAGCAAAGACAATTGAATATATTAACAACCGATATTTTTCTGGTCTTATGCCTACTACTTGGTATCCTGATATTGAACTTTGGTTCCAAAAATATCAATTTGAAGATGAAGTTATGATTTCATTATTTGATTATTGTTTTAATAAATCTGCTCTTCATAAAAACTATGTTCAGGCAGTTGCTGATGCTTGGTTTAAAAATAAAATTCAAACATTTAATGATTTGGACCAATATTACGAAAAGCAGGAAAAATTAAATAAATTGGCAAGTCTAGTCTCTAAAAAGTTGGGCTTAGCTAGACAATTGTCACAATATGAATATGCTTATTTAGAAAAATGGTTCATTGATTTTGGTTACTCTTTTGATATTATTGAAATTGCCTTAAAAAGAACTACTTCTAAAGTAAATCCAAGTTTTGATTATCTTGATAAATTACTTTCTGATTGGCATGATAGAGGCTTCACAACTGTTGAACAAGTAAATAAATTCTTAACAGATATGAAGCAAAAAAATAAAGATATTAAACAACTTGAAAAGAAAACTGGTTTCCAAAAATATGAACAGAGATCTTATGATAACTTAAATGCTTTGTATGCTAATAAAAAAGCTTAAAATATTTAGGAGGTTATTTTGAATACTACTGCTTTAAAATCTTTATTAATGGAATATGATAAAAAAAGAAGGCATGCTCAAGAAGTTGCTGAAAAGGAGAAAGAAAAACTATATCAGGAATTTCCTCAACTTGCTAATATCGACAAAAAAATTAATACTTTAGCTTTATCTTCTCTGAAAGAAATTACCTTAAATAATGACCAAGAGTTACTTGCTAAGTTTCAGGACCAAATGCTATTGCTAAAAAAAGAAAAAGAAAACATTTTAGCATCTATAGGAGTAAAAGCCAGCTCTCTTCTACCACATTACGAATGTACTCATTGTCAAGATACAGGGTATGTTAGCCAAGGCACAAAAACTCAAATATGTAATTGCTTAAAACAAAAAATTTATGATATAGAATATAATAAATCTAATATGAACTCTTTGGAGAAGCAAAATTTTGAGAACTTTAATATCCAATTATATTCTACTGATATTAATCCAGAAAAATATCAGTCAGATATTTCTCCTAGAGAAAATATTGAATTAATTTTGAAGATTTGCCAAAACTTTGTAAAGAACTTTGACAAAATAGAAGAAAAAAATCTCTTATTTACAGGCAAAACTGGACTAGGAAAAACTTTTCTATCTAGCTGCATTGCTAAAGAATTACTAAAACAAGGAAAAACTGTCCTTTATCAAACTGCATCTGTCATGTTAGACACCATTATTGACTATCGTTTTGGAAAGGCAACTAGTTCCAAAGATATTTATGAACATTTGCTAAATGTAGACTTATTAGTTATTGATGATTTAGGAACAGAAGGCACAAACCAAATGAAGCTAGTAGAATTGTTTAATATTCTTAATTCTAGATTATTAAATTCTAAAAAAGTAACAAAAACAATGATTTCTACTAATTTAAGTTTACAAGCCCTATTTGAAACTTATGATGAAAGAATTGTTTCTAGACTAGTAGGCAATTATGATATTTGTTATTTCTTTGGTGAAGATATACGATTTATGAACTCTTAATACGCCTTCATTTTGACTTATATTTATCCCCTTTATTCTCTTAACAATAAAGTTAATAAAAGTACTACCCTATTTCTAGAGTAGTACCTTTACTTTTTTTATTACATTAACTTTTATTCTTGTTCTATTGTATCTTCTTCTGGATTAATGGTTTCAATACTAACAACTCTGCCTTCATTCGTTCTCATTAAAGTAACACCTTGAGTTGCCCTTCCTAAAATGCTAATCTCTTTTACGCGAAGTCTAATAATAGTTCCATTTTCTGTAATGAGCATAACATCCTCATCATCTGTTGCTACACGAATGCCAACAATATTTCCTGTCTTTGGTGTAATCTTATATGTCATTACACCTTTTCCCCCTCTAGTTTGTACTCTATATTCTTCTAATTCAGTTCTCTTACCAAATCCATTCTCAGTAATAGCAAGTAATGTAGCATTTGTATTTCCTTCAATAATAGATTCCATTCCAATAACAAAGTCATCATCATTTAAACGTATTCCTATAACTCCTTGAGCTGTTCTTCCCATTGGTCTTACATCTTTCTCACTGAAAGTAATGCAAATACCTTGGCTAGTTACTAAAACCACATTGTCTTGTCCATCTGTTAATCGAACATCAATTAATTCATCATCTTCTCTTAACGTAATAGATAATAGACCCGTTTTTCTACTAGAATCATATTCATTTAATGGTGTCTTTTTAATAAAGCCTTGTTTGGTTCCCATTAATAAATATTTTCCATCTGCAAAATTAGAAATTGGAATAACAGCTGAAATCTTTTCTCCTGGGTCTAATCTTAATAGGTTAACAATTGCTGTACCTTTTGCAGTTCTTCCTGCTTCTGGAATTTCATATCCTCTTAAACGATATAGTTTTCCTTTGTTGCTAAAGAATAATAATGTATCATGAGTAGATGCAGTAAAGATTTGTTTTACAAAGTCATTCTCTCTTGTTGCTAAGCCTGTAATTCCTTTACCACCACGATTTTGGCTCTTATATGTATCTACTGGCATTCTTTTTACATATCCAAAATGTGTTAAAGTAATAACAGTTTGCTCCTCTTTCACTAAATCTTCAATATCTATTTCGCCTTCTGCAGCAACAATCTTCGTTAATCTTTCATTACCATATTTTTGCTTAACTTCTAGCAATTCTTCTTTGATAACATCATAAAGTAATTTTTCACTAGATAAGATTTCTCTTAAATGTGCAATCAATTTCATTAATTCGTTATATTCTTCATCAATTTTCTCTCTTTGCAAGCCTGATAATGTTTTTAATCTCATATCTAGAATAGATTGCGCCTGAATTTCAGAAAGTTTAAATCTTTCCATTAGTTTTTCTTTTGCGTCATCATAAGAATTACGAATAATTTCAATTACTTCATCAATATTATCTAATGCAATTTTTAATCCTTCTAAAATATGTGCTCTAGCTAATGCTTTATCTAATTCAAATTGAGTTCTACGAAGAATAACTGTTTTTCTATGGTCTATATAATGATCTAGGCATTGTCTTAGTGTTAAAATCTTTGGTTCACCATTTACTAAGGCAAGCGTAATGATACCAAAAGTATCTTGTAATTGTGTATGTTTATATAATTGATTTAAAATAACTTGTGCATTGGCATCTCTTTTTAATTCAATAACAATTCTTACTTTTGATTCTCTATCTGATTCATCTCTAATTTCTGAAATTCCTTCAACTCTTTTTTCTTTTACTAAGTTAGCCATGTTTTCAATTAGCTTTGCCTTATTTACTTGGTATGGAAGTGAATTGACAATAATTCTTTGCTTATTATTGCTCATTTCCTCAATTTCACACTCACCACGAACAGTAATCTTTCCTCTTCCTGTAGTATAGGCTTGTTTAATACCTTCTATACCTAAGATAAGCCCTTCTGTTGGGAAGTCTGGTCCTTTTATTACTTCCATCAATTGTTCATCTGTTACATCATCTTCATCAATGATTTTGATAATGCCATCAATAATTTCAGTTAAATTATGTGGTGGAATATTGGTTGCCATTCCTACCGCAATTCCTGAAGAACCATTAATTAATAATGTTGGTATCTTAGATGGAAGCACAGTTGGCTCTTGTAAACGATCATCGTAGTTTGGCATAAAATCTACTGTATTTTTCTCTATATCAGCAAGCATTGTTTCTGCAATTTTAGCCATTCTTGCTTCTGTGTATCTCATAGCAGCTGCTGGGTCGCCGTCAATTGAACCAAAGTTACCATGACCATCAATTAAAGGATATCTTTGTGTAAAATCTTGTGCTAATCTAACCATAGCATCATATACAGAAGCATCTCCATGTGGATGATATCTACCCAAAACAGAACCCACTGTATTGGCACACTTCCTATATGGCTTATCAGAAGTAATTCCATCTTCATGCATAGCATATAGAATTCTTCTGTGCACTGGCTTTAAACCATCTCTTACATCTGGTAGTGCTCTTGCTACAATAACGCTCATAGCATAATCAATATAGGCTGTTCTCATTTCTTTTTCAATGTCACGCTCTATAATTTTTCCGTCGTTTCTTTTTTCGTTATTTTCGTCCATTGTTTCTGTCCTTTCTTCTTAGGAAATTCCTGCTTTTGGAGCATTACTTTCCCTATTTTTATTCCATTTGTATTATACTAAACTAGAAAAAAATATGCAAGCAAAAAACAAGAAAAAAAGTAAGAAAAATCAAGTATTTTCCCTACTTTTTATTTTGAATTAAAAACTTATTTTGACTATTTTTTATCTCTTAAATTGGAATACAAAATATGACTACCTAAATAATATTTCAAGTATGATATGTAATTACCTAAACAACGTTACCATTATGAAATATAAATATCTAAATGATAAAAAAGTCATCATAAGCACCTAAAATGAAATAGAATATTTCATTAGAATTAAAATTTATTTAAATTAAAAATAATTTAAATAGCAATTTAATATTGGGTATATCTCTTTTTTATGCAAAACATTCTATTATTTAGTTAAAATACCCGCTAATGCTAATTGTTCTTGTGTTAAATTAAAATTTTGTCCATTATTTTTTATTAATAAATGGAGATTTTCTATTTCTCGTGCTTGTTTTAATGTTTGTTCTATTGGCAAAACTTCTTTTAGTCTATCTTTTATTTTTTGATATTCTCTTTCCATTCCTGCAAAATCTTGTGCTTGATAATAAGTTCTCCAATTATTTTCATATTTTCCTAATTTCTCGATACTATTTAACTGACTAACAAATTCAGTTTCTATATTATTACTTACATTATCTAAAATAACATTTTTTCCTTGTCTAATCATGCTAGTAACTTCTCTTGGTATCCAACCTTGTTTACTTGTAAAAGAAAGTGCTGTATCCAAAGCATCAGATATACCATCAATAATTCCTCCATTTTTCACTGCATTTTGTGCTTGTGAAACATTTTCAAACTTTCCAGTAAAAATTCCTGTTACACTTTTTCCTAATTCCACTGCGCTATCAATGGCTTTATCAATTCCTTCCTTTAGACCTCCCTTAATTAAGCTATTCTTTACATCAATTACTTGTTTTTCCACAAAATCAGGCAAAACCCAACGAAGTCCTAAATCCACTGCTGTATTAACTACTTTTCCTAATGTAGTATCTAAAAAGCTCTTCTGCTCATTTGCAGTTACTAACTCTTGCCTATCTTCATTTCTATTTTGCTCTAATGTATTGTTCTTTTCTTCTAAAATTTCTTCCATAAATTCCTCCCTATTTTTCTTTCTAAACTTTCACTTTTTAATAACCTCTGGAAAATGTTAAGATATTCTTTTTGCAAATCTTTCTTTAAACACTTAGTATCATTTTTATCAATTAACAAATTATATTGAGAACTATTGGAGAGTTTCCCCAAGATAGAAAAACCAGAAAAAATATTTTTTAGAATAGAACTATCAATTGAGTTCTCATTGTATTTATTGAATAGAATATGAAAATCACTTTGTGGAATTCCCCACTGATTAATATAAATATTTAATAATTTTTTGGCTTTTTTTATTTCTAATAAATTAGGTTCCACCATAAATATATTGACATTACTATTTTTCATAATTTCCTTTGTATAATCTAAAAAACATTCTGAAGAAGTATCAATAATAATTGCGTCATATTTTTCTTTTAATTTTGATAAAATTGTTTTTATCTTTACTTTACTAATTTGATATTGTCCATCAAACAATAAACTAATTCCTGCAATTAGATCCACTTTAGAATTAATTTTCATAATCAATTCTTCTATTTGCAACGGTTTTAATAAATTGTTATTCTTTATTTTGCTTGCTACCTTTTCTGGATATTTCTTAATACCTAAAATAGTATGTAAGCTATTATTCAAAACATCAAAATCAATAATTAAAATCTTATTTTTGTTTTCCATAAATACTTTGGCTAAATTCACAGAAAATATACTTTTTCCTACACCGCTTACTCCACTTACACAAATAATTTCATGTTGTCTCTCCTCACTTGAGGTTCCTTCTTTTTTAGCTTCTTCTATTGCTAACCTTCTTTTATTTCTTATCTTCTCATTTTTTCTTTGCAAAAACTCTCTTATCTTCTCTTGATTACTTCCCTTTTCTATGACTAGCTGTTTTAATTCTTCTAATTCCTTTTTTAACTGCTTATTCTCATTTGGTTCCTCTTTTATTATTTCAATCATCTTTGAGATTTCAACTTGATTATCATAAAAAATATAATAGATACCTTTTGCATATAAGTAATTTTCTAATTCCTGATTTTTCTTTTCTAAAAATAAGATAATTTGTATGCTAGAACTAATCTCCTTTATTTTTTCAATTAATTCTTTTATCCCTATCTCTCCTGGTAGCAACTCACTTAAAATCAGGAAATCAATTTGTTTCTTTTCTAGAACTTCTATAATTCCTTCTTTGTATGAAATATCTTCTACTACAATTTCAAAAGTATTTTCTTGTTTTAATTTGTGATTTAAATTTTGATCACCTATTGCTGTCATTATCTTTTTCATTTTCTACTCCTCTTTTTACTTCTTTTTCTCCTTCCTTCGTTCCTTATTTTGCTATTTTTCCTTGAATTATCTCCTGTTCAAAATCTGCTGCTTCTATTTTTGTCAAAATGTGTTCTGCACCTATGAACATCAAGCATTCTCCTCTTTTTAGTGATTTTATTTCTACTTTCTCTTTCTCTGACAGATTTGTATATTGCTCTAACACTTTAATATTTTCCTCCTCTAGTGAAAAGAAAGTTTTTATTTCTGAGTTGTTCAAAATACTTTTACCATAAGTTCCACTTTCTAAACTAAATAAATCGGAAATATCTTGTGTAATTGCTACACTACTTCCTCCATATTTTCTAATGGTTTTAAATATTTTATAAATAAAACTTGCTACATCTTTGTTAGAAGTGACACCAATTAATCTCCAAATCTCATCTAGATATATTGCCTTTTTCTGATTTCTATCTTTTTTTATCTTATCCCAAAACAAATCAATGAATAAGTACATTCCATACTTTAAATTTTCTTCTCCTAATTCATATACATCTGCTACAATCAATGAATTGTTAAGTTCAATGTTAGTATAATGATTAAAGAATTTTAAAGAGCCTTTTACAAAAGGAATTAATTTAATTTGAAATTTTTTAGTTTTCTCTTCTTTTCCTAACAATTCATAAAATTCTTCTAAAATAGGCATATCATAAGTGCTTTTAAAAATTGGTTTTAAGATTACTTTATTTTCTTCCTTTTTATACAAAGTATTATCATCAAAAGTAATTCCTTTTTCTTGATATAGTTGTATCAGTTTTTCTTCCAAAATAGCTTTTTCTTCTTCATCTAAGCTACCAAAAATTAAATTAAAAAATCCGATTAATTTACTAATTTTATTAGCTAGATATCCACTTTCTTCTTCAATACTTTCTTGTCTAATATCAAATACATTAATATATGTATTCGAACTTGGTCCTAATTTTAGTAAAGTTCCATTAACAGCCTCACATAAAGCACCATATTCTCTATCTGGATCAATCACATATTGCTCTATTCCAATCAAACGATTTCGTAAAATTAATAATTTGGTATAAAATGACTTCCCTGCTCCACTTGTTCCAAAGATGCACATATTTGCATTTTTATATTTCTGCGAATGATATCTATCTAAAAATACTAACGAATTATTATAAATATTAGTACCAACAAAAATTCCTTCTTCATCAAAAATGGCAGAGGAGATAAATGGATATGTTGCAACTAAGCCACTAGTTAAAACATTCCTTTTAGCTGCTGGTTTTAAATCTAAAGAATTATGCATAATAGGAAGAGATGTTAAAAATGCCTGTTCTTGCCTAAAATATGCCCTTCTCGTTTGCATTCCTTTACTTTGCAAAATTCCTTCTAATTTATTTAATAAATATTCCAAGTCTTTTACATTAGTCGAAAAAGTAGTAACATAAATATATAAAAAATAAAGTTCTTCATTATTAACTTGCATTTCTTTTCGGATATATTTTGCATCATTGTAAGTAAATGCTGCAATATCGATATCTTGTCTATTAGGATTATTCGTTTTCAAATCCACTCCTACGTTCCCAATATGATAAGTTAAATCTCGAATAGTTTTGTAAGTATCTTGCTTTTCATAAAAAATAGAAATATCTAAATTAATATTGGTATCAATAATAGATTTTAAAATTAGCTCTGTTTGTTCTCGAAAATAATTGACAATAATTAAAGTAGAATAGTAATTGTTATCGATTTCAATATATTTAGGATTTATTAAATTAATATAGGATGGTGCAATTTCATCTTTTTGAGTTATCACTCCACTTAGAAAATCGCCTGCTTCTTTTTGTATTGGTTTAATATGCATTATTTGCTTTCGTATTTCATCTAGTATTTTTAAAATATTCTCACCTTCTTTTTGTTCTTGCTAAAATTGATTTTTTAAACTTGATTAAAATAAATTCTTGTATTAAAAAAAGAAAATAAAACTAAAAGAGTTTCTTTTTGATTATTTAAATCTGTTACTATGTTTCCACATCTAGATAAACAGTCCTTTATTTTAAAGTATTTATCGTTTAAGTCTTCTATTGCATATTCCTCAAATTCTGTTATTTCTCTATTTTCATTTTTGTATTTTAAAATAATATAAAAATTCTTAGAAGATGATTTCTTGTCATGATTTAAGTTTTGAATATATTGGATATATTGTTTAGAAATTTCTTGGATATTTTTATCTTCTTGAATTAAATTTTGATTAACTGCTTGAATATGTTTGCTTAAGTCTTCTTTATTACTTTGAATTAATATTTGAAAATTGAAATTACAAGTTTTTAGAAATAATTGATATGAATTTAAAATTGCTTCTTTTTCTAATTCCGATTTTAAATTAAAATTAATCGGCTTGATTTTAACTATTTTAATATAAGTAGTATCTTTTAATTGAATTATCCCATTTTCTAATACCTTTTGCACAGGAAGCCATTCTTGAACTGATTTACTTTTTTGATTCTCCATTTTCCTCCTTCTTAGTTCATTGATATTTTATTCATTTTGAATTTGATTTATATCATCTACACTATTAATATATAGTTCCTCACCTGCAATATCCATTACATTATCCCATACTATACCATGTCCACCAATATCTACAAAAGCTTTCTTAAAAATGTTTTCATCATTTAAAGGTTCTAATGCTTCTATTTCCTTTATTGCTTTATTCATATCATAATATTTTATTTCTCCATTTTCGAAATATATTTTTAGTATTTGTTTTTTTAATGGCTCTACCTTTATTATTTTATGAAACATTTTTATTTCCTCCTTATATCAATGGTTCTATATTTCCAAAATTCCGAGATAACTGGCATTTACTCACCTCCTTAATTATATCAATATTTAATTTTACTTTCAAATTGAAACTAAAAAGATTTAAATTTTTTTGAAACTTAATTTTAAAAATCGGATTTTGTAAAATTTAAAGATTTTTTGAATAAATTCTATTTTCATATTACTCTCTTTGCTAAAAAATGTCAAGAAAAATCGTGTGACAAAATTCGACATCATGCCTCATAGTCCTATCTTCTACTTTTCTTTTGTAATGTAGAAAAGTCAGGATTTTCTCCTGACTTCTTGTTATATTAAATCTAAATTACCATGAAGAATTACTGGAGAAAATCCTGAAATTTCATCATATAACATTCCTTCTGGAATATCGTTATATAAATAAATTTTTTTATCTGCCATAAATGCTTCATATAATTCTAAGAAAGTCGCTCCTCCAATGTAATTCTTTTTTCCATTTTTATCGAAATTTAAAGTTACAACTGCATCCATTTTCTCAATTACATCTTTACTTCTCTTAAACATTCTTGCTTTAAATTCTGCATGCTCTTTTTCTCCTAAATTCCAAGCTTCTTGTTCAGCTTGTTCATGACCATAACTGTTTGGCAAAAATATTTCATGTCCTTTCGCTTCTAATTTTTCTTTGATTGGTGGTATATCTTTATAAAAAGCTTTACTACAAATTATTAATATTTTCATTTTTATTATTTCCTTTCATTCTCTTTTTCTCATTAAATCACAATTTCCAAATTTTGTCCATATAAATAAAATCAAATTTTGAATAATAAAAAAGAATTATGACATAATAAGAATATAAGGTTAATATTAGTTGAAATAAGAGTTTTATGAGGTCCTTTTATGGGTTTTATAAAGTTCGAGCAAAGATTTATGATTGCTTAAAAGAACTTTAGGTAATTATAGGTCGGCGATGAGAATATAAAATTTGTATTTAAGCTATATCGATTTTATTTTCGTTATTTTAATAAAAATAGAATAATAATATATGGTTGAAAATAGAGGTTTTATATTCGAAGTTAAGATTATTCTTGCATTTTTTTAGTGATTGTTATTAGTCCTTTTAGGATGAATATAGTTATTATGTGTGCATTTGTAGTCGAGCAACTGATCTATTTATTGGGTGCATAGTTTATTTGTGCAGTAATGTACATTAGATTAAAAATTCGGTAAATAGGTTTTAGCTGAAGATTAATATTAGCTTTATTCGATAATAGCAGGTAAGGATTTTCCTTACCTGCTATTAATTATACATCTAGATTTTTTACATATTTCGCATTTGCTTCAATGAATTTTCTTCTTGGTTCAATTTCATCCCCCATAAGTAGAGTAAATATCTCATCTGCTTTCATAGCATCATCCATAGTTACTTTTACTAAAATACGTCTTTCTGGATCCATTGTTGTTTCCCATAATTGTTCTGGGTTCATTTCTCCAAGACCTTTATATCTTTGAAT
>JAAWNJ010000051.1 GCA_022798895.1 Clostridia bacterium | reverse complement strand
GCTTTCTTTACTAATTCCTCCATAGTAAAATACCTTTCTAATTTCGTTTGCAAACTCAACTATAATAATTAGATGTTTTTTTATAACAATTCCTTTCACTTTTAGATAAAATTGTTAAAATATAATTATCCACCAGTATAACTAGCGGATAATTATATCATACAATCTATTGTTACAAGTATATTATTAGTAATAACATTTCCATTATTATCAATCTTAATCTTAACGATAACTTACTATTTATCTATAAGCATTATAACACTTTTATCATCAGAAACACAACTCAAAGTCATTCATTTCTATACTCATCCCTATATAATTCTCCTATTTCATAAAAATCATATAAATCTTTTTTATCCATCCCTTCAGTGTCATGATTTATGTAGCAATTAGCTTTTTCTCTTGCATTTGATAACATCTCTACAAAAATTCTATGCAAATCATCTCCGAATAATCTATCTAGAACTTCACCTTGTAAATATGTATTAATAGCACTAGTTCTCAAATATTTTGCATTAATTTTTCTTTGACTCTTAATAAAAGGATCCAATTTTGCTTCTATCATTCTATCAAGTTCTTTTATAATAAAGTCTAAATTGTCCTTATACCTTTGTAAATTTAATTCTTTTTCTATTCCATTTCTAATGACATCTACTTCACATATTCCTTGTGTAGCTGCTGCTTTTGTAATTTCTTCTTTTTTCTCTTTTGATATTCTAACTACAACTGTAATTAACTTTTCTTTCTTCATTTTCTCTTTCAATTATTTTAACCTTTCTTGCTCCTACTTTTAGGAATCAAATTGCCTTCTGGCAATTTGCAGGATCAGGGAGACCACTCCACTCCTACAAACTGCCTAAAAGTGTAACTTTTAGCGAGATATCTCTCATTTTCTCACGATATCAAATAGATATCTCATCTTTTGCCCAAAAAACAAATATAAATAATAAAATTTATATTTGTTTTTTAGAAATCTACTTTAATTCTTCTCTTAACCTTATTCCATCTTTTAGACCTGCCATATAATATTTTTCACAAAAATATGAAGTTTCTGGATTAATAGTTTCTATATAATCGTCTAACAGTTTTTCAATACTTGCTTTTAACCACTTGAGATTATATGGAATCTTTTTCAATTCTTGTCCTAAGTAATATCTCTTTTTACTTCTACTAATATTGTGTTCTTTCATAAAGCGTTTATCCTCTTTATTTATGAGTGCTAATTCTTTTTCTCTTGTTTCAAATATTACTTTTAGCATACTTTCATCTTCCATTTTTAACATCATCTCCTAACTATGTGTGTGATGTTAACTCTGCTTAAATTAAAGTTCAAGTCTTTTCTAAAACTTTATTGATATATAAAGCTTGTCCAAGTCAGTTTATTATAATTAAAGGTATCATTATTTCTTCTTTACTAAAGCCTGAATGTGAACCTTTAATCTTTCCTATATAGTCATTCTCATTTTCTATTGTATTAACAAAATAAGCACCTCTCTTGCAAAAGCTAATAAATTCTCCTAAGTTAGATGCCATATATCTTGATACTTCTTTGCTACCAAATATGTCATTTTTTATATATTCTTCTGTTCTAAAAATATACATCTCATCTTTATAATCTTCTTTAAATTCTGTTAAAAACTTTTCTTCTTTATCCTTTTTTACATAGTAAGTTGCTGTTCCAAAATCAATTCCTGGCAAAGCATAAAAATAATTTTCATATTTATTAAAATCCATTGTTATCTCTTGATTAACGTCTATTTGACCATGATCTGCAGTAATAACTATTTCTAAATTTTCTATGTTATCTTCTTTTAATCTCCTTATCTCATATTCCAAACCCTCTAAAAAGGCTTTTACCTCACTACTATTCACACCATTATAATGTGATAATTTGTCTACATGTGGTAAATATAGATATGTAAAAGTTGGTATATTTATATTTTCTTTTATGTTGTTAGTTACTTTTTCAAAAGCATCTTCTAAGCTTTCATACTCTATTCTATTTTTATTCAACATAAATTGCGAAAAAGTACTATTTGCAATCGAATCAGGTAAGAATGCTGTTGTCCTTCTATTTAATTTATTCATTACAGAATCATATAAATATATATATTTTTCTTTTATTCCAAATTCCTTCAAATCTGTCCCTGTCTTTCTCTCCTTGAATAATAAAGGGTAGTAACTTATATTTTTATCTCTATTGTAATTATACCAACCAATCATTCCATGAATTGCTGGTGCTTTTGCTGTCGCTATTGAAGTTAGTACACACCCTGTAGTAGTTGGGCAAACTGTTTGTAAGTCCTTAACCTTCTTTTGCTTTAGTATCATGCTATCTGACAAAGAGTCTACTAAATTGCTTCCCATTCCATCTATCAATATAAGCAATATGTGCTTTTCATTTTTTACATATTTTTCGATGTTCATATTATTGTTTTCTATATTTTCAAGATAACCACAATATCTGTAAATAATTTTCATTAAATCTACAATAGATGCTTCATTATAATTTGGTATATACATACCATTTTTCTTTAAACATTCTATTAAATCCACTTTATCTCTCCCATTGTTCATTAATACTAAATTTTCTTGATGATTGCTTTTTTATTTTTCCTTCTTTAGCTAATCTCTCTAATGTTCTTTCACAATCTTCTTCTAAATCTAATTGTTTTTGCCTAATATTAGTTTTATAGCCTAAAAACATTTCTCCTTCTTGATTGGACTTTTCATCTCTGTATAATAATTTCAAAAAATGGTCTATATCAATTTCTGATAGTTGATTATAAGATATAATAACTTGAACCAATAAATCCCATGCTTTTTGCTTATATGCTTCAATTTTTGCTTTGTCTCCTTGTAATAATATTGAACGTGTTGTTAAAATATTTAATAGCAATCTGTATTTCATTTCCTTTGAGCTTAAAAACTCTGGTGTTTTTTCTATTGGCGATATAACATATATTCCATTTACTCTTTGAAATGGTGTGTTCTTTAGCATAAATTCAACATCACTATCAGTATAGACTAATTTACTAGAATATGGTACTTCTTGGTCTAGTTCCATATTATGGCTTGTTTGAAATTCTATTGTTCTCTCTCTTATTTTTTCATATTCTTCTTGATTAAAGCTTCTAACAATAAATGAAATATCTAAATCATGACTAACCATTCCATAAACAGTTGAGCCATACATTAAAATATTTGATGAAGTAGCTTGTTTCTTTTCTTTCAAAAATTCAATATATTCTCTACCTATATCAGGTATGTCATTTTGCACATTACTCATCTCCTATATCTGCTATAATTTTATCAAGATAGATTAATAAGTTATCTATATCATCTTTCGTTATGTTATCATTTCCAGACATATATCTTAATGGATATACTTTTGTATCTTTATTAGTAATTTTTTTATTATCATCATTTATTGAAAATTGGTGTAAAAAGTACTTTCCATCTGCATCCATTTTTTTCTTTATTTTTTTGTTAATTTCATTAATTGGGCTTACTTGCATTTGTATATTATTCTTATCTTTTACATACATAAACATCACAGAATTTATGTCAACATTATTTAAAACTACATACTCTTTTCTTTGTTCTAATTTTTCTTTTAAATACTTAGCCATTGCACATCGTCTGTCTATCATTTTGCCTATCTCTTCTTTTCCCATATCTTGAAAAGCAAACCATACTTTTAATGACATCCAACTTTTTGAGCCTATAAAAGGAGTTATTTGTCCAAATGCTAGGTTCTCTTGCATAATCAAATCAGATGTAGTGGCTATATTAATTAAATTTTTAGGTTCTTTTACTAATAGTGTACTGATTGTATATGGTACGGCTAATACTTTATGTGGGTCAGTAGAAATACTGTCAAATAATTCAATTCTTGAGATCTTTGATTTTAATTTTTCACTAAATCCTAATGAAAATCCATGACAAGCATCTGCATGTAACCAAATATTTTTATCAATTTTCTTTACTATTTTATAAATTTCATTAAAATTATCAATAGTCATGCTTCTACTATCACCTGCATATGCAACTACGCACATTACTTTTCCTTTATTTTCTTGTAAAGCTTTTTTTAATTCATTCAAATCGTATTTGTAATTTTGTGTTAGAACTTCAATAACATTATCTCCACAGCCAATCCACATCAAACTACTCTTTATACTATAATGCCCAATACCTTTTGGTACTATAACTTTATAGTCTTCTGGATTTGTTACTCCTGTATGCATTGTATTTTTTCTATGATTTTCTCTAGCCAATAGCATAGCAATTGTATTACTACCTGTTCCTCCATAAGTAATAATGCCTCCTATATCTCCTACATTATTAACCTTTATATTCTTGTAGCCAACAACTTCTCTAATCCATTGTATAACTGCAATTTCTATATAAGTGGCAATTGGTGCACAAAAACTCGAATTGATTAAATTCTGTTGTAAGAAATCTGATAACACTGCTCCACTTATAGCTGCAATTGAATTTCCTGCATCTGGGAATCCCATAAATTTCGTGCTTCCAAAATTAGAACAATATGGAATAATTTCTTTTTCTACTAGTTTAATAATATCACTCATTTTATTTGAATTGATTGGCATTTCAAATAGTTCCTGTTTTAATTCATCTGAAATAGCCTTTTCCTTAAAATTTTCCTGTAGTTTAAATTTTATTCCTAAGTCTATTATTTGCTTTAAATATTCTTTTAGTTCTTTTTCATTTTCTTTACTCAAGATAAAATCTGATGACATTGATAATTGCTCCTTTATTTTTCTTTTTCTTCTATTATTCCAAATAACTCTTTTAATCTTTCTATTGAAGAATATTCAATAGCACTAGCATTTCTCTTTCTTTTAGCCTTATAAATTTTTTGTAATTGCTCATTTGCTACATCTTTATTTAAAGAATTAGCATGATTTAGAAATGCCTCTAATGCACATCTATACATAGTTTCATTGTCTGCACTATTGTACACTTCTATTGGCATAGAAGCTTGTCCTATTCCTCTTTTATATACTCGAATTAGTGGTTTATCTTCTTTTCCTTGAAGCATTTTTATTGTAGCTTGTATTCCTTTAGAAGAACTTTCTATGAAATCCATAGGAGTAAATCTTGGACACTCTCCCTCACTTATTTGTATTTCATATCTACTTTGAGCAGATAATCCACTTTCTCTAATTGGAACAGACATAATGCATGCTTCCATTCTATAACCTTGTTTAATTGCTGGCTCATACAAAATAGTATTTATTGCATCTGTCGCTCTTAAAGTTGTTACACTTATAATATCGCAATGCCTTTCTATAGCCATTCTTATTAGTTCAACTTCAATTGCATTTGAAAATTTACTTGTTTCTGCTATTGCCTTTTCTGGTGTTCGCTTCAATTCTTCATAATCCGGATGTAATTTTCTATAATCATCTGTATCTATAACAACAAATTCTCTATCTTGATATTCTTGCTTTATTTGTTCTACTAAATTTGTTTTTCCTGAACCAGGTAAACCTCCTATTAAAATACATAGTGGATTGCTGTTTGTCCTTTTCGTTTCTACTTCTTTTGTACAAATGTCTACAACAATACTATCAATATCCATGATATTCCTCCTTTAATACACTGTTAATTTTAACATATTTTTGTTGAAAAGTCTATGTTTTTTGTTTACATAACTATGTTCCTTATCATTTCTTTCTAAATCAATCGCTCCACAATCGATTTTGTGCCATTTTTATTTTAAATTTGACTAACTTATCCATATAGAAAAATCAAGGCAATATCAGGCTTTTTTCATATTTCCCCAAATTGAAAGACTATACGGGGGTAAAATCTCCTGGATGTGAAAATAGTATAACCCATTTTCCTTTATACTGATTTAATTCTATCTTACCCATTGTCGTTTCTGCTTCAAAATCTGGAGCATATGTACCAATTTTTACATTTCCGTTCATCATAATTTCATAATCCATAAAAATAAACTCCTTTCATTTGCTATATTCTATGAAAAGAGTTTATTTTATGTGATTATTTCTTTATATTATACTTTGTTCATATTCTAAATACAAACCTATTTTCAATTTACACAATCTTTTTTAAATTATTTAAGAATATAATTCCCTCTATAATGTCCAAAATTGAATAAATTAAAACTACAATTCCTACTGCTACTACAATAGTACCTGCATTACTAATTGTATAAATACCACAAGCAAGCATCACTAAAGCTATAATTAAGCTATAAATCCATACTTTAGACTTTGTACTTCTTAATTGTAAAGATAGAGTTGCTCGAATAACACTACTATAAATAATCCATAGTCCAATTAAAATTCTAAAAATCGTTCCTATTTCTTGATGATATACCATAGCTACAATACCTAAGATAATCGCTATAATTCCATAAGCTAAGTCATAGCTATATGAATTACTTCCTTTATTCTTAAGATACTCTAGTCCTTTATAGCCACCAAATGCTATTAAGGTAAGTCCTAAAATAGTAGATATAATTGTAATAATTGCTTCTGGGCTTGTAATTATTACAATCCCAATAATCGCAAATACTGTAGAAGTTATAATTGAACTCCAACCTGTTTTTTTCAATATTTTTCCTAAATATTCCATATCTCTGCTCCTATTCTTTACTCCATATTTTATCCCTATTTATTATTTCTATTCTCCTTCTTTTTTTCCTTCTTTTTCTTTCTTAATACTATCTGACATAATGATAAATTTTACTTCTCCATTTTCCTCTTCTTCTGGATTCATAAAGCTTTGGTAATCTTCTGACAACTCTATTAATTTTTCTGCTCTATTGGTTAAGTTTCTTAAATCTCCATTGATATAATTGCAAATAGGTCTAATTCCTTCTTCATTAAAAGTATGAATTCCATTTGCAAGTGTTGTAGCACCTGTTTTCAATGTTTTAGCACCATCTGTTAATTGATTGTTAGCTTGTAATAGCTGTGTAGTTCCGCTTTGTAAACTAGACAAGCCTGCTTGCATTTGAGAAGAACCATTTTCTAACGCAGTTGTTCCTTGCTTTAAAGTTTTTGTTCCATTATATAATTCTTTACTTCCATTAACTAATTTTGTAGATTGAGAGGCTAATATATCTATACCATCTTTTTTGATTTGTGAAATTCCTTGACTTACTGTTTGTGCACCAACAGTCAAACCTGGATTTTGAGCTGTTCCATTTCCCTCTATTCCTGTTTTTACTTGTGTAAGTGAACCATTTAAAATAGCTAAACTGCTAGTTGTGTCATCTATTGATAAACTTTCTAAAGCTTGTAAGCTTTGTTTTAATGCTTCATTATTAGCTTGTAGCATGGCAATTTTGTCTACATCTGTTGTATCCTTAATTGCTTGCTCATTTGCTTGGATCGTTGCTTGTAAAGTTGCTTTTGCTGTTAAGACTTTTGTTGTTACATCTTTTGCTGCATTTTGCGCAACAGTTACTCCTTGCTCAACTTGTTTGACACCTGTTGCAACACTTTGACTCCCTGCTTCTAATTGTTCTAGTTTTGTACTAATGGTTTGTAACCCACTTTGTACAGCTGTCATTCCTTCGCTTATTTGTTTTGCTCCATTATTTAACACTCCACTGTTAGCACTTAAAGTAGCAATTCCCTGATTTAATTTTGAATACTCTGTATTAGCACTATTAGCACCTTTTTGTACTTGGTTCATTGCTTTATTAAATTCTTGTGATTTTTCATAATACGTAGTTGTTCCTTCTTTTAGTTCATTTGCTCCTTCTTCTATTTGATTACTAGAACTTTGCAATGTATTTACCTTACTATAGATTTCCTCTATCTCTTCCAACAACTTTTGGTCGTCCTCTTCTAATAGTTTAGGAGTAGCAATTGTAAAGATATTGCCCAATTCAAAGTTTGTTGTTTCCATGGTAATCTTAACACTATCTGGTAAATTCACTTTTGAAAGACCTAGACTTTCTTGTATCCCTGGCATTGCCATACCAACTACAATTGTTTTTGTTCCATCATTAATAACTCTTCCTTTGCTTACTGTAATATTTTTATTGTTTTCATTATTAATAATTACTCCTGTTGCCACTGCAAATGGCGTATACAAAGTTGTATTAACTCCATTAATTGCTACTACATGTTTTTCATGATTAGTGTAAGTAATTTCTATAGTAACCTTACCACTTTTCCCTGCCAATTCTTCTACTGACATTTCTTTTCCATTTAAAGTGTATTTTATATCACAAGTAATTGGTAAGTCTTTGTCTGTTTCCTCCTGTGTTTGTGTTCCATCTTCCAATTGTATGCTAACTATGGTTTTATAAGTTTCTCCTTCTGTATTTATTTTACTATAAACTGTTTCATCTTTCGCATAAGCAAGTACTGGAGATGTATAGGCAAGAAAACTAACCAATAAGCCTCCTGCAATTAATTTAGATTTTATTTTATTCATAACCTTCACTCCTTAATCTCTAATTTCTCTCATGCCCTTTGTGGTTTTGCAAATTAGTTTATCACACACCAATAAAAAGGCTGGAAGTACTGTAATAACAACTATCATACTAATGATGGCTCCTCTTGACATTAAGCTACACAAAGAGCCTATCATTTCAATTTCAGAATAGACTCCCACTCCAAAGGTTGCCCCAAAGAAACATAGTCCACTTGTTACAATAGAACTAATTGAAGTTCCTAATGCTTCATCTACTGCTTGTTTTTTGTCCTTTCCTTCCTTACGAAGTCCTACATATTTTGTAGTAATTAAAATAGCATAATCAATGGTAGCTCCTAATTGAATAGTTCCAATTACAATGGAAGCTACAAACGGTAATATTGTATCAGTATAAGCTGGTATTCCCATATTAATAAAAATGGCAAATTCGATAATGCCAATTAAAATAATTGGTAAAGAAGCAGATTTTAGTACAAATATCATAATTACTAAAATAACAGCTATAGATACAATATTAACACTATTAAAATCATGGTCTGCAATTTCTACTAAGTCATTCATTAAAGGCCCTTCTCCTGCTAAAATTGCCTTCTCATCATACTCTTTTAGAATAGTATTAATTTGGTCTATTTGATGATTTAACTCATCTGTTGCCATTTCATATTTGGAATTAATAACAATCATCTGATAATCTCCATTTTCAAAAATGGATAAAATCTCTTCTGGTAAAGCTTCTTTTGGTATTCCTAACTCTGCTAGTTTGTTATACCCTAATGTCCACTCTATTCCTTCTACTTCCTCTATTTTATTTAACATCTCTGTCATCTGATTTGTTGGCATATCGTTTTTTACTAATGCTACTTCTGTTGAAACAATACCAAACTTTTCTTGCAAAACATTAGTAGCAGCAACACCTGGTAAGTCGTCTGGCAATGATTTGTCTAGGTTATAGTAAACTCCTGTATGCGTATAGCCATAAATGGCAAATGGTAAAATGATAAGTGCAATTACAATAATTGCTTTATGGTGTTTAATATTAAAGTTTTTAATTCCTGTAAACTTTGGTAAAATCTCTTTGTGTTTTGTTTTTTCAATTGCTTTATCAAATTGTAACAACATAGCTGGAAGAACTGTGATAACACAAATTAGTCCAAATAGAACACCTTTTGCCATGACAATTCCAATATCTTTTCCTAGTGTTAAATTCATACTACATAACGCTAAAAATCCTGCAATCGTTGTTAAGGAACTTCCTACTACTGAAGTAGCAGTTTGACAAATAGCATTTGCCATTGCCTGCTCTTTATTTTGACTTTTCTCCTTTTCTGCTTTGTAGCTATGATATAGGAAAATAGCAAAGTCCATTGTGACACCTAGTTGTAATACACTACTGATTGCCTTTGTGATATAGGAAATCTCTCCTAAAAAGATATTGCTTCCCATGTTATATAAAATTGCTATCCCTATATTCAGTAACAATAGAAATGGTGCAAAATAGGAATCTAATGCGATTTGTAAAATGATAATACATAATGCTACTGCAATCATAACATAAATAGCAATTTCTGAATTAGATAAGTTTCTTGTGTCTAAGATCACAGATGACATACCACTAATTTTGCATTGCTCATTTGTAATTTCTCTCATTTTTGTAATAGTTTCTAAGGTTTCGTCTGATGAAATTCCCTCACTAAAAGTTACTAAAAATAAAGTATCATTATCTCTATATGCAATATCTCTAATTTCATCTGGTAACATTTCTACTGGAAAGTTTGTACCTATTACATCAGTTAATCCTATTACCTTTTCAACAGTATCAAACTCTCTAAACTTATTTTCTAAATCTTGAATATCCTTTGTATCCATATTCTCCAGAACAACAATTGAAAATGCTCCCATATTAAAATCATCCTGTAATATTTTTTGTCCTTGCAATGTTTCAATGTCCTCTGGCAAATAAACTAAAATGTCATAGTTCACTCTTGTTGCCATCATACCAATTGCAGATGGAATTAATAATAGTAAAGCTATGATGAGAACCAGTTTTCTGTGTTTACAAATTAACTGACTAAGCTTCTGCATTTTTAATCATCCTTTCTCGTTTCATATATTATATGACCAACAGTCATTTTGTATTATACTCTTTTACTGACCGTTGGTCAATATTTTTTTCAAAAATATTTTATTTTTAAGAAAGTGTTAAGATTTTTGCCTTAATATTTATTTAATTGCTAATAGCTAATATAGCGTTTGTCCTTACGGTTGCTTTCTTCCTATTTAATAACAATAAATAGCAGAAGAAAGCAACAGGCGCTCGCAAGCTCGCCTTGCGCGGACTACACTTTTCTGTTAGCTACTAGCAATTAATATAATATATTTTTAGTAAATAATTGACTAACCGTCATTTTTATGTCATAATAGAACTATACCCTATTTTAATGGAGGTGCTTATGGAAGAAGATAATAAATTAGAAAAAGAACGCAGGTTATTAGATACTGCTTTTAAATTATTTACAGAAAAAGGTGTCAAAGATACCTCTATTCAAGATATTGTTGACAACGCTAATGTTGCCAAAGGTACCTTTTATTTGTATTTTAAAGATAAATATGAAATTAGAGATGTGCTTATTGCAAAACACTCTCGCAAACTTTTTCAAGATGCGCTAGATACTTTGCATAAAAACTACATCTCTAACTTTTCAGATCAAATTATTTTTGTGATTAATTATATTATAGATGAATTAACAGGAAATCCTCTTTTGTTAAAATTCATTTCTAAAAACTTGTCTTTGGGAATTTATAATAAAGCTGTCATGAAAATTTATGAGGATAATAGCCAAAAAGAAAATGGCATTTATGGACTCTTTGTGAAAGGAATTGAAGATAATCACTTATCTATCGAAAAACCTGATGTTACTTTGTTTATGATTATTGAGTTAGTTAGTTCAACTTGCTTTAACTCTATTTTATATAATGAGCCACTTCC
>JAAWNJ010000050.1 GCA_022798895.1 Clostridia bacterium | reverse complement strand
TGATAGGTTTATTCATCGTTTTCCTCCCTATTAATATTTTCCTTTAATTTCTTTTCTGATGTATTTTTTAAAGTTTTATTATCGTCTAAATATTTATAGTTTAGTGCATTCTTTTTGCTTATAACTGATTTGCCTAAATTCTTTTCTATATCCTCTCTAGCAACTTTAGCAGCATGACCACCCATTTTTGCAATTTTTCTATTTTCTTTTAATCCATAAGGTTTATGTTCTTTTGCAAGTTCTCTTGTTGCGATTTCTCCTAAGTCTGTTAATGCTACTTCTATATCGGTCATGTTATCTCTTAAAGATTCTTTTCTAATTCCTTTATACTCTTTATATTGAGAAGCTTTCATACCAGACCATTCTTGATATATTTCATTTGTAAGTATTCCATATTCATAATTTTTTGTTATACCATTTTCTTTCCATACATCTGTTAATTTACGCCTATCTACAACTCCTGTTAGTCTTGCTTTAATCCATTTATCATCATATCCACGAGCTCTATAATAATCAACAGCACGATTAATAGCAAGTTCTGGATCAAATACTTCATCAATTCTCTCTTTTCCCATTTGAGCAAGCCATAATTTGAACGGTTCTGCTTTTGGACTTGGCACAGATTCTATTAATCTTAAAATTCCTTTTGTATCTAATGTATCTGTACTATAAAATTTGCCATCTTTTGATTTTAATTTCAGTTGTCGACAAAATGTCGACAACTCACTTTTTTCTTCTTCTGTCATCCTTTTCTTTAATCTATACCAGTAATCTTTTGAATCTTTACTTTCTGTTAAAGCTTCAATTACGTCAACAACACTAAAATAATATTCTTCTTTTTCACTATCCCAAACACTTCTTATTTCACTATCTTCAAAGAGATTTGAAATTATTTCTAATTTATTATTATCCATTTAGGCATCATTCCTTTATAAATTTATTATTATGGACAAATTATATCAGGAATTTTCATTTTTTCAATGAATATTCCGTATTTTATTAACATTTACAAAAATTTGTTTTTTAATTTTAAATATATACAAGGTAACTATACAAATCACCTTGTCTTTGCTTAACTCAAATCTACCACATCTTCTACTAATCTATCAATATCTACCATATAATTTTTCTTATCCTCTAAATCAATATAAATCGGAAATGTAGTAATATTTTGTTCTTCTATCTTATTTTCTGGATTCATCCATATATTATTACTCCTGAAAATATAAGTCTTTTCATCTTCTACATTATACCATTCACAAATAATGTTATAGGGATGTCTGTTGTTCACTGAATAAGCTGTATTTAATCTTGTTTCTATATAGTCTCCATAAATTACATCTCCCTCTTCTCTTAACTTTTCTTCCCTCTTCTTTTTTCTCCATTTCACAAATAATCCTGCTCCTCCAATACCTGCAAAAAGCAATCCTATTCCTGGAAATATTAAAAATAGCAAATCTAAAGAAGGAATACTAATTTCATTTGGATTTTCTTCGTTATAATATATCTCAATTTCTTTTCCTTTGTAAAATCCTGAAGAATAACCATTAGCTCTTGCTGTTATTCTTTCTCCATTTACTTCAAAAGATACTAAAGTATAAGAACTATGTTTTCTGCCATAAGAAACTTCTTCAATCATGCCAATTGTTTTTACTTTTCCTTGTGTATATAACATGTTAACACAAATAACTACCCCTGCTATAGCAAAGATTAATCCTGCTATTAAAAATATCATCCATACTAAATTATCTAATTTACTCTCTTTCATCGTTTTCTCCTTTTTAGACTTGTCTCCAAATCATTTTGTTTTCTTTAAATTCATAAGTAATTTTGTTTTCATCTGCTAGATAAGAAAGATATGACCTAATAGTACTTCCTATTAGCACATATTGATTAATATTCATGGTTAAAGAATAATGGTCAAATATGTATTTTAGTACTTCTTCAAAAGTAACTTCTTTTTCACAAAAATCATATATTACTTGTATTACATCACAAATAAAAAACAAATGATATTTATTTATTGTTTCTTCACTAAACACACTATCTGCAAGAAATACAACATTATCAGAAGTCTTAATACCGACACATGTGTATTAATAATTCCTTTTTGAATTCTACCATAAGTATTTACAATTATCAATACTGACATAATTTTTCTATTTTTTCATAGAATAGCTATAGTAGGTGACTTTTATGAAAGTGTTTTTTATTACTAAAAGAACAATTCTATTTTCTGTAATTATGATACTATTCTTTGTTTGTGTTTTTTCTGTTTTCCATACCTCTAAACTCCTCACTGTTAATGCTCCAAATAGTTCTATTCTTTCTGAAGAATTGGCAGATAAGATTACCAATTTACCGAAAGCTAAAGAAAAAGTAGCTTATTTGACCTTTGATGATGGTCCAAGTCCTAATGTTACTCCTAAAATTTTAGATATTTTAAAAGAGGAAAATGTAAAAGCTAGTTTTTTTGTCATTGGAAAATATGTAGATAGTTACCCTGAAATTACAAAAAGAGCCTATGAAGAAGGCCATTTTATTGCTAATCATGGATATGACCATGATAGTAAGGTATTATATAAAAATGATGATAGTTTTATAGATGAAATTAGAAAAACAGATTTAGCAATTAGTAATGCTATTGAAGTAGAAAATTATTCTTCCCATATCTTTCGTTTTCCTACTGGATATATGTCCTCACATCATAAAGCACAAAAAAAGAATTGTTTGAAACTACTTAGTCAAATGGATTACACCTATATAGATTGGAATTGTTTGAACAATGATTCCATGAAAAAATATTCTAAAGAACAATTATTAAACAATCTAAAGAAAACTATGAAAGGAAAAGATACTTTAGTTATTTTAATGCATGATACTAAATTTGTAAGTGATTCTTCTACTGCTTTAAAAGATTCTATTGAATATATTAAATCACAAGGTTATACTTTTGATAATTTTTATAGCTTTTTTCCATAGACTTAAAATGCAACTTACTAAAAAGTAAGTTGCATCAATTAACATATATTAAGCGTTTACAAAATATTCTTTATACCATAGCAAAAATGCATAAGCAGTATAAATCTTACGATGTGTTTGCTCTTTTCCTTGATAATGATTCTCTAACATTTCTAATAGTTTCTTAGTATCAAAGAATTCCTTTGCATAATCTGCTTCAAACTCTTTCTTTACTAAGTTATAGTATTTCTCTTCCTTAATAAACTCTTTAAATGGTACTAAAAATCCTAATTTTGGACGATCAAACCATTCTTCTGGAATTTTAGTTGCAGCAGCTTTTCTTAAAGCATATTTACTTAAGTTATTTTTTATCTTGTATTCTTTTGGTAAAGTTAAAGCCAATTTTAATATTTCTTTATCTAAATAAGGAACTCTAAGTTCTATAGAATGAGCCATTGTCATTTTGTCTGCTTTTAGCAAAATATCATTTGGTAACCATAAAAACATATCCACATATTGTTTTTTAGTAACATCATCTAAGTCTTTTACCTTTTCAAAATATGGTCTTGTAATATCTTTTGATTTAATATCTGTTTTGTATTTATCAGTTACAATCTCATTTGCTTCTACATCTGTATATACTTTTGCTTGTCCAATATATGACTCTTCTACATCTTCTGCTCCTCTAATAAAGAATTGTTTTCCTTTGATATCTGGTAATTTTTCTGCTATTTTTCCATTCAAACGACGAAGCCATTTTGGTAATTGACGATACCCTGTAATTACCTTACTTTCTGGATAAGTTTGATATCCACCAAATAACTCATCTGCACCTTCTCCTGATAAAACAACTGTTACATCTTTTCTGGTTAATTCACTTAAGAAATATAGTGGTACTGCTGATAAGTTGGCATGAGGTTCATCTGAATGATATTGTACTTTTGGTAATGCCTCAAAGAATTCTTCTGCTGAAATAACTTTATCTTCATTTTTTATCTCAAGCATTTGACTTAACTGTTTTGCTGGTTCAATTTCATTAAATCCATTTTGTTCAAATCCCACTGTAAACGTTTCATTTGGTTTTAAAATAGATACAATATATGAAGAATCTATACCTGAACTTAAGAATGACCCAACTTTAACATCGCTAATTTTATGAGCTTCTACACTCTTAGCTACTTCATTACCAATTTGTTTTACTAAGTCCTCTTCTTTGATTTTCTCTTCGCTTGGTTTGAATTCCAAATTAAAATATGGTCTAATCGTTAAATTTCCATTTTGATATCTTAAATAGTAACCTGGTTTTAACTTATATACCCCTTTAAAGAATGTTTCTTCCATAGGATTGTATTGGAAAGTTAAATAAGTTTTTAACACATGTTCATTTAATTCTTTTTTAAAATCTGGATGTGGCAAAAAGGCTTTAATTTCAGAACCGAAGAAAAGAGTATTGTTCATATTAGCATAATAAAATGGTTTGATTCCAAATATATCACGAGCTGCAAATAATTCTTCTTCCCTTATATTATAAATGACAAAAGCATACATTCCTCTTAGTTTATCTAAGATTTTTTCCTGATATTCTTCATAGCCATGAAGAATAACTTCTGTATCTGTTTTCGTTGTAAAAACATGCCCTTTTTCTTCTAAATCTTTTTTTATTTCTTGAAAATTATATATCTCCCCATTAAATAAAATAACCATAGTTTTATCTTCATTATAAATAGGTTGGCTTCCTCCTTCTAAGTCAATAATACTTAATCTTCTAAAAGCCATATGAAGAATTTCATCAGTATATAATCCTTCACTATCTGGTCCACGATGCACTATTTTATTGCTCATATTTTGTATTACTTGTTTATCCTTATTTTTTTTATTAATATATCCTACAAATCCACACATACTATTGCTCCTTTTTCAATAATTCGTTGCATTTTATCTTACCTATATTAATATCTCTTTTTACACTTTTTGTCAATAAATTTATGACAAAAATATAGTCTATCTTGTCAAATCTTATTTCAACAAAATAAACTATATTTTCCTAAAATCTATATGGCTTTTGTTAATATTTTTGCATTTCCTTGGCGAAACAATTCACTTAAACTATCTTGTGCAATGATATTTTCTTTTTGGGCATTCCTTAATGTCTGCATAAATGGTAAAAAATAATTATCATCATTTTCTACATACTCTTCTTTTGTAATAGGATAATGTCTTATAATAATTTCTTCTTGATTTTTAAAGTTTTGGTCAATAAGCTTACTAACTTCTTCATCGAATAATAAATTCATATATTCCATTACTTTTTCATGGTCTTGTATTTTATTCATAGCACTAGCATAATAGTAAATTACTCTTAACAAGGTAAGTGTCTGACTTTGCGGTGCAATGTTTTGAGCAATAAATAAGATATCTTCTACCACTTTCTCTGCTTTTTCATATTCACCTTTCATAATATAACAAATCGCTAAGAAATACTTTGCTCCATTTCCTATCTCTTCACAAGGAAGTACTTGAGTATCCTTTAATCCCATAAACATATCTAGTGAATTAAATCCAATTTCATTTACTTGTATTTCCAAATTTTCTATCACATCATCTATATTTTCTAAAGAAATTCTACTTATATCTTTCAAATAATATTGTAATTGCTCATAAGACTGAAATCTTCCTGCTTCTTTTGCTTGGCTTACTTCTGTCATTCCTGGTATGATAATACGATAACTTGGAAAACCTAAAGAAGAAACATCTCTTATTAAAATATCTTTTCCATCTTCTAGAAGTTCATCTATCATTTCATTCAAAATTTCGTTATTATTTAAATGAGATACATCTTTTCTTGGAGTAAACTGATATGTTGTCTCGTTTGAAAATATTTGATATGGAACAGTTGCTACATTTGAGTTAACAAATTCTCTAATATTTTCCTCTGTCTCAATATCTTCATTTTTAAAGTCAAATAAACAACTTTGTGCATAACGATATATATCCATTCCTTGTGCTGCTTCTGTAAAACATCTTTCCATTGCAATTCCATAATCAGGATGTGCACCTAGCTTAAACCCAAATCGTCCTGTATTTTTTTGTAGAATAATCAAACCTGCTACTGGATATTTTCCACCAAAAGAACAATCTACTAGTTTGCATACATATCCTTCATTGCTTTTTAACTTTTGTATCATTTCTTGTACTTTAGGAAATTTACTAATATAGTCATCTGGTATTTCAGGTACAGCTACTCTTTGATAAAGAAGTTGCATAGTAACATATCTTTCTAAAATCTCTGAAATTCCCTCAATCAAAGCCTCCTCAGGGCTATTTCCTGCACACATTCCATTACTTCCACATAAATGACATGATAAAACATGTGGTATATATACTGTTTTTTGTTCTTTTACACTATAATGTGGCAAGCAAATGACTTCTTCTTTTCCTTTTAGAATCTTTTGCATTAGTTCTAATTTGCTACTACTGATTTCTTGATTTTTTTCATAGATTTGCTCTATAAAGCTATCTTTTTGACTAACAATTTCTTCAATTGTTAATTTCTTTTCGTCTGCTGAATATACAAAAGGATATTCTAAAGTTTCTTTCTCTTGTCTAAATACAAACATTCCATTTTGATATCTTTCTAAAAATTCTGCATACCCACTTGCTAGGGCATATTCTTTTGTCATTCCTTTTCCATTTTGTCCAATGTTTGTTCCTTTAATACATACACGCAAAGAATAGGTACCTACTTTACTTTTCTTTCCCCAATTTTCTTCTACTTCCACATGATGTTTTTTTAAAATTTCCTTAATTCTTTTTACTGTTTTATCTGGTGTTGTTTCTTTGTATCTTCTCTCTTGTAATTCGCTCATTGTTTTATCTTCTCCTTTTCTTTTGATGTTTTTCGACAAAATTTTATCATATTTGTAGAATATTGGAGAAAATAGACTATATAAAAAGCCTGCAACATATTGCAAGCTTCCCTTTTATATTTTCATATAAGATTTTGGCACTTTCGTATAACATTTTTCTTCTTATACATTATTTACATTTTAAAGTACAAGCAATTTCTCTCTTTTTGAATAGTTGTGTTATAAAACTCTAAAAGTGCTTTATACATATAAGTAATATCCATTATTCCAATAGTTTCAGTTGCTGAATGCATTGCTAATTGTGGCAAACCAATATCTATGGAATCAATGCTAACATGACTTTGGCTAATTCCTCCTAACGTTGAACCACATTTCATATCTGCTCTACAAGCAAAATCTTGATAAGGAACTTTTGCTTTATCACATATTCCTTTAAACAAAGAAGATGTTACAGCATCAGTTGTATAATTAATATGATGCTTAATAACAATTCCTTTATTTAATAGCACTCTATTAGTAGGATCACTTTTAGCTAGTGCATTAGGGTGAACTGCATGTGCATTATCACTACTAACCATAATACTATTACTTAGTGCAATAAATATATCTATGTTAAGTGTCTTAGCAATTCTAGTTAAGATATCTATTAAAAATGTAGAATCTGCCCCTTGCTCTGTTAGACTTCCTATTTCTTCATTATGGAAAGCACATAATACATTAATAGAATTTTCATTATTAGAAGCCATAAAACCTTGAACTGCTGGAAATAAACCTGCTAAGTCATCTAGCCTTGGTGCTAAAATAAATTCATCATTTGCACCAACTCTTCTAGCTTGTTCTCTGTTATATAAATTCAAGTCATAATCACATATCTTATCAACCTTTTTTCCTTGGCTTTCTAAATTTTCTTTAATAATATCTTCTAGTCTTTTTTCATTACTTAATGACATAATTGGTAACATATCTACTTGAGGATTTAGTTCATTTTTATGGTTTACATCTCTATTAATATGAATTGCTTGACTTGGTATCGTTAATAAATCTTTTTCTATATTTACCAATTGCTTTTCATAAACTCCATTTGTTACAGTAATAACTCTTCCTGCTACTGAAAGTGGTCTATCTAACCATGAGTAGTTTATCATTCCCCCATAACCACTAATATTTAACTTTAAATACATATTGTCAAACATATCTGCATTTGTTTTTATCGTAAAGCTTGGAGAATCTGTATGTGCTGCTACAATATTAAACCCTACCTTTTCTTTATTGCCATTCATTTTAAAAGCAATAAGGGAAGAATCATTTCTGCTAACAAAATATTTTCCATTTGTTTTCAAACTATCCCAATTTTCATTTTCATATATTTCCTCAAATCCGTTAGCTTCTAACATTTGTTTTAAATTATGCACACAATAATAGGCATTTGGTGTATTATTCATAAAATTCATTAATTCTTTTTCCATTCTAATCTCCTAACTCATTTTTGATATGCTCTAGCATTTCCTTAAAGTTATCAAATTGATATTGAGCTAATTCATTTATCTCTTTTCTATGACAATCTGAATATTTATCATACATCACTGCAACTTCGATATTTGCATTACGTGCTGCTTCTACTCCAATTAAAGCATCTTCTACAATTAAGCATTCTTCAGGTTTAACATTTAATTCTTTTATTATCTTATAGTGAACTTCTGGATTTGGCTTTAACTCTTTTACTGCACCTTTTGAATAAATGATAGAAAATATGTCAGTTAGGTTTGCTCTTTGAATGATATTTTGATTTTTCTTTTTATAACATTCAATGGTATGGTCATTGGTAGTACTTTTCATCTATTGCATTCCATATGCCTATAGAATCAATTAAAGTTCCATCTAAATCAAATATTACTACTTTTTTATTCTTTAGCATCTCTTCTTCCTTTATCTTTTTCGTTCTCTATACCATTTTGCAAATTCTACCATAGAATCTACAGAGTCATATTTTATTCTATTTTTTCGTTCTTCCTCTGTCATTTGTGCTAAAGTTTTATCATATCCATATGGTTTATAGATATACCACAAATCTGACCATTTTTTCTCTGTATCTTCTCCCAATATTTCATCTGATAATGTTCCTTCATGCTTTCCCATAAATTGATATATTTCTTTACCATCATAATAGGATAAGCACTCTGTAAATCTACACTTTCTGTTTGTTTTTCCTTCCATTAGTTTTAAAAATCCTTCTAGTCCTATTGTTTCTAATGCAAAATTAACAAAAGCTTTAGGAAAACCATTTAAAGCGTCTATCCAAAATCCACAGTCTAAAGAAATGCATGGCTTATTTACTAATTTGTATGCCTCCATTACTTTGCATTTTGAAATATATGTTATATCATCACTTCTAGGTTCTTCTAATTCATATTCATATATTTTAAAATTAACTTCTTTTAATTGTCTTTGTGCTGACGCTATTTTTCCTTTATTATGAGTTACGAATATGATTTCATCCATCTTTTGTTCCCTCATTTCTTTTTCATATACCTATAAATATCTCCCCAATTATTAACTTCCGTTATGTATTCATTCTCTTCTAATTTCATTAAATTAACATCTCGAAAATATAGTGTTTTTACTCCATTTTCCGCTAATCTTTTGATAATTTTCCAATCATCATCAATCATAATGTCTACATTTTCTTTCTTGCAAATTTCTAGCTTATCTTCCACACCCCAATAGTATTTATCAAACTCTATTTTATTTTCTTCTAATATTCTTATTGCATCATCTTTCATTTCTTTTAGATGTCCACCTCTTGCAGTAACTACTACAAATTCATGTCCTTGCTCTTTTAATCTTTTATATACTGCTGTAAATCCTGACATTAGATTGCTTTCTCTTGATATTGTTAAGAAATATTTTGATATAAATTCCTTTTCTTGCTCCTCTGTCCAATTATATCTTTCTTGAAATTTTGGTTCCTCTCTATTTACTAAGTTATTCCCTTTTAAAATATCTATATCAAATATTTCGTCATAAGTCCTAAAGGTAGTTTCACTATCCATTACTACACCATCTAAATCTATTCCTATTTTCATCTTTTTTCTCCTTATTTTCCCTTAATAAAATCTGCTATTAAATCTCGGATATATTTTGCTTTTGCAAATCTATTCCTAATTCTTCTTTTGCTTCACGAATCAGTGCTTGAAATCCCATTTCACCTTCTAATACATGTCCTCCTGCTGTTACATCCCACATATTTGGCCACAACTTCTTAGTCTCACTTCTTTTTTGTAATAATACTTGGTTTTTGGAGTTAATAATAAATACCACTACTGCTTTATGCCATAATCCTTCTTTATGGCATTTCTCTCTTGTTTCAACTTCTCCTGTATACTCTCCTTTTTCGTTTAACACTTCAAAATATTCTTCCATTTTTAGTTTCCTTTCTTTTATTCTACTTCTATACTTTCATCATTTTCTAATATTTCATATTCTACTTCATACTTTTCAAACATTTCTTTGATATAATCTAAATCTGGTGGAAAAGCTGGATTATCCATATGAATTGGTATGGTTAAAATAGCCCCTACTTCTTTAGCATATAGGGCTGCTTCAAATGCTGACATAGTTAATCCATGTCCTGTTACTGGAGTACACAATATATCTGCTTTATACTCATTTCTAAAGCAAATCGTATCACTTGTAGTATATAACCTATTTTTCCCATCATCTATAATGTATCCAACATTTTCATGTACTTCTTTTGCCCTTTTTAATAATGGTTGATAGCCATGTATTGCATGTACTACTTCAATCTTGATGCCATTTAATTCAATCACATCACTTTCTTTAATGATATGGATACTTAAGTTTTGATTAGCTTCTTGTACTTCTTTTGTAGAATAAATTGTGATGTCTTTATTTAGTTTTTCCAATACTTCATTATTACAATGGTCTGGATGTTTATGTGTTATTAAAATAATATCAGCTTGCTTCCAAATATCCAAGTATTCCTCTTTATATTTTAAATTTCCTGGATCTACTAATATCTTTTTCTCCTTTGTTTCAATTAATAAACATGATTGTGGAAACTTTGTAATTTTCATCCTTTATCAAATCCTTTCTTTTTATTTTATATCCCTATTTATTTTTTAAATTTATAGCTAGCTATTATTTCACTATCTTCATCATAAATTATTGCTTCTGCATTAGCAAGATATAGAACTTGAAATTCAGGATTATCTAATGTATATCCCGCCTCAATAGCCCAATCAAATTCACTTATAACTGCTTTCTTTGCTTCAATATTATCACTATCATCAATCAATTGACAATTTATTCTAATCCAATTTTCATTATCATAAGCAACTATACAAACATTATTGTTTTCAGCAATTTGCTTAGATACTTTCTTTTGTTTATTTGTAATTACATATATTTTGTTATCAAACAAAATTGGATCTCCAAAAGGTCTACAACTTGGTTTATCTCCATTTATTGTACTTACAAAATTAACTTTTGTATTTTCTTTTAAAAACTTATATACTTCTTCCATTTTTACAATCATTCCTTTCTCGCCTTCGCTTCGCTCAGTCTGCGAAAGGCACAAATCTGTATTAAAAATTCTTTTATTGCAATAGTTACCATA
>JAAWNJ010000049.1 GCA_022798895.1 Clostridia bacterium | reverse complement strand
GTAGTTGGTAGCAATGCAACTAAAAGTATTGTTATAATAAAAATGTAAATAATCATTAAAGGGGGTTTTTGTTATGACAATAGCAGACAGAATTTTAGAGTTAAGAAAAATAAAAGGAATATCACAGGAAGAACTAGCAGACAAAATTGGAGTTTCAAGGCAGGCAGTTTCAAAGTGGGAAAGTGAACAATCTATTCCAGATTTAGATAAGATAATCATATTAAGTGAATTCTTTGAAGTTAGTACTGATTTTTTATTAAAAGGAATTGAAGCGGATAAAGCTAATAACAAAGAAAAGGAAGTTCCATACTTCTTAAATACTGTGGCAACAGCTTTCAACTTCTTAGGATTGGTAATGTCTACTTTTATATGGAATGCTACTCAAGAAGTTGGAGGGATTATAGCGGGTATTGTATTTATAGTGCTAGGATGTATGATTTTTGCAGTAGGAATTTATCAGACTCCTAAGAAAGATAGAACTTTAATAAAGAGTAAATTTTGGAAAGTAAATATTTGGTTGATTGCTTTTATTCCACTTTCTTTAATATATAATATCGTATTTTCAAGGATTATAGCACCATATCCTTTGGTGTATAGTAATACTTATTATAAGTTTGTTCTATTTTGGATAGTATATATAGTGATATGTTCGATTATCACGTATCTACAAATAAGGAAAGAAAAAAAGACTAGTTCAGCCTTATAAATAAGCAGATTTAAATAGGGGGTGGGTACATTTCAAAAGAAATGTACTTTCTATTTTTGTGAAAAGTTGAAGCATTTTTCTACAATTTAAAACAAAAATATTAACCTTATGATATACTTTGTTGAAAGAAAAAAGATATCTTACAAAAATGTAAAATTTAAAAAATGAAAAACGGCTATACTTCAATACTTGTAGCCGTTTTGTGTTACTAATTTGTTTCTAACTACATGAGTTTAGATAGAACTTGAAAGCTGTTATTTTGAAGAATATCATAGGTAATTAATTCTATTGTTTCAATAAGTTCTTCAATAGTCTTTTTAGTATATTTTACTCTTCCAATTCCTTGACTTTTGTGGCCCAATATTCTATCTGTGCAGACTTCATTAGCTCCTTTTCTATCTAATTCAGATCTAGCACTTAGTCTAGTTTCATGTGTTATATGCTCCATGTTCAATTTATCCATAAATAAATTAAATTCTTCCCTATAATTTGAATATTTAATTTTATTACCATTTTCGTCTACAAATAAATATCTATTATTAGAATTGTAATACCTTAATATTATATTCTTTATTATATGATGAATAGGAATTATTCTGTTTTTTCCAGCATCAGTTTTTAATCCGCCAATCATATAATTTTCATTTAAAAATATGTTTTTGGTTTCTAAACTCAAAAGCTCTTCAATTCTCATACAAGAGTATAATAATATTAATAAAATATCGGCAATAAGATATCCTTCATATTCCCATATAGTTTTAATTTCTTCCTTTGAATAAGGTACTTTTTCTTCTTCAACTTCTTCTTCTACAAAATCTAAAAATTGTGCATATCCTTTTTGAATAATGCCTTGCTCTAAAGCATAGTCATCTAATGTTCTAAAAAATGATATAATATGATTTAACTTTGAAGTTCCAACTTCATTTTTGCAATCATCAATTACTAATTTAAAATCTTGTTTTCTTAACTCACTGTATTGTCTATTCCATATTTTTTTAGAACGTTTATACGATCCAGATAGTTGATACATATTAGATATGCCAACTTTTCCAATTATCTTTTTTTGATTTTCATTCATTTGTTTTTGTTCTTCTTTAGTAGGGAACTTTTCATTTTTAAAGTCATTATATACATCAGAAAAAGTATATTGCATTTTATCAGCATCATAGGTTCCATGTGATTTGTTATATTCTGCCAAACATAAATCAGCTTCAGATCTAGTAGCAAAATAACCAATAGGAATTTGATGACCAGTAAAAGTGCCATTTTCATTATATTCGGGAACTTTAACCATCCATGCTTTTCTTCTATTTCCAGACAATTTAATAATTGTACCTGTACCATTTGCTCGTTTCATTAAAAAACCTCCATTTTTCAAACATTTTCATTTCAAAACACTTGAAAAATGGAGTACAATTATATATAATACAAATGTATTCACTTTTCGAAGTGTTTACGCCTTAGGATAGATAATGTGTGTCGTTTCGCAAAAATTGAAACACGTTATTCTATCCGCTTTTTTTATCATTTGTATTACTTTTATTTAATTACTTTATATATTCTTTTCCATCTAACTTTAAAGAAATAATAGTATTATTTTTAGTTTTCATTTCAAATTGAGTTCGAATAGTTGCTCCAAAAGAATTTTGAGAATCTACATATGATTTTACTGATATACATCCATCTTTTTTTGAAAAATTCCATTGAGAATATGGAGCAAATCTAACAGTAGATGGTGATTTTAACATTTCCTTTATAGTAGTTTCAGTTTGACTTTTAACACTAACTTCTTCAGTAGTAGTAAGTATATAATTAGAAATATTATCTTGACATTTCCCATTTTTGTATAAATACTTGTCTGCATATTTTATAGAATGTATTTCATTTTCTTTAATATATAATATGCCATTAGCTTTATTATCTTTTATTCTAAAGCCTGTTGTTCCGTTTTTCTTCTAAATTATCTAAAGAATTATCCTTTTCAATTTCATAGTTAACGAATCCACATTGCTCAATAATAGCAAAAATATTACGTATTTTTTCAGAAGTTATACCTAGACTGATAAATTGCGAATAATTATTATCTGTCTTTTTTGTAGTCATATTAATAAAAAAGCCAATTAATACAATAACTAAAATTAAAATAATACCAGGTCCAATACCAGTAATTTTTCCTTTTTTCTTTGATACATTTGAGGTAAGATTAGTACTTTTTTGTTTAGTTCCACACCTTGAACAAAAAATATCATTTGAATTTAATTCATTTCCACATTTAATACAAAACATTTTATTACTCCTTTAATTTTTACTTAAAAGCACTTTGATTTTCAGTTTTCACTACTTTCCCAATTATTTGTATTTTTTCATAGAGCTCATCTTTTAAAATGTCTGCAGTTTTATAACAGGGATTCATAGCTGTTAAAGTATAGAATTTTTCATCTTTACTTAATTCAATTTTCCTAATAGTATTTTTATTATCTAATTTAATTAAGTAAGTTCCCTTTCCTGGTGTTAAAACATCATCGATTTTATCTTGTTTAAAAATTAGAGCCTTATCTCCAATGTCAGCGAGCGGAAACATAGCATCATCCTCAGCAGTAAATTCAAAATAATTACTTTCAATTTCTTCAGAATTAGAAGTGTTTTCAATACACATTAAATAAGAAGGAGATACTTTAAAAAGACTAGACATAATTTCAATAGAACTTCTTTTTATGTTTTTAACTGCTCCTTTTTCATATTTTCTTATTGCAGACTTTTGAACGCCAATGTATTTGCCTAATTCTTCTTGAGTTAAACCATTTGCAATACGTAATTGTTTAATTCTTTCTCCCATTTCCATAAATATACCTCCAAGTGTCTTAATAGTATCATATTATCAACAAATTTACAAGTATTTTTAAAAAAGTGTCCTAAAAATTTAAAAAAGTTTCGCAAAAACTATTGACAAGAAAAAATAAATATTATATTATGCAAGTGTCTTAAAAAGATACGAAGGAAGGAGGAAAAACAAGTGAATATAAACAAACTAAAATCTAAAATGGCTTTATATGGCGATAATGGAGGAGATTTAGCAGAGTATTTATCAATATCAAGAACTACTCTCTCATCAAAAATGAACGAAACAAATGGAGCTGAATTTACACAAGGAGAGATTCAAAAGATTAAAGAAAGATATTCATTAAATGGAGAGGAAGTAGACGAAATTTTTTTTTGATGGAAAAGTGTCTTAAAAAGATACGAACAGAAAGGAAAAATATGAAAAAAATGAAAAATGCGAAACGACACACATTATCTAAATTTAAGGAGGAGAGAATATGGGAAAAAAGGCAGAGATGACGCCAGCACAAGCAGCAAAAGTAATCAATAAGAGTGTGCAATTTGTAAGATTAGGATTACAACAACAAAGATTACCATTTCGGAACAGCAGTACAAAAGCCAAATGGCAAATGGAGTTATGACATTGTACCACAAAAGGTTTACAGATATGCAGAAAAAGAAATGTAGGAAAGTAGGAAATTGTATGGAAACAATTAACGAACTATTAAAACGAATTATGGAATTAGCTTATGAAAAAAGTACAAATACAAATGCAGATATTTTTGTAGGATATTATCCACATGTTGAACTGGTAGATGTAAGACTGTATTTAGATGGATGGCAGATGAACAGAGAACCAGATGAGGCATTAGGAGTATATTTCGATGAAGAAGAAAATATACAAAATTTAGAAGAAATCATTAAAAGGCTTGAAAGCATAGGAGAAATTGATGAAAAAGTACATAAGAATGATTAAAGTTTATTTGATCTTAAAATTACTTATTATAAAGTACAAATTTTGGAGGAGGTGAGGATATGGATTATGCATGTGTAGCGCTATTAGGTGTAATAGCAGGAATTCTTATAAAGAAGTCATTTGAAAACAAAAGAAACTTAGAGTTAACACAAGAGAACACTGATTTGCAAATATGGAAGGCAGAACATTTAGATACAGTAGAAAAAAACATAGAATTGAATAGAACACAAAGAAATATAAGAAACATTATTACTGAAGGTAGAAAAAGAGATGAGATACATACATTTATATTACAAAAAATAGAAAAAGAGTTATCTATGAACTGCTAAATTACATACAAAACTCTTTTCAGAAAATTATATAAATATATAAATTCTTTTTAATTGTAGCACGATTGCAATAGAAAATCAAGAAAGGAACTATAAAATGGATAAAAGAGAGTTAGAAAACATACTAGATGAACTAAAAATAAAAATAAATACAAAAGGGTACAAATATTGGATTACTGCAGTTGAAAAAAAGCTAAAAAGCAAAGATATGAAAATTGGAACTTTATATAGAGAATTAGCTAAAGAATTCAACAGTAACTATAGTAGAGTGGAGAGGGCATTAAGAAGTGCTTATACACACAATATAATAATGATACAAGAATATTTTTCAATTGATTATGGAATAAGTAATACAGTTTTCCTAGAACTATTAATTAGAGAAATGGAAAGGAGAAAAATGTAATGGAAATCAAGCTATTTAATTTGAAATTAAAGAATTTCAAAGGAATAAAAGAACTTGAAATTGATTTTCAAGGAAAAAACACAAATATCTATGGTGCGAATGCAACTGGAAAAACGACAATATTTGACGCTTTTAAATGGCTATTTTTTGACAAAGATAGTAACAATAAAACTGATTTTAGTGTAAAAACATTAGATTCAGACAATAAAGTAATTCACTTTATAGAACATGAAGTAGAGGCTACTTTGCTAGTAGATGGACAAGACATCACATTTAAAAGAGCGCTGGTAGAAAAATGGATAAAGAAAAGAGGAAATGAAGAACAAACCTTTGAAGGCAACAAAAATGACTATTGGATAGATGAAGTACCATTGAGTCAGAAAAATTATGAAGAAAGGGTAAATAACACAATTCCAGATGCTCTTTTTAGAATGATAACAGATCCATTATTTTTCAATGAATTTTTAAATAAGGATGAGAGAAAAGAAAAACTACTTAAAATAGCAGGGATAGAGTATAGCGATGAAGATATAATAAAATCTGATGAAAAATTTTCAATATTAGTAGAGAATTTAAAAGGTCATAGTATAGATGAATATAGCAAAATATTAGCAGAACGAATAAAGCTACTTAAAGATAAGAATAAAGAAATACCTGCTAGAATTGATGAATTGACTAAGCTTTTAACAACAGCACAAGAGGTAGATTACAGTAAATTAGAAGAAGAAAAGGCACAAAAAAATGAAGAACTACAAGCAATAGATAATAAAATGCTAGATGTGCAAGAAAGAGCAAAAAAGAATATGGCATTAGCTGATATATTAGCAACTAGCAAAAATGAATTAAATAGCTTAAAAATTAAGCTAGAAGAAGAACATATTAAAAAGTATTCATCAGAAATTATAAGTTTAACAAATGAAAAATCAACATTAGAGAATAGTTTGCGAGTTAATACTTCAGACATTGGTGAACTAAAGTTACAAGTCGAAAAAGATAATACAAGGAAACAAGAACTATATCAGAAATGGGATGTAATAAATAGCCAAATACTAAAATTAGATCCACAAGAATTTATTTGTCCAACTTGTAAAAGAGAATATTCAGAAGATAAAAAAGAAGAACTTACAAAGCAATTTGAAAGTAACTTTAATGAGTATAAAGAAAAAGAAAAAAAGGCTATAAATGAAGAAGGACAGCTTGTAAACAAGAGAATAGAAGAAAATAACAACAAGATAACAACATTAGAAAATGAAAACGTAGAAATTACAAAAAAATTAGAAGTAGTAAGCGAGAAATTACAGCATTTAAAAGAAGAACAGCAAAAACAAGAAGTTATTGATGTTACAACATTTCCAGAGTATCAGCTAAAGAAACAGACTGTAGAGAAATATCAAAAAGAAGTTGATAACTTAACAAATGAAGACACAACAGAAATTCAAAGTAGAAAAGCAACTATTGTAGAGCAAATTGAAGCAATTAACAAAGAATTAAGCAAAAGAGAAGGGCAAGAAGAAATTAGAGAAAATATAGAAAAGAATGAGAATGAAGAAAAAACAAATGCACAAAAAATACAAGATGCAGAGCATCAGCAATTTCTTATTGAAGAAGTAAAAAAATTAAAAGTAGAAATGAATGAAAGTGCTATAAATAGTAAATTTGAATTAGTCAAGTTCAAATTATTAAGCGAAAGAAATAATGGGAAAATTGAACAAGTATGTGAAGCAACAGTCAACGGAGTACCATATTCAGACTTAAACAATGCTCACAAAATACTTGCGGGGCTAGATATTATCAAAACACTAATTAAATTTCACAATACTTCAGCACCAATTTTTATCGATAACCGAGAAAGCATAAATCAACTATGTGACATAAATGCACAAGTAATCAGCTTAGTTGTTACTGAAGATAAAGAACTAAGAATTGAGGTGGTATAGATGGCAAACCTTCATGAAATAACCAGCGCATTTCCTGCTTTATTAGAAAACGAAGAAATGACAGAAGAAAACAAACAACAGATAGAGCAAGAATTGACATTGTTATTGCAACAAAAGAGCAAAAACATTATTGGATATGTAAGAAATAATGAACTAACTATTGAAGCAATGAAAGCAGAAGAAAAAAGAATAGTAGATGCAAGAAAAGCACTAGAAAACAGAAACGATAGATTTAAGGAATATGTGAAAGAATGTATGCAACGAAGTGGAATTACTAAAATAGAAACAGGGCTAGGTATGTTAAGTATTGCCAAAAGTCCAATATCAATTGAAATTGAAAACGAAGATGAAGTGCCAAGTGAATTTAAGCAAGAAACTATTACTATTAAAATTGATAAAAAAGCAATTGCAAATAACTTCAAACAAACAGGAGAAATACCATCGGGAGTAACAATTTACACAAATAATATGAGTTTAAGAATTAAATAAGGAAAGGAAAACAAGAAAATGAAAAAAGAAATTTTAAAAGTATCAAACAAATCTAATCCAAATTCAGTAGCGGGAGCAATAGCTGGCTTTGTAAGAGAAACAGGAGAAGTAGATATACAAACAATTGGAGCAGGAGCCACTAATCAAGCAATAAAGGCTATTGCAACGGCAAGAGGTTTTTTAGCACCAGCAGGAATTAACCTAATATGTATGCCAGCATTTGTGGAAGTGGAAGTAGAAGGAGAAACTAGAACAGGAATTAAAATAATTGTAAAAGGAGAAAAGTGACTATGAAACAATGTCCAATGTGTAAGCAAGAAGGATTAGATGAAGAACATAATTATTGTATCGTATGTGGTCACAAGTTTGAAAAGCAAAAGATTGCAGAGATTATAAAAGATAAAGAAGGAGTAACAGCAGAGATTTTATCAGATAATGTGAAAATCCGAGATATTCTAATGGGAATGGCTATAATGGCTACTGGCATAGTAAAACAATCAGGAAAGAATATAGACGAAGTTCTAGAATATGTAAAGAAGATTTACGAAAATTGTAAAATAGAAAAGGAGAAATAGGAAAATGGGTAATGAATTAGCAAAACAAGAAAACAAAGAATTAATCGAAATTAAAGAAATGGTGGATAAAAATGTAACAGACTTTGTGTTGGAGAAAGTTCAAAGTTTCCAACAATGTGGTCAAATATTTTTTCCCAATAATTATAGTCCAGAGAATGCACTAAAAAGTGCATGGCTAGTTTTACAAGAAACTGTAGACAAAGACAAACAACCAGTATTAAAAACTTGTTCAAAACCAAGTATAGCAAATTGTTTATTAAACATGGTTATACAAGGATTAAATCCAGCAAAACATCAATGCTATTTTATAGCATATGGAAAGCAACTAACACTTATGAGATCATACTTTGGCTCAATGGCAGTTGCGAAACAGTTTGGAGAAATTAAAGACATAACAGGAGAAGTTATTTATGAAGGAGACAAAGTAGAAACAGAAATCAAGCATGGAAAGACTATTATAAAATCACATATTAGAAGTTTTGAAAATATTGATAAAACAAAAATTAATGGAGCATATGCAACAATAATTTACTTAGATAATTCGGAAGAAAGTATTATTATGACAATGGATCAAATTAAAACTTCATGGAAAAAATCAAAGTTAAATCCAGATGATAAAGATAGCACACATTCATTGTACACAGAAGAAATGTGTAAAAGAACAGTTATTAATAAAATTTGTAAGCATTATATTAATACGAAAGATGATAGCAATTTGAATTTATTGAAAAAAGCATTTGAAACTTCAGATGAGGAAATTAAAGAAGTACAAGTAGCTTATGAAATCGAGGAAAATGCAAACAAAGAGGTAATTGACATCACTGATACTACTGAAGAAATACCAGAACATTCAGAAGAAATTGATATTGATGAAACTGCATCTACAAATGAGAATGAAATTACGAATAAATCAGAGGACAAGCCAACCTTTTGAAATTAACGGTATTAGGTAGCAGTAGCAAAGGTAACTGCTACCTTTTGGAATATAAAAATAAAGTCTTGATATTGGATGCAGGTGTCAAGTTTAAGGAAGTACAAAAGGCATTAAACTTCAAATTAGATAAAGTGGTTGGAGTATTAGTTACACATGAGCACATGGACCATTTGAAATATGCAGCCGATTTTGCAGCAAATCGGAATTAATGTCTATGCTTCAGCAGGGACATTTGAAAAGTTAAACTTGTGTGGCCACAGATTTAAAAAAATCAAGGCATTAGAGCAATTTTCAATAGGAGACTATACAATATTGCCATTTGATGTCCAACACGATGCTAACGAGCCTTTACGGCTTTCTAATGCAAAACAACGAAACCAAAGAGAAATTGCTTTATGCTACAGATACTTACTACATAAAATATAAGTTTAAAAAGTTAAATTATTTGCTCATTGAATGCAACTACATATCAGAAATAGCCAAAGAGAATATTCAAAACAATACGATTAACAAGTCACGTTACACCAGACTATTAGAAAGCCATTTGAGCTTAGAAAATCTAATTAACTTCTTAAAGGCTAATGACTTATCTAATACGAAGAAAATCGTAATATGCCACTTATCAGACCAGAATTCAAATGAGCAACAGATGTTAGAAAGTATATACAATGTAACACGAATTGAAACCATTGCAGCAAGACCAAATATGAATATTAAGTTAGAATTATATCCATTTTAGCATTAGCGAGAGGTAGTAGAAATGTTAAACACAAATGTGAAGGAAAACCAATATAAATGCAAATTATGTGGCAAGAAGTTGAAAACATGGAAAAGTATTCAAAAGCGGGTATGGACCAGTTTGTGAAAAGAAATATTTAGAGGATATTTACAAGAATCAACAAGTTACAACAGAAGATATTATATTAAGAAAAAAGGAAGAGAGGTAAAAATATGTCAGCTACCAAAGATACATATTATTTTAGTCATGATGCAAATGCATTATCAGACCCAAAAATACTGGCCATGAGGTGCGATTATGGATTTGAAAGTTATCGGATTATACTTTGCGATAATTGAAATGCTACGAAATGAATCTGAATATAAATTACCTCTTAACAAAACTACTTTTAGAGCAATAAAAATGCAAACTGGAACTGCCATAGAAGATATAGAAAAGTATTTACGAGATTGTATAAGTGAATATACAGATAGTGAAACAGGTAACGGATTATTTGTAACTGATGAAAAATACTTTTGGTCAGCTAGTCTTTTAAGAAGAATGGAAAAATATGAACAAATAAAACAAAAAAGAGTAGAAGCAGCAAATTCGAGATGGGGAAATAATCAAAACAATAAAAGTGAAAAAAAAGCTGAAAAAATGCAAAATAAATGCAAAAGCATAAAAAATAAATGCAAAAGTAATGCAAATGCATACAAAAGGAAATGCAAATGCAATGCAAAACTCAAAAAAGTGTATGCAAAATTATGCAAATTAAATCAAATCAAATTAAATCAAATTAAATTAAATAAAATGAAATCTATCTATCCATCCTATCTTCCTTCCAAAACCAAAGAGGAAATTAAAAAATATAATGACATGATGGATGAGATGGATCAGATAGAATTTAAACAAATTGTAGTTCAATCAGAAGTACGACTTTTTAACGAGAATCTTGCTAATGAAATAATAAATATTATGCAAGAGATATACCTAAATCCAGATACTAAAGAGAAAATTAAAAATATAAAATTAGGACATATTGATTTTGCTTTGCGAAACTACAGTAAAGCCAATGATAATGGAAATATAAAAATGCCAAAACGATATTTCAAGCAATGCTTGATTTCTGCATTAGATGAGTTAGAACTAAGCAAAATGTATAGTCTAGATGGGAGTTAATAAATATGCAAGTAAGTGATGAAAACTTAATGTCACGAAGATTAAAAACATGCGAAAATTGTGAGTGGTGTGTACCAACAAATGGCTTTCCACACTGCTTATTGAAAAATGAACAGAAACGGCTTATTTGAAACTTGTAAGCTACAGAAGCAGCGAACAGGAAATCATATATCAATGTAATCAAAAAGGAAGTGAAAATATGCGAGAAGCAAAGTATAGGGGAAAGCCAACACAAAACAATACAAGCTATTTTGAAGGCTGGGTGTATGGCTCGTTAGTAATTCAAGATGACAAATATTACATAGCACTAAATGTTAATGAAAACATCAAAAGAGATGACTACGAAGTCTACATGATTGAGGTGGTTCCAGAAACAATAGGACAATACACAGGTTTAAAAGATAAAAACGAGATAGAAATATATGAGGG
>JAAWNJ010000048.1 GCA_022798895.1 Clostridia bacterium | reverse complement strand
AAAAACAAATGAGTTTTTGTATATATTAGGTATAATTCCAGTAGTATGGATAGCTATTCTAATTGCACCATATATAAATAATGGAATAGTAGGAATAATAAATAACTTTTCAAAAATAATGGAAAATCCATTTAATTTGATATGGTGTGAGAATAGCATAAAAACTATTCTTATTTTTATATGCTTTTATGTATTAGGAATAAGTATATATGAATCTACAAAAAAGAATTATAGAAGAAGAGAAGAACACGGCTCTGCCAAGTGGGGTATAGCAAGTGTACTTAATAAAAAATATAGGCAAAAGCCATTTAATGATAATAAAATATTAACGCAAAATGTAGCAATAGGTCTAAATGGAAAACAACATAGAAGAAATCTTAATGTTTTAATTTGTGGTCGGTAGTCGGTGCAGGTAAAACAAGATTCTATCGGAAAGCCAAATGTAATGCAATGTGGCTCAAGTTCGTATGTAATCCTAGATCCTAAACGGCGAAATTTTGCGAGATACGGGGAATTTATTAGAGAAAAAAGGGTATGAGGTAAGAGTGCTTGACTTAATCAATATGGAAAAAAGTCATTGCTATAACCCTTTTAAATATTTAAAGACAGATAATGATGTTCAAAGGTTGGTAACAAACCTTTTCAAAAGCACGACACCTAAACGGAAGTCAGAGCCAAGATCCGTTTTGGGACACGGCAGCTAGTATGTTATTGCTAGCACTTATATTTTATCTCAAATATGAAGCTCCAGAAGATGAACAAAACTTTCCAATGGTAATGGAAATGTTAAGAGCAGGAGATGTAAATGAAGAACAAGAAAATCCTATAAGTGCGTTAGATATTCTATTTGATAAATTAGAATATAATAACCCAGAGCATATTGCTCTAAAGTATTATAGAAATTATAGGTCAGGCTCTGCAAAAACATTAAAATCAATTCAAATTACACTTGCTGCAAGATTAGAAAAATTTAATTTAGAGAGTCTTGCAAACATAGTAAAAATTGACGAGTTAGATTTGCCTAGTTTAGGCGAAAAAAAGGTGGCATTGTTTGCCCTAATTCCAGACAATGACACGAGTTTTAATTTTCTAGTAAGTATACTATACACACAATTATTTCAACAATTATTCTATATTGCTGACCATAAGTATGGTGGAAGTTTGCCAACCCATGTCCATTTTGTAATGGATGAGTTCGCAAATGTAAGTCTGCCAGATGATTTTGACAAAATTTTAAGTGTCATGAGATCAAGGTCAGTATCAGTATCTATCATTCTCCAAAATTTAGCACAGCTTAAAGCACTATTTGAAAAACAATGGGAAAGTATTGTACGGAAATTGCGATACTTTTTTGTATTTAGGTGGAAACGAGCAAAGTACCCATAAATATGTTTCAGAACTCCTACGGAAAAGAAACAATAGATTTAGACACACATGGAAAAAGCTCTGGTAGAAGCGGCAATTATTCGACAAATTATCAACTTGCAGGAAGAGAACTTATGACTCCAGATGAAGTGCGTTTACTTGATAATAAATATGCACTTCTTTTTATTCGTGGAGAAAGACCAGTTAAAGACCTAAAATATGATATATTAAAACACCCTAATGTAGCTTTGACTACTGATGGCAAAGGAGAGCCTTATATTCATGGAAAAACAGATAAAGCAACAGCTTCTATTATTGTGCTAGATGAAGATATTGAAGAAAATGAGATAGATACATTTGAAAAAGAACAATTACTAGAAAATTATGAACTCCTATCAGAAGAAGAATTAGAAGAATTTATTAGGGAGGTATCATAAATTGAAAAAGAAAAAAACTTTATTAAAAATATTAAAAAGGTCTTGCATAATTATTTTGTATATTGTTGCATTATTTGTAGCACAAGCATCTCATGTATTTGCAGCAGATGAGCCATTAACAGTAATAAATAATTTGTCAGACTTTATTTTTGGACTTATAAGAGCAGTTGGAATGATTATTTTAGGATTCGGAGTAGTACAAGTTGGTATGTCATTAAAATCACACGATCCTAGCCAGAGAGCAAATGGATTTATGACTTTAGCAGGAGGAGTAGTTATCACTTTTGCAAAGGAAATCCTAAACATTATAACAGGTGGTTAAAAAATAAAAGGAGTAGGTTATTAAGAAAAAATAATCTACTCCTAAACAGCTTTAAGGAGGTAATTTTATAGAAGAAAATAAAAAATATAAAATCATTTATGCAGATCCACCATGGCAATACAAAGTATATTCAGATAAAGGCAAAGGTCGTTCAGCAGAAAATCATTATTCTACAATGAGTATAGAAGATATATGCAAACTACCAGTAGAAAAAATAGCAGATAAAGACTGTGTACTTTTTATTTGGATGACTTTTCCAACATTAGTAGAAGGACTAAAAGTTTTGGAAAATTGGGGTTTTAAATATAAAACAGTTGCTTTTGTATGGATTAAGCAAAATAAGAAAACACCATCATTATTTTGGGGATTAGGTTTTTGGACTAGAGCCAATGCAGAGATATGTATATTAGCAACAAAAGGCAAACCTAAAAGAATATCAGCAAAAGTGCATCAAGTAATAGTATCTCCAGTTGAGGAACACAGTAAAAAGCCAGATGAAACAAGAAAGAGAATTGTAGAGTTATTAGGAGATATACCAAGGGTGGAACTATTTGCAAGACAAAAAGTAAATGGTTGGGATTCATGGGGAAATGAAGTAAAATGCGATATTGATTTAATGAAATATGGAGATGATGAGAAATAGCTGAACTAAAAAAATTAGAAACAGTAGTAGAAGAAATACTACGAAAAGATAAACTTGCAAGAGAAGATGACTGTTACTTAATATTACAAGTAATAAGCAAATTATATCCTTATGAAGTAGGAAAACAGTTTGCAACAGTAATGTTTAATGCAAAAAACAAAGGAATAAGTTTTGAAAGCATTACAAGGTGTCGAAGAAAACTACAAGAGAAAAATCCAGAGTTAAGAGATGAAGAAACAGCAAAAATGAGAAATAGAAAACAAAAAGAGTATATCAAGTATTCAAAACAAAGTTAGGAGGTGGTAGATGTTGAATTGGGTAGTAGGAAACCTACAAAATGCAATAGAAACATGGAACTCAAAATTAAGTGAAATATGGACACTTGTATCACAATCGCCAGTTGATTTTAAAGGTGGAACTATCTGGAATGTAATAACAAATATACATGGAGCAGTACAAGCCATTGCATTAGCATTACTTGTATTGTTTTTTGTTGTAGGAGTAATGAAAACTTGTCGGAAGTTTTGCAGAAGTAAAAAAGCCAGAGCATGCCCTCAAACTTTTCATACGATTTGCAGTTGCAAAAGTATTAGTAACTTATGGTTTGGAACTTATGATGGCAATTTTTAAGATCGTGCAAGGTTTAGCAAGTACAGTAATGAGTGCAGCTGGATTAGGTGGAGCAACAAATACAGTTCTGCCAAATGAAATTATATCAGCAGTAGAAGCCTGTAATTTCTTTGAAAGCATACCATTATGGGCAGTAACACTAATACGGAGGACTATTCATAACGGTATTGTCATTTGTAATGATTCTTACAGTTTATCGGAAGATTTTTCAAAATCTATCTATATACTGCAATATCTCCAATAGCATTTGCAAGTTTTGGTGGAGAGCCAACACAAAATATAGGAAAGAGCTTTATAAAAGGTTATAGTGCAGTATGCCTAGAGGGTGTAATTATAATGTTATCATGTATAATCTTTTCATTGTTTGCAGCAAGCCCACCAGTAGTAGATGCAAACGCAGCAGCAGTAACAATGGTATGGAAATATATACGGAGAATTGATATTTAATATGCTAGTATTGGTAGGTACAGTCAAAATATCAGATAGATTAGTAAGAGAAATGTTAGGATTATAAAAAATAGAGATAAGGAGAGATAAAATTGCTAGAACAAACAAAAATAGCGAGAGTATGGCACATTGAGAATAACGAATTAACTTGTAAAAATAAAAAAGTAGTATTATCAACATATAATGATGTTGAAATCGCTACTTTAAAAGAAGAAAGATATTATGATGTGCAAGAATTGTTGATTAAAGATAAAAACAACGAATACTGGAAATTAGGAATTGCTCCAATAAGGTTAAATATGTTTATAGGAAGTATAGATTCATATCTATCAGAGCCATCAGTAGTAGAAAAATATAGAGAAGGTATAACAGAAGCATATAAGAAATTAGATTTAAAAGCATTCTGGAAAAAGAAAATAAGTGAAAAGAGGTATTTCAATAAATGTGAATTAGAATATATCCATAGGCACTTTCCAGAGATTTATGAACAAGCAAAAGAAAGTAGAAGAACATTTGAAGAAAATAGAGATAGAAAACAAGAACAAGAAAGGCAAGAACAGGAACGAAAAGAACAAGAAAAGATAAAAGCTGTAAACGATAGATTTAAAAAAGCTTTGAAAGAAATGAAATATAAAATCTTTATTGGAGAAATGATTTCAGTTGAGGATTTTGAGTTTTATAAAGATGACAAATACAGTGGTAGAACAATACAAAATAATATTCTATATTTAGCAAAACTATATGGAATAAAAATTCCACTAGCAACACAAGGTTTTATAAACAACAGATTAAAAAGTTATAACTTCAAAACAGGAGATTGCTTTTATAAAATAACAGATGGGAATAAGAGATGTAGTACAAAAATGGGCATTTATTTAGAACAGATTTCACAAAAGGTACAAGAAGAATATAAAGAGAGTTTTAAAAGAAAAATGAAACTTGTACCAGAGAAGAGTATAGAAAGGTAGGAAAATGAAATATTTAGTTACAAGTTACAAAGATAATGCAGAAAAGCAGAAAATAGAAAGCAAAGGCTTATATTGTTATGATTTAAGACATAGTGATGAGGGTGGAGAAATTGCAACTATTGAGAAAAGTGTTTTAGTAAATAGAGTAGGCTCTATTATTACAGACAAGGAATTAAAATTTGGCAATAAATACTACAATAATTTTATAGATTTTGAGGAATTTTCAGCTAGAAATACAGAAGTATATACGATAGAGCAATTACAAGATAAACCAAAAGAACAAGTAAATGAAAATAGCCATAAAGTAATAAATGGCTATTCAATTCATAAAGAGGGAACTTGGTGTGAAATAACGAAAAATGGGGAGCATATTTTTGATGGAGTTGTAGATGTAAATATGACTCCAGAACAAATTTATCAAGAAGTAATGAAAGAAGTAGTTTTTTCTATAAATGGAAAAGAAGTTTTATCTTATGATTTCCTTAATGAGTTTACAGGAGAACGAGAAGCAACTATTAAGCAATTAGCAGAAGAAAACAAATGCAATGAAAAAGATATAAAAGTAAGAATAAGAAAACCTAATTTAGATGAAAAAATATTAAAGATAAAACTTGTTGGAATCGATAACTGGGATAGACCTGTCTATAAAGATGAAAAAGGAACAATATATAAAGATACCAATTTAGGCAAAGGAAAAATTAAATTATGTACTTCAGTTAATAATGATTTCTATGGAGAGCCTTTGATACCAGTAAGAGAAGATGTGAAAATTGAAATAGTAAAAAACTTTAACAGAAATAAAAAAGGAAGAGAGGCACGATAATTGGAAGTAAAAATCAATAGAGAAATAAGAGAATATACGGAAAGCATATTTTTTGGACTGTCATTAAGGCAGTTCATTTTTTCTATATGTGCTTGTGTAGTAGCTGTTATTCTATACTTTATATTAAAACCTTATTGTGGAATTGAAACTTTATCATGGGTTTGTATATTAGGTGCAGCACCATTTGCAGCATTAGGTTTTATAAAATATAACGGAATGACAGCAGAAAAGTTTGTTGCAGCTTGGATTAAATCAATGATACTTACACCTAAAAGATTAACTTTCAAGCCAATAAACTTATATTACGAAGATTTGAAAAATATAGAAAATAGAAAAGTAAAAAAAGAGAGAAAAATTAAAAACAAGGAGGATTCGCAAAGTATTGAAAACATTAAATAAATTATTCAAACAAGACAAAGAAAAGTTTGTCATACCACGAAGTGTGCAAGATGCCATTCCTATTAAGGCAATATGGGAAGATGGCATCTTTTTTATTGGGAAAAATAAGTATTCAAAATGTTACAAATTTAGTGATATAAATTATGCAGTAGCAAGTAGAGATGATAAAGAAGCAATGTTTTTAGAATATTCAGAGTTATTAAATTCATTTGATACAGGTGCTACTACTAAAATAACTATAATCAATAGAAGATTAAATAAAATTGACTTTGAAGAAACTATGCTATTACCTATGGAGAATGATGAGCTAGATAAATTTAGAAAAGAATATAATAAAATGCTACTAGACAAAGCAACAGCTTCAAATGGTATAGTACAAGAAAAATTTGTAACAATATCAGTTGATAAAAAGAGCATAGAAGAAGCAAAAAATTATTTTGCAAGAGTAGGAACAGACTTAATAAACCATTTTAAAGAATTAGGCTCTATATGTATTGAACTAGATGCAGTAGAAAGATTAAGAATATTTCATGACTTTTATAGAGTAGGAGAAGAAACATCATTCAATTTTGATATGATAACTAATATGAGAAAAGGACATAGCTTTAAGGATTTTATTTGCCCAGATTCTATGGAATTTGAAAGTGATTATTTCAAAATTGGAAACAGATATGGTAGAGTTATATTCTTGAAAGAGTATGCAAGTTATATTAAGGACAGTATGGTAGCAGAATTAACAGATATAAATAAAAATATGATGATGAGTATAGATGTTATACCAATACCTATGGATGAGGCTGTAAGAGAAGCAGAAAATAGAAGATTAGGAATAGAAACTAATATAACGAATTGGCAAAGACGACAAAATGCAAATAACAATTTTTCAGCAATTATTCCTTATGATATGGAACAACAAAGAGAACAGTCAAAGGAATTTTTAGATGACTTGATAACTCGTGATCAAAGAATGTTTATATCAGTTCTTACAATGGTGCATACAGCAGAAAGCAAGGAAGAACTAGATAATGACACAGAAGCATTACTAACAATAGCAAGAAAACATTTATGTCAGTTTGGGGTACTAAAATTTCAGCAACTTGATGGATTAAATACAGCTATGCCGTTTGGAGTAAGAAAAATTGACACTTTAAGAACACTTACAACAGAATCGCTTGCAGTATTTATGCCATTTAGAGTACAAGAAATAAGACACGAAAACGGAATATACTATGGGCAAAATGTCATTAGCAAAAATATGATTATTGCAGATAGAAAGCAATTATTGAACGGAAATAGCTTTATTTTAGGTGTTAGTGGTAGTGGAAAGAGTTTCATAGCAAAAGAGGAAATTGTTTCTATAATGTTGAAAGATCCTAATGCAGATGTAATAATTGTAGATCCAGAAAGGGAAGCAAGTTCACTTGTAAAATCATTAGGTGGAGAAGTAATAAAAATATCAGCAACAAGTGGAAATCATATCAATGCTATGGACATGAATAAAGATTATGGAGATGGAGCAAATCCTATTATATTAAAATCAGAGTTCATACTTTCACTATGTGAACAGCTAGTTGGAAGTAATAATTTAGGTGCAAAACAAAAATCTATTATAGATAGATGCACAGCAAGTGTGTATAGATACTATCAGCAAGGAAATTATCAAGGAACACCACCTACACTACAAGACTTCTATGAAGAACTATTGAAACAACAAGAGCCAGAAGCAAAAGAAATAGCACTTGCTATTGAACTATTTGTAAATGGCAGTTTGAACACTTTTGCAAAATCTACAAATGTTGATACTCATAATCGTTTAGTGTGTTATGACATTTTAGATTTAGGAAAGCAACTACTACCTATTGGAATGTTAGTAGTGCTTGATTCAATTTTGAATAGAATAACAATGAATAGGTCAAAAGGTAGAAATACCTTTATTTTTATTGATGAAATTTACTTGTTATTCCAATATGAATATTCAGCAAACTTCTTATTCACTTTATGGAAAAGAGTGAGAAAATATCGGAGCATATTGTACGGGAATAACACAAAATGTAGAAGATATGTTACAAAGTCATACAGCAAGAACAATGCTAGCGAATAGTGAGCTTATTATCATGTTAAATCAAGCTAGTACAGACAGAGTAGAACTTGCAAAATTATTAAATATATCAGACTTGCAAATGAGCTATATTACAAATGTAAACGCAGGAGAAGGACTAATAAAAATAGGAAGTTCACTAATTCCATTTGTAAATAAATTTCCACGAAATACAGAACTATACAAACTAATGACAACCAAACCACGGAGAGGGTGTCGCATAGTGAAAAAAGTATTATATGTATTTTGTATTATGCTGCTAATAAGTTCAATTCTTATTAGCAGTTATTTTATTTATAAGGAGTTGAAAGAAAATAAGAAACAAGAAAACAATTTTGAAGAACTAATTGAAATAGTAGAACAAACAAATCCAGAAGATAAAGAACAAGTAGAAACAGTAATAAATATAGATAACTTATATGCTATCAATAGTGATATTGTAGGTTGGTTAAGAATAAATGATACAACAATAAATTACCCAATAATGCAGATAAAAAGTAATCCTAACTATTATTTGCATAGAGATTTTTATAAAAAGTATTCATCTTACGGAACACCTTATATGTCAGAAGAATGTAATATAAACACAAGTGATAATCTTGTAATATATGGGCATCACATGAATCATAAAAAAGTATTTGGTGCATTAGAAAATTATAAATCAAAAGAATTTTACGAAAATCATAAGGTTATAGAGTTTACAACATTAGAAGAAATGAAGAAATACGAAATTTTTGCAGTATTCAAAACAGTAGTATATAGCAAAAACACTTTTAAATATTATAATTCTGTGAATTTTAGTAATGAAGATGAGTTCAATACATTTGTAAACAAGTGTAAAGAACTATCATTTTATGAAACAAATATAAAACCAAAATATCACGATAAATTTATTACACTTTCTACTTGTGAATATAGCAATAAAAACGGAAGATTAGTAGTTATTGCAAGAGAAATAAACAATTAGGAGGTGTTTGTTTGGCAGATATTAAAGTTAAACAGAGTAAAAAAGGAACAGTAAAAACAATTAACAAAGCAGTAGTTGGAACAGAAAAAATGAAAGACAGATTAGTACAAGCAAAAGACAAAACAAAAGAAACATACCAAGAAGAAACAAGTGATAATGGAACAGAATACGCAATAAATAAAATATCAAAAACAGCAAGTAATCTTCCTAATAATGTTTACAGACTTAATAAATATGGCAAGAAGAATTTTGACAAAACAGTACAAAATATACAAAATGTAAATCAAAAAATAAAAACGATAAAAAAGAAAAGCCAAGTAAAAAAAGTTGCAAAGAAAATGAAAACAGCAACAAAAACTACTAAAAAAGCTATAAAAACAGCAGACAGAACAATAAAAACAACAAAAAAAGTAGCTAAAACAACAGCAAAAGCAACTAAAAGAGCAATACAAATGGCAAAGGCAACAGCAAAAGCAACAGTAAAGGCGATAAAAGTAGGAATAAAAGCAACAATAGCAGCAATAAAAGCTATTATAGTTGCAACAAAAGCACTAATTGCATTTTTAGTAGCAGGTGGCTGGATTGTTGTTTTAATTATAATTGTAGTTTGCTTAATAGCAATGCTAGTTAGTTCAATTTTTGGTATTTTCTTTTCAAGCGAAGATACAGGTAGCACAATAACTATAAATGGGCAACAACAAGTAGTAACAATGAATCAAGTAATATTAGACTTAAATACAGAATTTATGAATAAGATAACACAAATACAGAAAGATAATCCTTATGATGAGTACGATATAAATTCTCATAGAGCCGAATGGAAAGATATTTTGGCAATATACACAGTTAAGTTAAGCAATGGTAATAATGAAGCAGATGTTATAACCTTAAATGATGAAAAAGTTAATCTTCTAAAAGAGATTTTTTGGGAAATGAATGAAATATCATTTACAAAAGATGAAGAAAGTCATGAAGAAATAAGAATAGGTTTAACATCTACTGATAGAGTAACAGTAACGAAAGTTAAGTTGCATATTACAATAACAGGCAAATCAGCAAATGAGATGGCAGACAAATACAATTTTAGTCAAGAACAAAGAAAACAATTACAAGAATTGACAGACAATAAATATGCTAATATGTGGGCATCAGTAATATATGGCTCATCTGTTGGGAGCAATGACATTGTGCTTGTTGCAGCTTCACAAATAGGAAATGTTGGAGGACAACCTTATTGGAGTTGGTATGGTTTTGATTCTCGTGTAGAATGGTGTGCTTGTTTTGTTTCATGGTGTGCCAATGAATGTGGCTACATTGAAGCAGGACTAATTCCAAAATTTGCAGGATGTCAGAGTGAGGGCGTTGACTGGTTTAGAACTTGTGGACTTTGGAAAGAAAAAGGATTCTCTCCCAAACCAGGCGACATTATTTTCTTTGACTGGGCAGATAAGGATACAGGAGTAAGAAGTGGACAAGCAGATCATGTAGGAATAGTAGAAAAAACAGAAAATGGAAGAGTTTATACAATAGAAGGAAATTCAAGTGATAGTTGTTGTAGGAGAGATTATGATATAAATAGTTTAGATATTTTAGGGTATGGAACACCAATGTACTAATAAAAATAAGCAGAAGAGGTACTTATAAAAAATAAGTATTTCTTCTGCGATTTTTTTGTTTTTTAAAGACAAAATGAAAAATAAATGATATAATGCAATACAGAATGGAGTGGAAACAATGACAACGCAATTTGTAGAGAATCTTATAAATGAAAAGATGATGAAAAATGAAAATGAAATTATCTTTACTTTCTATGAATTAAGAGTTAAGCATAATTTATCAGAAGAGGAAGTTGACAAATTTTTAGCACTATGTAAAACAAGGCTAGAAGGTATAGATTATAAAGTTTATTTTACAGGTGCTAAATTTACATATCAAAATGCTAATAGAACAGTACAAGATAATGAACTTATGGTAGCAATAAATGAAAGGGAGAAAGAAAAAAATGAATCTAATGAAGCAGTTTTCAAAAGAAGAAATAAAATTATTAAGTAATGCAGGAATAAATGTAGAAGATATAGATTACAACAAAGAAGAATTGAGAAAATACGAATTAGAAATAGAAGAATTTATTATGTCGCATAGTACTAAAAATGGAGATATTGCCAAATTAAGTAATCAGTATAGTAGTATTTTAAATACTTTGGTAAAAGGAAATAAGTAAGAAATATATAATAAAAAATCCGTATGAAGCTTAGTATACGGATTTTTCTTAATTATATATACAAAAAATTTATCTTTTATTTTGCATAGAATATAAATGTTGTATTGTAGTTTCGACAAATTTTTTATTCTCAGATTTTAATTTCAAGTAAATTGAAGAAATTTCAACAGGAAATATATCAACATTATC
>JAAWNJ010000002.1 GCA_022798895.1 Clostridia bacterium | reverse complement strand
GAAAGAAGGAAAACAGGATATAAAGTACCAGACTTTATACATAATTTCAAAGCAAGTGAATTACATAAAAAATACGAAAACATATTTAAATAGGAAAGGAAACAATTTATATGAATAATAAAAGTAGAAATTTAGAAGAAATTATAAAGAAAATAGATATCACAGATACTATGGCAGAAAATGCAAAACAAAAATATAAAGCAGTTGCAAAAGAGTTGTGCGAAAAAGGATTAGAAGTAAATATATATCCACAAGGTTCTTTTGCATTAGGAACAGTAGTAAGACCATTTACAGAAGGAAAAGATGTGGATTATGATTTAGATTTTATATGTGAAATAGATGAAATAAAACACATGTCATCTCCTTATGATGTAAAAAATAGTGTTGGTAATATATTAAAAAATAGTGGTAGAAAAGTAGAAGAGGATGACACTTGTTGGACAATTGATTATGCTAATATTCAAGGAATTATAGGATTTAAACTTGATATTGTGCCTGCTGTATTAGAAGAAAATGAATTTGTTAATAGCTTAGTCATAAATGGTGTACCCCTTCAATATGCTAATACTGCAATAGCTATTACTAATAGGACTGGAGAAGCTACATATGAATGGGGAAATGGCAATGCCAAAGGATATACAAAATGGTTTCAGGATATAAATGAGCCATTTTTAAGACATAAAGAAGATGAGAGAAAAAAATTATTTGAGGCAAGTATTGAAAATATACCTAATATCCCACAAAAATCAAACCTACAAAGAGTAATTCAAATATTAAAAAGACATAGAGATATCTATTATTATAATATACAAGAAAAAGATAAACCTAATTCAGCAATTATAACAACATTAGTTGCAAAAATTGCTCAAATGGCTAATCCAAATTTGTCTCTTTTAGACTTATTAGAATTTGTAATTAATGAACTTAATATATATTCAAAGTTACAGTTTCAAGAACATACTGTATTTTTAGCAGAAAATGTAAACAGATATACAATTAGAAAAAATGGTCATGAATGGATTATTCCCAATCCAGTTAATCCAGAAAATAATCTAGCTAGCTCATGGACAAGCAAAACAGCAGCTTTATTTTTTAGATGGATTATAGAGGTAAATAAAGATTTAGTTATTTCAAAGGACTATGATGAAGAAAAATACATAGTTGCTCTAAAAAATGGTCTTGGAAATAATCTAGTAGAGCAAAGTTTAAATGATTTAAACTTAAAAGATATTACTAAGAAGCCTATACAAGTAACAGAGGTAAAACCATGGAGATTGATGTAAATGAACAATATTGAGGAAAACTTTGAAATGCTACAAAAGGAATATCCTAAATTATATGTGAAGCTAGGGAATAATAATTATGTAATTGAAGGTGAAGTAAGAATATATGCAATCAATAATGGGATTGAGCTTATGGATGATTTTTATATTAGTATAGAAGTACCATTGAATTTCCCAAGGGTACTTCCTACAATAAAAGAAACTTCAAATAAAATTCCTGAATCATTTGAACATGTAAATATAGATAAAACATTATGTTTAGGCATAGATACAGAAATAAAAATTAAGTTTATGAAAAAACCAACTTTATTGTATTGGTTCCAAAATTTTGTAGTAAGTTATTTTTATAGTGTAATGTATTATAATAAATATGGCAAAGTACCATATGGAGAAAGAAAACATGGTACTTTAGGAATCCTACAATTTTATTCTGAATTTTTAAAATTGAATAACAAGAAAAATATTTATGCAGTTTTGAATGCAATAAAACATAATAATATTAGCGAATTTTCGAAATGCCCTTGTGGTAGTTATAAAAAAGTTAGAAAATGCCATTTAAATGAAATAAATATATTAAAAAAATTGGATGTTACATCAGATTTAATGAAAATAGAAAGATTAATAAAACCAAAAAAGAAAAATTTTTTTCTATATCCATATACTAATAAGGAATATCACAAAAGATTTAAGATGTTATTAAAATAAAGTAGTCTTTACAATTGTACTTAAATATGATAAAATATAAGTACAGTTGTAAAGAGGTGATGGTATGGAAGATAAAATAAAAAACCTTCTAAAACAAAATAATGGAATAATTACAACAAAGCAAATTGAAGGAATTGGTATCTCTAGAGTACATATAAAACAATTTATAGAAAGTGGAATCATTGAAAGAGTAGAAAAAGGAATCTATATTGCAAGAGATATGATAGAAGATGAATTCTATATATTTCAAATGAAAAATAATAATGCTATTTTTTCCTATAATACAGCAATGTATTTTCATGGCGAAACAGAAAGAACACCTCATGAAATAGATGTTACTGTATATAGTGGATACAATACACAACGATTTCCTAAAAATATAAGAGTACATTATGTAAAGAAAGAAAATCTAAATCTAGGTGTTATTACATTAGAAACTCCTTATGGCTTTAATGTAAAAGCATATAATTTAGAAAGAATAGTGTGTGATATTCTTAAAGGAAGAAATATAGGTATAGACAAAGAGCAAACCAATAAATTTATTAGAAATGTGCTGAAGAATAAGAAAGTGGATATAAGTAAAATATATAAATATGCAAGAGAACTGAAATGTGTAAAACAATTAGAAGCAGTAATGGAATGGATTATATGATAAAAAATGCAAAATCTTTAAAAGATCAGGCAAAAAACATAGCAAAAGAAAATAATATTTCAATTCAACAAGTACTACAAAATTATATATTTGAAAGAATTCTAGAAAGATTGTCTAAATCTAAATATAAAGAAAATTTTATTATAAAAGGCGGATTATTATTATCTTCTATCATGGGAATTAACCTAAGAACTACTATGGATATTGATACAAATGTAACAGGAATTAATTTAGAAAAAGAAGAATTATTAAAGATTCTTAGTGAAATTTTAAATATTGATATTGGAGATAATGTGTCATTTATAATAGAGAAAATTGAAGATATAAAACAAGAAGAATATTATGGTGGATATAAATTCAAAATAACTGGAATATATGAAAATATAAAGGTACAATTTCATATGGATGTTTCAACTGGAGATGTTATTACACCTAGAGCAATTGAATACAAGTATAAAAAGTTATTTGATAATTCCTACATAGACATTTTATCTTACAATCAAGAAACAATTATTGCAGAAAAGTTACAATCAATATTAGAAAGAAAAATAACTAATAGTAGAATGAAGGATTACTATGATTTATACTTTTTCGTTAATTACAGATGGGATGAAATTGACAAAGAAATTTTATTAGAAGCCATTATTAGAACTTTTTTAACTAGAAATAGTATAACTGAATTAAGAAACATAAAAGAAACAATCGAGATTTTAGAAAACAATCCATTTTTAAATAAATTATGGTTAGACTATTCTAAAAAACATGAATATTCAAAAAATGTAAGTTTTTTAGATACAATTGAGGCAATTACTGTGATTAAGAATATGTTATTTACCAATGCTACGATTCGAGATGAAACAGCTCAATACAAATAAATATATTAGAAAGGAGATGATAAATAATTTTTAATGTTTAAATATAGATTGAAAGGAGGTTATTATTTCAATAGTTAGATGAAAAATGCATAAGAACTTTAATAAAAAAAGTTCTCAATTTAAATTGGGAACTTTGGTGCGCCTGGAGGGACTCGAACCCCCGGTCTCAGACTTCGTAGGCCTGCATTTTATCCAGCTAAACTACAGACGCATGTGTTATTATGATATTTTACTAGTGCTTACAACTATACTATTTTTTGGGGAACTTCTGGGGAACGATTATTATCATAAGTGCTCTAATCCCTGAAAAATCAATAGTTACAAAATTGGGTGTGCGTTTCGTAGCCGAGTACATATAAAACCTGAAAGAATAGTGAAATCAACGAAATGAAGTTATACCAACAACTGCACAGAATTTTCAAAATTTAAAATAGTTTAAAAAGAGTTAATAAAAGTTAAAAAAGATTAAAAAACAATATGAAAATTGGGGAACGCAAAAAAAATTGGGGAACGCAAAATTTTGCAATATTAAGTCTATTAAATTTTAAATATAATTTTTACATTTGTGCCTAAATTAAATAAAAAATAAGTATGAATGTAAAAACTAAAAGAATCAGGCTGTATGAGCCTTTTTTTATTGGAGGTAAAAAATGAACGAAGAAAATCAAATTAGTTATTATTCCATCATTCCTGCTACAATTCGCTATGATAATAAACTAAAATCGGCGGAAAAGCTATTATATGGAGAAATAACTTCATTAACGAATAGGTTGGGATATTGTTTTGCTAGTAATAAATACTTTGCCAGTTTGTATGATGTAACTAATCATACAGCATCGCAGTGGATTTCGCATTTGGAAAAGTTAGGATATATACAAATAGAGTTAATAAAGAATGATAAGAAAGAAATCATAGAAAGAAGAATATATATAAATGACACACCCTATGTACAAAAAAATACATACCCCTGTGTACTAAAAAGTACATACCCTATGTATCAAAAAGTACAAGATAATAATATAAAATATAATAAAGATGATTTATTTATTTTAATTATAAATAATAGTAGCGAGATTTCAAAGCAATTTTATTTATGCTTATCAAAGCTAGAATTTATTTATACACAAGAAATACTAAAGAATATGAACCAAGAGAATATTGAAAAGCTAAAAGATATTATTTTTACCCTATATAGTATCTACAATAGTAATTTTCAAAATATTTTAAGTAAAATAGAAAGAGAAATACTGATAAATTTATATATCACTTGCAAAGAACATAATGCAAGTGATTTTTTGAATTATTTTAAACAAGCAATTATCAATAAATATGCCAGGATGTGAATAAATGATAGATAATTATATAAATAATTTTGAAAATATAGTATCTTCAGTTTTTCTTGTAGGGTTTATAGCAATTTTAATAAGTCTTACATCTATTTTGATATTATCACTAATTATATTAGCAATAGGTTGCTTGATAAAATCACAAAAAATAAAAAGTAAATTCTTAAAGGTAGTACCAATTTTAGTGATAACCATTATTTTTATACTTACTTTACCATATTTATTTTGTATATTCAATAATTAGATAATAATGTTTTCCTTACAATTTGTCCTTCAAAAATAAATTGTATAGGAGGATGAATCATGAAAAAGAAAAACAAATTGATTACAAAATTATCAACAATAGGAGCGATGCTTACTTTATTTATGATACGAACTACTAATATATGCTTGGCTACAGGAATTGGTACAGCAGAAGTTCAGACAGCTACTGACAATATAAAAAGGGTTATTACAAGTATTGCAATGCCATTAGGTCGGTGTTTTAATTTTTGCAAGTATAGTAGTAGCAGCAATAAAAATGATTGCTAATGCTAATAATCCACAAAAGCGAGCTGAAAGTATTGGAAGTCTTGCTTGGATTTGTGGCGGAGGGGTAGTCTTACGGTGCAAGTCTAATTATTGCTGGAATTATTATCAATATTGCTACAAACAACACAGGTAGTCTTTTAGGAAGTTAGGAGGACTGTATTATGAGAGTTTTTAAAGTGCCATTCGATATAAAACGAGAAGAAAAGATATTTGGTGGCTATTTAAGTTTAAGACAAGTGATATATTTAATACTTGCTGCATCTAGTTTAATTATTCTTATTACAGCATTACCAACACCAATTAAAATGATACTAATTGGAATAGTTGCTATATTTTTCTTACTTTGTGCATTTTTTAAAATAAAAGATCAGAACTTCGATAAGTTCTTTTTTTATGCTTTAAAATATCTATTTCGCGATAAAAAATTTATTTATGAGAGGAGCAATTTATGAAAATAGCAATAATGTTTCTTTTTTTTAGTGGTATTTTCATTATTGGTACATTAATCTATCTTAGTTATAAAAAGACAAATATAAATCAAAACATTAAAAATAAAACCATTGAAAAAGAAGCAATAAAGCCAAAAAATAAAAACAAGACTAGAAAACAATTATCAGATATTTTAGGAATTTCAATAAAAGACAATATTGTTTGCTTAGATAATAGGTATTCAATAGTAGTTAAATTAGGAAATATAGATTACAATATGCTTTCAGATGCAGAGCAAGAATCTATTGAAAATACTTTAATACAAACTGCATTAGCAATTGATTATCCAATTCAGTTTTTTTCTACTACTGAATACATCGATACAAGTAAAATTGTTTCACTAATAAAACAAAATAAAGCAAACAATTTAAAAATTGCAGAATACCAAAGTTATTTAATGGAGTATTTAAGTAACTTGATGGAAAATAGAACAATCTCTGTTATTCAGAATTATGCAATTATTAGTTATGATGGACTATATGAAAATGCAACTGAAGAACTAGAAAGAAAATCTAATTCACTAAAATCAAATTTATTGAGAGCGAAAATAGTATGTAATACTCTTAATGAAAATGAATTGTATAATTTAATTTTTAGAGAATTAAATAAAAATAGTGCGATAAATGTAAATTTATTGAAAGGAGGACAAAGTTTGTATGTTGGAGAAAAACAAGAAAATAAAGGAAGTAAACATATTTCAAAATATACAAAATCCAATGGATTTACTGCTACCTGATGTATTGGAAGAAAAGCAAGATTATATCTGTTTAGGATACAATAAATATTCAAGAATATTTGTGATAACGGTATATCCTGAGCAAACTTGGATTAGTTGGCTAGATGATTTATTTTATATTGGAAATATCAATATTTCTGTAAAAGTAGAGCCAGCGAACAATGGAAATACAATCAATCAATTAACAAAGAAATTAGTCCAAAGTCAGTCAGAATATGCAACTTATTCAAGACAAGGCAATATATTACATTTGCCAGAATTAGAAAAACAGATTGGTGATTTAGAAGATTTACGAATGCTTATACAAACTAATCAAGATAAATTATTTTTTGCAACTATTTTTATTACATTAAATGCTGAAGGATTACAAGAATTAAATGATAAGACAGAAATATTAGAAAGTGAATTAAACAAGAAAACTGCTATGATTAGAGTGCTGAATTTTAGACAATTAGAGGGATTTAAGACTGTGTTACCTCTTGGAGATATACCAATACCAAATTACGAGCGAAATATGGTAGCAGGTGGAATTGCAACAGTAATTCCAATATCAAATCCGAATTTAAGTCACGATACAGGAATATTTATAGGCAGAAACATTTATACCAATGCACCTATTTATATTGACACATTTTGTGGTCCTCCAACACTTCCTAATCCACATACTTTTATCTGTGGTACTTCAGGAAGTGGAAAAAGTGTAGCACTAAAAACATTAACAGCTAGAAATATTGCTACTAATCGGATGTGGTGCATTTTTTATTGATGTAGAACGGTGAATACACAAACTTAACAAAAATGCTTGGTGGAAAAGTAATCAAAATTGAGCAAGGAAAATCATCAGGAATAAATCCATTTGAATTAGAACCTGATACAAAGGGAAATATGAAATTTTTAAATATACTCGATAAAGTTGCAGAGATAAGGGATTTGGTAGGAATGATTTGTCAAAATTATGGCAGACAACTTACAGGAATGGAAATTACTGAAATTGAAGTAATAGTAAATCAGTTATATAGTGAAAAACGGAATTACAAGTGATGTTTCTTCATTGTTTGAAAAAAATGGTGGTAGATTGGACAATGGAAAATATGTTATAGGCAAGATAAAAAAGAAAATGCCTACACTTTCGGACTTTCAGAGAAAGTTAAAACAAAGGGGAAAATGTAACGAACTAGCCGAATTGCTAGTACCATTTTTAAAAGGTAATTCACTTGGGATTTTTGACTGCGAGAGTAGGATAACATCAGATGCAGAGGTTATTAACTTTGATATGTCAGAGATAAAAGATGAGTTCACTAAATTATATGCTTCTTTCGTCATTCTTACTTGGGTTTGGCAAAAATATGTACTGAAAAATAGACAAAAAAAGAAGATTATTGTATGTGATGAAGCGTGGCTATTTTTAAAATATAAAGAATCGGCTGACTTTCTAGTAAATGTGGCAAGACGTGGTAGAAAATATAATGTACCATTATTTATTGGTAGTCAATTTATAGACGAATTTTTGAATTGTGAAGAACGGAAAAACTATTATTAATATCTGTTCAACAAGATACTTTTTTAAACAGTCACCTGGATCAGTTGACGATATAATAAATTTCTTTAATCTGTCTGAAGGAACAATGGATTTTTTAACTAATGCAAGTCCAGGCGAATGTGTAATAAGTTTAAATAACAATGTTACTGCAATCAAATTTGTAATTACAGATTATGAGAAAGAATTTGTGTTTACTTAGAAGGAGGCGATATTGTGAAAAAATTATTGAGAAGTTTTGTAATTGTTATTGCAATTCTTTTTTTATTATCTCCTATTTGTTTTGGAGCAGTAGATTTAAAAGAACAGATAAAAAAAGAAGATGGATCATTATTTGAAAAAATTATAGCAGAGTGCATTCGGGGGAATAGCCCAAACAGTTTTTGATTTTACTACTCGGAAAAGAGTTAAATGTAGGTTTTAAGGACTACGATACACTGATTTTCAACAACAATGCTGAAAATGATAGTTTATCTCCTTTTACACAAGATTTATGGAATAAAACGATGAAATGGTATGCAGTATTTGCAGTTATTTCGGGTAGCCTTATTCTAGTTGCAGTATTTATTCTAGCATATAAAATCATGATTGCTGGTATGAACCCAGCAAGAAAGAGCGAAGCAAAAGAAAGTCTTATGCGATTATGCTTTCGGTGGAATAGCAATAGCACTTTCACCTATATTTATTAGGTTTTTGTTATTTATGAATAATAGTTTAGTTCATTTATTAGTAACTGCTGGAAATAGTGGCTCTTTAGAGGGAACACTTGGAGATAATATGCTAACGTCCATTAAAACTGGAAATGCAATAACGACTGCACTTGTAATAGCAATGTTTATCTATTTATTTGTAAAATTGAATATAAAGTTTATTGTAAGACAATTTACAATTATCATATTTACTATATTTACACCAGTTGCAGCAGGGCTTTGGATAATTAACAAAAATGTAACAGCAGCATCAATTTGGGCCGGCCAAATTATAATGAATATTTTTATGCAGTTTATATACTGCTTTTTATTTTTGATTTACCTTGCGTTCTTACCATCTCGGTGGTGGATGGGCAGTTTCGCTTATTTGGGCAATGATGATTTTGCCTTTGGCTGATGCACTTCAAAATTGTCTGCAAAACTTAACAAGCAGAATTGCTGGTGTAGATAATGAGCAAATGACAAATCGAGTAATGGGAATGAGTGCAATGTTAGGTTTTGGAGTTGGAGCAATAAAAGAACAATTTAAAGTGCCGTCGAAAAATGATAAAACGGATAAATCTTCAAGTAATGATGGAAATGGTAGTGGACTAAAAGGTTTTGTTTCAAGGGCTAAGTCAATAGTAAATCCTAGTAGAATAAACCTAAGTGCTGAGAAGGATTATAATGGAAATGTTAATCCTATTAGGGATAATCTAAATGTTGTTCCTCAAGCAACTAACAAAAAGTCATTAGGAAATAATGAAAAAAATGAAAATAGTAGCAATACTAAGCTAAGTGGAGGTATATCAAAGGTAAAATCAGTTACTAAAGGTATTGCAAAGGTTGGATATGGAACAACTAAAGCATTTTTACAAGCTGGTGCTAGTATGGCAGAAGGTGATTTTAAAATGAATAGAAATAAGCCAAACACTTATAAAAGCCAAATACAAACGACTGAATATGCAAATAACATAAGTAAAATCGTAAATCCACTTCCAAAACAAGAAGGAGGTAACAAAGATGAGTCTAGCAAACAAAGCTAAAAATGCAATAAAAAATAAAGTAAAAACTAAGGTAAAGAAAGTCGCAATTAAAGCACTAAAGCCATTTCTTCCATTTATTCTTGTTATAGGACTTTTATTTTTTGCTATTTGTACCATTATCGATGCAGTATTTATACAGGAAGTTCAAGCAGATAGTTCAGATATGTCAGAAGTACAGCAAGAGCTAAGAGCAAAGTGCATTGAAAAAGCAGATTATCTAAACACTTGCCATAATTTCATTGTAAAAGAGCCAACTAATAATTTGCTAGATGTAAATAATAAGGAAACTGGCAAAAAAATAGAGTGGTCGCATTTATATGCACTAATGACTTTTCATAATGTAGCAGACGGAATAGATGTAAATGAAATTTTATTAGATAAGGTGGCAGAAGATTTTACAAGCACTTTTATATATGAAAAAAATACAATAAAAATTGAAACTACTACTAAAGATGAAAAAGGGAAGGAAAAAAAGACTACAAAAGAAGAAATACAGTATTTACTTACTGAGAGTGATACTATTATAGGACATTATAAATACAATTATGAAGAAAGAACCATAGAAAATGATAATACTAAAATTACTAAGAAAGTTTTTATAAGTGAAGAACTAGTGGGAGAACAATATGAGCGATTAAAAGAATACCTGAAAAATAGGCTAAATATTCGTGAAAGCGACATTGAAACAGATATACGAATTATTATTCAGGCAGCAACACGGTTACTCAAATCAAGAAGAAAGCACTGGGTGGCTACAAGAAAATCCGTCTGAAACTAAAATAATAACAGATGGTAAAGGATTAGTTTCAAAAGGAATGTTTACTTGGCCGATACCGGGATATACCACGATCACTTCAATATTTGGTACAAGAACACATCCGATTTATGGAACGAGTGATTTTCATAGAGGAACAGACATATCAGCACCAGTTCGGTGCAAATTTTGTGGCGATGGCTGATGGAAAAATCTTAACGGCAGTTTATAATAGTAGTTATGGCAATATGGTAATGATTGACCATCGGCAAAGGAATTGTAACACTTTATGCTCACCGGATCCAAGATATTAGTCAAGACTAATCAAACTGTCAAAAAAGGACAGCCAGTTTTAAAAGTACGGTTCAACAGGAGATTCCACAGGTCCACACGCACATTTTGAAGTGAGAATAAATGGCAACTTCACAAATCCTATGTCTTATTTTGAAACAGAAGGAGGTATTTGAAAAATGGTATTGATTTTTACAGGAAATGAGCAGTTAGATCAAGAGTTAAATAAAACTATTGAAAATAGTAGGGTGGTTTATTATCCTGATTACATTTTAGAAGAAAATGAAGCAACAATTTTAATTACAACAGTACAACCCAATGTGTATAATTTCAGGGACTTTATGTTTAAAGTAAGAGAAAGAAATATAAGAGTAATTCTATTATTAGAAAATGAAATGCAAAAAGAACTAAAGGAAGCATTAACACTAGGAATTTATGATATTATTTTTAATCAATTTTCAATAGATGAAATAAAAGAAAAATTATCAATTCCTGCCACTTTTTCTAATATTTCAAAATATATTAAAAATCTTTTAGAGTTAGAAGCGAACTAACTCTATTTTAATTGAAAGGAAGTGATGTAGTCATGAATAAATATGTAAAAAGAGCTATTTTAACAGCTACAATAATGATAGTTGTTATTATAGTAATTATTTCGACTTTCTTTATTGTAAGATATGTAGAAAACAAAAATAAAATTAATACAGTAATGGAAATTTATTCAAATAGTATTATTCAAGATAGGATACAAGATAATGACGAGAATGCAATTATAAATGTAAAAGATGCATTACTACAAATTGATGGAGAGATGGCATTAGGAATTATTACGATAGATAAAATTAAGTATAAAGGTATAGTTTATGAGGGAACTGAGACAACTACTCTTGCAAAGGGAGTAGGACATTTTGAACATTCTCCATACCTAATTGGAAATGTATGTATCGCAGGGCACAATTATATATCAGTTTGGGATAAATTATATACACTAAGACCAGGAGATAATATTACTTACATAAGTTTTCTTGGAACTAAGACATATCAAGTATCAAGTATTCAAGAAATAAACGAAACAGACTGGGATATGTTACAAGATACAGAAGATAATAGAATAACTCTTATAACCTGTGTGAATAGTAAACCTAACAAAAGACTTTGTGTACAAGGAATTGAAAGATAGAAAAAGAGTATAAAGTTAATGCAAAAGTGTTGAAATTATACTTTTGCGTATGCTAAAATGAATTCAATAAATCTAAAAGAAAGGCTTGAAGTAAGGAATAATAAATATGAAAAATAAAAGTTTGAAATTTGATGGTGTTATGATAATTCCTATTATATTAGCTATTATAGGTGTTGGCGGATTTATATATTTTTTTAAACTATGTTTTGGACCTTGTGAACATGAATGGAAATATTTGCATAGTGGAGAATATTATTGTAATCGTTGTCATGAGAGAAAGTCACAGGTAGAATGTGCACACTCTTATGAAACTGTCAAAAATAGTAAGAATTGGCATATTAGAAAGTGTAGAAATTGTGGGAAATATGAAACAGAAAAAAAGTTTTAGTATATAAATTAATAAAATAGTTAATTTTTTTTAGCTTCAGCATTGTCAAAACTATTCAAAAAATGTTACTCTATATAATACAAAAAAATAGAAAGGGTGATGTTTTATGAATAAGAAAATATTTTTAGTGGTTTTTATTATTGTTTTATTACTATTTATTATTGGAGGTATATTGGTGATTAATTCAAGAATGATACAACAAGTAGCTAGTCAGAGAACTACCAATAATGTAACCAATGAAACGAGCGAACATGAAAATAATATTATAGAAATAACAAGTCATAAGACAGAAACTACTGTAAAAAATGAAACTAACAATATTATTGAAGTTCAAGAAGTAGAAAATGAAAGCAAAGTAGCTATCTCTAATGCAACTAATAAAAAACAAGAGAAAAAGGTAAATGGAAATGTAGGAAAAAAGCCTACTACGACAAGTCAAAAAAATAATAGTAATACTTCTAAGTCTAATACTACTCAGACAACTAAAAAACAAAATACTGTCGCAAATGTTAATTCAAAAAATGAAATTAATAATACCACTACAACAACTACTAAAGAAAAAGACAAACCAACAAGTGAAAATACTACAAAGCAAGAAAACTCAAAAGAAAAGGGCGAAAAGTATATTATTAATCAAACTATGATAAACAAAATTAAGTCATACATAGAAAACAATCCATCAGCTCTTATGAGAGAACATCGGATTTAATATTATCATTGATAGCAATATAGTAAATGATACTAACCAATTCACATATACTGAAAAAAGAGTAAAAAATTATATTGTCAATAGATTTGGTACAATTAAGATTTATGCAAGAGATTACTACTGCGATGGTGAATATGTGTGGACTGAATCTTTCATATTATAATAAAACAATAATTTTAAAGCACTTCGGTGCTTTATTTTTATGGGAAAATTAGGAGGTAGAAATGAAAAGATATAAAAAAATAATAAGTTTAATTATGCTAATAATAATTTTTGTAACATCTATTCAAAATATAGTTATAGCAGCAACGCCAATTAATAAGGCTAATCTAAAATCAGACCATGTAATTCCAGTAGATTTGGAATTTTATAATGGCGATTACTGGGGACCAATGGAATGTCAATATATTTGTTATACTAATAATGGGAAAAAATATCCAGCATATTGTATAAGTCATCGGGTTAGATGGTGTGGATGAGCGAGGAGATTATACAGTAGACATCAGTGAATTACTAGACGATGACAGAATTTGGCGAGTAATTGTGAATGGTTATCCATATCAAACGGCAGCGACACTGGGGGTAGATAATTCTGATGATGCTTACTTCGTAACCAAACAAGCAATATACTGTGTATTAATAAATAGAAATATAGATGCAGTTTATAGGGCTACAAATTCCAGTGGTACAAAAGTAATTGCAGCAATAAAAAAGCTGACTAACATTGGAAAAAATGGAAAACAGACTCCAGAAAGTGCTAACCTAAAGGTAAGTAAAAGTGGTACTATTAAGGAAGAGGGAGATTATTATTCGCAAAAATATACAGTAACATCAGCTGTTACAATAAGCCAATTCAAGGTAAATGCAATCTCAAAATTTCCAGAAGGAAGTTTTGTAGCCAATAACAGCGGAACTGCTCAGACTTCATTTAATGGGGGCGAAACATTCAAAGTAATGATACCAAAGGATAAGTTTACAAATGACATAAATGGTACAATTTCGGTAAGTTCTAAGTGCAAGACTTATCCAATATTTTTCCGGAAAAACACGAATTTCAGGAACACAGAATTATGCTGTAACTTACGACCCATATCGGAGATTTTAGTGCAGTAACTACTCTAAATGTAACTACTAATACAGGCAAAATTCAAGTAGTAAAAAAGGATAACGAAACATCTAGTGCGATTGAAGGAGTTACTTTTCAACTGTTAAGAGAGGATGGAACAGGAGTAGCGACTGCAACAACAAATTCACAAGGAATAGCAAATTTTTCTAATCTATATCAAGGAAATTATATACTGAAAGAGATAGGAACAAATAGCAACTATATTTTAGATGAAACACCATTTGATATTACTGTTGAATATGATAAAACGACTACAAAAGAAATAACAAACGAACGCAAAAAAGGAAATTTAAAAGTATATAAGGTAGATAAAGATAACCACAAAATACTACTTGGAAATGTTACTTTTGATTTATTTAGTAATGAGTTTGACAGAATAATTGGAACGTACACTACGGATGTAAACGGAGAAATTTTCATTGAAAATTTGCGAGTTGGAAATTATAGATTAATTGAACGAAATACGGGAAAGTGGTATAATTTAGCACAAGATTTAGAGATAACTATTGCAGGAAATGATACAACTGAAATCACAGTGGAGAATGAATTGCGAAAAGGTCAAATAAGGGTAATTAAAGTAGATGCGGATAATAATGAGATAAAATTATCTGGTGTAGAATTTGAAGTTTTAGACGAAAATGATAATGTACTAGAGAAATTAGTTACAGACAGTAACGGCGAAGTATTAACAAATAGATACGCTATAAGAGATTTTTCAAAATTAAAACTTCGTGAAGTTAAAACACTAGATACATACGAATTATCAACTGAAGTAAAGACAATAGAATTGAAAGAAAACGAAATAACAAATGTTACTTTTGAAAATGAAAAGAAAAAAGGTCAAATCAGAGTTATTAAAGTAGACATGGATAATAACGAGATTAGACTGCCTGGAGTAATTTTTGATATTATTGATAGTGAAAATAACGTAGTAGATACTATTACAACCGACGAAAATGGTGAGGCAGTAAGTAAAATGCTATTAAGTGGACAAGATTACAAAGTGGTTGAGAAAGAAACATTAAAGGACTACGTGCTAACAGAAGAACCACAAACAATAACAGTAGAACCTAATCAAATTAAAGATATTACCTTCCAAAATGAATTAAGGAAAGGTAAAATAAAAGTTATTAAAGTAGATGCAGATAACAATAATGTACTACTAGAAGGTGTTACTTTTGAAATATTAGACAATGCAAATAATGTAGTAGATGTTATCACAACAGACAAAAACGGAGAAGCTATCACAAAAGGACTTCCAGCAACTGATAATTCATATTATATCTTGCGAGAAAAGGAGACTTTAAAGGAATATGTTTTATCAGAAGAAACTAAAACAGTAGAATTAAAAGAAAATGAAATTACGACTATTTGTTTTGAAAACAAAAAAATTAAAGGGTATTTAGAAATAACTAAAGTAGATAAAAAAGATAATTTTAAAACACTAGAGGGTGCAAAATTTGGAATATACAATGATAAAAACGAACTAATCGAAGAAATTATTACTGACGAGAATGGAAAAGCAAGTTGTGAGTTGGAATATGGTAAATATTATTTGAAAGAACTTGACACAGGATCAGTTTACTATCTATTAAATGAAGAAACCTTTGAATTTGAAATTGTAAATAATGGGGAAATAGTACCCATTATAATAGAAAACGAGCCAACAGACATAACTGTAGATGTAGACAAGGAAGGAACAACAGAAGCCAAACCAGGAGAAAAAGTCAATTATGTATTTTCAAATGTTGCTAACAACTCTAATGTTTACTTAGAAAATTTCAAATGGTATGACTATATTCCAACAGATTATATTAGATTAGAAAATATGACAACAGGAACTTGGAATCAAGATTTAGTTTACAATGTATATTACAAAACGAATAAGTCAGAAGGTTACATACTATTTAAAGAAAAGATAAGCACACAAGAAAACCAACAATTAGACTTTACAACATTAAAACTTGCAAAAGATGAATATATTACTGAAACAATGTTTGACTTTGGAAAGGTAGAAAAAGGCTTTAGAGAAAACACTTCTCCAACAATGCAATGTCAATCACTAGATACCTTAGAAGATGGTCAAACATTTACTAACCATACAAAAACGGTTGGCATTTACCATGATACAACAGCAGAGGCAAAGAGTAAGTGGACTACAATTGTTCACACTCCTAAAAAGCCAACAGAACCAAAGCTACCAAAAACAGGTAGATAAAATTGATAATTAGTTTTCCTATAAATTTGTCCTTCAAAAAAATTTATTTATAGGAGGATTTCATTATGGAAATTACAGATGTAAAATTATTTAAAACTAGGAGAAGAGGACCAGTATTAGCTTATGCTAACATTATTCTCGACAATCAATTTATTATTAGAGGTATTGCTCTAGTAGAAAAAGAAGGAAAAGGCAGATTTATTTCAATGCCATCACGTAGATTAAGAGATAGGGCAGGACACTATAGAGATATTTGCCATCCATTAAATCAAGAAGTAAGAACACAATTAACAGAAGCAGTTTTTAGTGCTTATGAAGAATTTATAGAAAATGAAAATTGGAATATAGACTAATGTTCCCCTCTTGCCCTTCAATATAATTTTAAGAGAGGACTTTTTTATGATTATTAGTGAAAAAATGAAAAAAGAATTATTAAATTTACAACAATGTATAGACAGAGTTGTAGAAAATAGCAGTTTAACAGACATACAAATAGAAAATTTTTTGAAAAATTTTGAAAAGGCTAGATATAATATATTAAATGAAATTAAAATATATAACAATAATACTGAATTTGAATATGAAAAAATTAGAACTATTGACAATGAATACAAGAGTGAAATGTTAGGAGATATACTAAAAATATATGTACCTGAAGTTTTACCATCATATAAAAGTGTGAATAAAACTCATTCACATAAACGAATATTATTAAATATTGCAGAAATTACTAGAAAATTTGAAAATCAGTTTGAAAATGAGGTTTTTATTTATATCAAAATATTTGATAAAATACTTGGTTGGGATGTAGATAATAAATATATAAAACCAATATCAGATGCTTTAATCATGTCGAAGGTTATAAAAGATGACAATATGACGAAAATGTCTTATGCAGTCAAAGGAGAATTTTCGGAAGAACCTCATACCGAAATTTATGTTTTTGATAGCAAAAATATTAGTGAATTTTTAGAAGATTGTTGTACCTAAAAGTATGCCAAATTCTTCTTTTTTTGGCTTTTAAAATTGGCATAGATGTATGAAAAGGGAAAACGCAGTTATTATAATACTTTTAAGGAATACATACTCGATTTCACTGTGTGTAGGTAGGGATGGGACAGCGTAAGCTGTGTCATCTCCTACCAAAGTATAATTTTTTGAATTAACTTTGGGAGGTGATTTTTTTGAACTATTTTCCTAATGGATTTGAGGAGATTGAACTGATAAAATTTATTGCTAGGTATCAATATTTGAAAGTTACTGATAGTAAATATTTCTTTTCTTCTAATAGATATTATCGAGAACGAATTAGAAGATTAATTGAAAAGAAGTATTTAAGAAAAGTAAAAAACAACTTGGTACTAGCTGAAATAGGAATAGAATATTGTATGCTTTCTAACTTTAAATATAATAAACGAAACAGAAATGTAAAATATTTACCACGATTATTGTATCTAAGTCATCTAGCAACACTTTATCATAATAGCGATATTGTAAGATTTAAACCGTCATTTGATATAAAAGATAAGCAGGCTTTTACAACAACATCGAGAAGATTTATTGGGATTTTTAACATTAATGGAATTGAATACTTAACTTATGCTATAACAGAAGAACACGACAAAAAGTATATAAAATCAGTTATATATGACATACAAAAAGAAATGTACTACAAGAATATCATTATTTTAGTAAATGATATAAGTAGAATTAATATAGACGAATTTACATTTGGAACCAACCAAGTTCTAGTGATAGAGGATACTTTAGAAAATATGGAAAAGCTAAAATACTTAAATAGTGTGGATTGGAATAAGATATTAGAAGAAAATTACAAAAATAAAGTATTTCTTTCTGAATATAATTTTTGTGATTATACTGACTATAACAGTAAATATATTTCAACATTTTACTTTTTAGATACTGAAAAAATTAACAGAATCAAATATTTTCTAAGAGAAAACAAAAATAGAAATATTGACATTATATGTCATATTAAATTGAAAAAGGAATTGCAAAAAGAACTTCCAACAGCACATTATATTACTGTCTATTTAGAAGAATACATTGAGAAAGAGAGAATTTACTATGCCTAAGAAGATAATTTTTTATATCTTTTTATTTTTTTGTTTTATTTTAAATGTTGTGCTTGACTTTAATGTGAAAAATTATATTGAGGTATTAGAAAAATGCTTTGGAAGAAATATTATTATAACTAATAATTTATATATGCTAATTTGCCTCATAATTGCCATTATTTCCGTTTTAATTATATTAGACATATTACTTGTCTTTTTCAAAAAACAAGAGCAAAATAAGGGAATTAATTTTAAGACGGAAGATGGAACTTATGGAACTGCAAACTGGATGACTGAAAAAGAAATGCAAAAAATATTAGGCTTTAACGAAGTACCAGGTATCATATTAGGAAAATACAATGGAAATATTGTTAAGTTACCTTTTCAATCGTACTTCAATAAAAATATATGTGTTTTTGGAAGTAGCCGGAAGTATGAAAACAATAGGCTTTTTAATTACTAATTTACTAGAACTTTCAAAGTACAAAAAATCAATGGTAGTAACTGATCCAAAGCGGAGAGATTTATCGCATTACTTCTAGTTATTTTAGAAGTATTGGATATACAGTCAAAGTTCTAAACTTAAAGGATATGCGACATAGTGACCGTTGGAATCCGCTAAAAGAAAATGAAGATATTACTGATGTTCAGACTAGTGCAAATGTTATTATCTCAAATACACAAAGGCATAATAATGGTAGTGATGAGTTTTGGCCTCGTGCTGAAGAAAATCTGTTAAAAGCATTTGAATTTTACTTTTTAGAAAATATTTCTGACAATAATAATTTGACTAATGTCTATCAAAATATTGCTAATGGAGATATTACAGAATTAGACGAAATGTTTAAAAAGATGCCATCAAATAGTCCAGCAAAAATGAGCTATAATATATTTGCTTCAGGAAGTGATACAATAAAAGCAAGTGTTATCACAGGCTTAGGAACTAGATTACAGATGTTTCAAAATGAAGATTTACAAAAAATAACTAATGAAACGGATATCGATTTGACACTACCAGGAAAAGAGGCTTGTATTTATTATGTCATAACAAGTGATATGAACGCATCCTTCGATTTTATAGCCTCACTATTCTATACCTTCCTGTTCATAAAACTTGTAAGGTATGCTGATACAAGAGAAAATGGAAAATGTGAAAATGAAGTATATTTTTTCCTGGATGAATTTGCAAATATTCGGTCAAATTCCTGACTTTAACAGAAAGATTAGTACTGTTCGTAGTAGACGGAATTTCACTAATTATAATTTTACAAAATATACGGTCAATTTGAGAATCGTTATCCGAACCGGTTTATCTGATGAAATAATAGGAAATTGCGACGAACGAATGAATATGTCTACAACAGATATCTTAACCGCACAATATTTTTGTAACCTTCTAGGTGTCGCAACTGCTGAAACTAGTTCAATACGAAAATCAAATTCACTAGAGGGAGATTTGGAAGAATATGGACAAAAGAACATATCAACATTAGAACGAAATTTAATGAATGTAGATGAGATACTAAGGCTACCAATTACTAAGTTAATGCTAAGTTTGCGTGGAAATAAGCCAATACTACTGGATAAAATGATATACAAAGAACACCCACTTGCAATAAAATTACAAGACAGTCCAATTTCACGATATAACCCAAAATGGATTAAAAATAATCCAAAGCAAATAACAATCCAAGAAAAGAAAAGCGAAAAAGTGATCAAAAAGGAAAAAATTAGTTGGGATAATTTTTAATATGTGATATAATTAAATTCATAAATAAATTATACGAGGAGGGAGATAAATGGAACGTTCAAAATATGAAATATTAAAAATACAAACTCGTAATTCGGCCTTAATATGGAAAGAACTTCGTGGAATTGTTGATTCAAAAGTAGCTAATAAAATGGACAAGGCTATGCTAGATTGGATGGTAGAATTAACGAATTGTTTATCAATATGGATTGATAAAGGTGAAGACATGACTGTTGGAGAACTTATTTTAGCAAGAACGAATCTCGGAGCATTAGTAGAATCGTGGCTTAAATTTTTTTATTGTGTTTTCTATATAGATTATTTAAAAGATGCTAAGCCTAATAGCAAAGGAAAAATTATTGAACCTGAGAATATGAAACTTGAGAAACTAAAAGAGTTTAGCAATGGAAAATTATGGGATGATAAGAGTAGTAAAGAATATATTTGGGTTGATAAAATTCAAAGTATGAGGAACTCAATTCATATATTTAATTACCGAGATATTGGAAGCAACCAAGAATTTATGAATGATCTAGAAGAGTATTACAGTTTTGTAGATAACATATTAAGCCATTTTCCACCTGTTGAAGATAGTTTGGGATTTTATCCAGAGGGATATGTAAATAATATTTATTTTGAATAAATAAAACTAAAATTTATCAAGGCAATATTTTAAAGAGATATAGCATTTACCAAAAAAGGTAGGTGCTTTTAAATTTATAGTGCCATTAAAAAGTGAAAAAATAAAAAATATTTTATAAAGAATGAAAGGAAATTCTATTAAAACTCATCTAATACTATAGTTGAGTTTGCAAACAAAATTAGAGAGGTATTTACTATGGAGGAGTTAGTAGAAGAAGCAAGGAAGGGAAACAAAGAAGCCTTTTCCACCCTCATATTATCATTAGAAAAAGATTTATATAAAATTGCTAAAATGAGATTGAGAGATGATGAGGATATATATGACGCAGTGCAAGAAACAATTTTAATCGCCTTTAAATCTATAAAAAAATTAAAGCACGTAGAATACTTCAGAACATGGATAATTAAGATTTTGATAAATCAAAGCAATTACATTTATAGGCAAAAGACTAAGAAAAAGATAATATCTTTTGAAGATACTGAGAAAGATATTGCAAATGAAATTTCAAATATAGAAAATATAGACACTGTATTAGATTTTAATTTTATGTGTAGAAAGCTGAAATATGAAGATAGAATTATCATAATTTTATATTATATGGAAAGATTTACAGATAAAGAAATTGGCCAAATTTTGAATCTAAAAGAAAGCACTGTAACAACAAAGAGAAACCGAGCAAAACAGAAGATTAGAAATGTTTTAAAATTAGGAGGAGAATAAAAATGGATGAACTAGATAAAAAGTTATATCATGATTTAGCTTTAGATATAGAAGTTCCTAGCAAACTAGAAAAAGTTATTAAAGAAGAATTACAAAAAGAAAGAAAAAAAGCAATTTATTATTCATTTCCAAAGATAGCAATAACAGCTTGTGTAAGTTTATTAGTGACTACAGGAATTGTGTATGCTGGAACAATATTAACCAATAATATATGGAAAGAGCCAGAAAAAGTAATTGGTTTTTATGCAGAAGAAAATAATGAGAAAAACAGAGTTACAGAAATAGAAAAAGCAAGAGCAATGTCTAAAAATGATGCAGAATTAAGGGCTAAGGAATTATTAAAGAAATTTGGACATAATAATGAAGTAATAAAGTTAATTGAACTAGATAATAATCCAAACAATTATGAATTAATATGGCATATTGAAACTACTAATGGAAGTTTTGTTGAATTTGAAGCACAAAAAGGGAAGTCTTTTTCTGTATTTTTTGAAAGTGTATTAGCTAAAGATATTGATAATTACAGGACGACAGAAGAGAAAGCAACAACAGTAGCAAAAGAATTATGTGAAAAATATGGCTATTCATCAAAAAAATATTCGGAAGTTGAAATAAGTTCTAATCTAGTATCTGAGAAAGAGGCATATATTTGGTATGCCGATTTTAGTAAAAAATATGATGAAATAGTAAATCCATATGAGACAATAAAAATAGGATTTATACCTGAAATAAACGAAATATACTATTTTATATTCAAAGATGAAGAATATGATAATAATTCAATTGAAGTATCTAAAGAGCAAGCTGAAAAGATTGCAGTAGATGCAGAGCAACAAATTAATACTGGATACAATGTCAAGAGCATCCATTCTAATTTAGACATTGCTAAGATGAATGGTGATGCCTATGCAAGGAAAGTGGATTATGACCAGTATTATCAAGAAAGACATTCAAAGAATTACTCTTTAAATAATACCATAATTTATCGTACAGATAGTCGTATTAGAAAAGTATGGATGGTAACAATAGAATATGATACTCTAAATCAGTCTAATAGCAATACTAATATTTATGATGAATACTACACATATTATATTGATGCAACGACAGGAGAGATAATTGGAGGAAATCCACTTTACTTTATGTCAAATAATAAATAAAAATAACATATTATATAAAAAAATATAAATATTTACAAGAAATTACAAAGTTAATATTGACAATGGAAGAAAAACGCATTATAATATAAGACGTGTAAATTTTTTACACAGGAAACTAGAGGTCTTTGATATGAAAGGAGACTATATAATGCGTAAACGGTTTTTAGCAATGCTTATGGCGGTTGCCATGTGCATGGGTATGACCACAGCAGCTTTCGCGGCTGCCCCCACTCTTGCCGATGAGGAAACTTTCGGTAGCGGAGTGGCCGTTTGGGACGAGGAAGAACAGGCCTATGTGGCTGAAATCGATGCCAGTGCAATGCCACTGGGCGCCGACGGAAATGCCACTTGGAGCAGTTCCAACTATACCTATGTCGGTGAGTTTGAGATGCTTGGCAACAACCTGACGCCTGTGAAGACTATGGGAAAATCTGGTCGACTTATGATCTATACATTCTTTTCTTTTAAGTCTGGAACAGGATATGTGGTTACGCAAATCAAGAATGCATCGACAGGAAAGGTTCTGGCGGAAAATAATCGATATGCCAACGGACATTCGCCGACCCAATGGCAAGTTGATAAGCATGGCGATACGGTAGAGACAAATGTCACTAAGGGGCAAAAGGTTCAGATTTTCTTTAGAATCCTTAGCGACACAGGACGTTTTCAGGCGAGTCGGACTTGCTTTATAAGGTACTACTATTCTCTGACGTAATCCAGCAATATCATTTTTCAAAGTAACTAATTAGTTTAGACCTCTAGTTTCCGCCTTCAATAGTTATCTATATGATTATTGAGGAGGAAAGGCTACAGTTTGATAACTGTAGCCTTTCCTATTTTAGAAGAATATTATGGAATATAGCATTTACCTTAAAAGGTAGGTGCTTTTTTAGTGGAGGTGAAATCATTGGAAGAATTAGTAATAAAAGAATTTATTAGAAGTAGAGATGAAAAGAGAATATTAACAGGTAAAATTACTGGAATAGAAAATGAATATTACAAGGTTAGAAACGAGAGTATTCCCTGTGCTATTATATGGTATAACAATATGAAAATACTGATACCTATAACACATTTAGGTTTAGGAACAGAAAAGCAAAATAAGTCAGTTATTAGAGGGGTACTAGGTGCAGAAATTGATTTTATAGTAATAGAAATAGACGAAATTTCTAATATAGTAATTGCAAGTAGAAAAGACGCAATGCAACTACGAGCAGAATTAGAATTGCCAGGACTACAGGTAAATGACACTGTAAGAGTACGAATTTTAGCAGTAAGTACAAAACATATAGTAGTAGAATTGTATGGAAAAGAAGTAATTATCAAAGCGGAGAATTTACAACATACCTATATAACAAATTGTAAAGAATTATATTCTCCAGGAGGATATCTAAAAGTAAGAATTAAAGCCATCGATATTCAAAAAGGTATATATGAACTAAGTAGCAAAGACTTTTTAGAAAATCCATATAAAAATATTAGAAAGTTTACTACTGAAGGTGGCGAATATACTGGAAAAGTAATTGCATTTCCAAAAAATAATTCTGGTATTATAGTTCAATTAGATAATACGAAGGTTACTTGCCTTGCAAGAGTTCCAGCAAGGTTTAATAATTATCCACACTATCTTGATACTGTCCTAGTACGAATATCTGAAATAAAGGAAGATAAAAAGCTGATTTATGGCTATTTAATGAGAATTATCGGAGGTAATTGCTATGGTAGATAAAGAAAAAGTAACCAACTTTTTGCAAGATTTTGGCTGTGCTAAACTAGAGCAACTACAAATATTATTTGAAAGTGAGAAAGACAACTTTAAAAGTATTTTAATGGGGGATGCAGTAAGTAAAAAAGACGATATTTTTGTTCATAATACAAAGAAAATTGATAATACTATGTTGATTGCACTAGACATTTTATGCAAATATAAAAAGCAGAAAAGATTATTAAGGTATTACAAAGGTTATAATCCAGTATCAATTAGTTTTTTAACTACTGAAAATCTGCTATATAATATTATTGTAGCAGAAAATGAAAATAGAAATAGTATTGTAAAATTAGTAAATTCATACCCTATTGCAATACCGCAAGCCGATAAGCTAATTCTAGCCTTTCCTAATGCAGAAGATATGAACAGCATTAGCTGTGATATACCATTTTTATATACCTCATATCCTAAATTGGAAGTTTTAAATAATGAAGAAACAGAAGATGAAGAAAATGCTTGATTTTCTAATATATTTATGGTATTTTATATAAAAAGTAATGGATTCATATATTTATTATTTTTTGTTTACTAATCTAAAAAAAGCAGATGCACTTTGAACTAAATCAAAAAAGTATCTGCTTTTTATTTATTATTCTAAATGTTATCAAGAAATTCTTTAATTGCTGAATTCAAAAGCCTAGTAAAAGAAATTCCTGTATTATCATGATATTCATTTAATTTATCAATGTTCTTTTTACGCAAAGCTAATGTTCTATATGTTACAGTTTCAAATTTCTTTTTTCCATAAAAGTTTGGTGTGTTTCGTTCAATATATTCTTCTATTGCAACATTTACAATTTCACTTATGCCTGCCGAATATTTTTCTAAAGACAATCTTTTAATTTCACTATATAAACTATCGTCAACATTTACAGACTTTTCAATAATATAATTATCCTTTGAATATAATTTATCCCTTATCAATATTCTTTCCTCCTAGAAATATAGATAATTATAATGCTTTTTATCATTCAATAATACTAGGGAAATCAATTCAAAAGTACAATGTAAAATATAGACTAATGTGCAAAAAAATTATATAATACTTTTGAGACATTTTGAAATAGATACATAATAGTTATTATTTGAAGAAAGGAGGATATTATGCAAATTTCTAGTCAACTAAAGAAATATATAAAAGATTCAATTACAATATCTAAATCAAATGTTATTATTACCGATTTAGAAAAGGTAAAATACGCTGAATTCATAGATACTGATAGCAAGTTTCAAGTAGACGATTGCTTATTAAGTAATGAAGCTAAAAGACTTATAGAAAAGTGGAAAATTCATTCTAACTATGAATCTCTTTTTATCATACTCAATAAAAATGATTGTATTCAATTCTTAGAGAATAGCAAGATTAATTATGCTTGCCAAATGTTTCTTCCAATAGTTATTAATAACAGCATAAAAGGATTAATAATATTGTATCGAATTAGTGGTAACTATGTGCTAAGTAGTGTTAAATCAGTAGAAAATTTTAAAAAATTTATTACTGTTTTTATTGCAGAGAAAAATAATAATATGAATAATAAGGGAGAATGAATCGATGAAAAATGAAAAAGATAAAGCAAATAATATTATTTACTTTAAAGAAGAATTAGAAAATAAAGACTACAATTATATATTAGAATTGGCATTAGAGGATAATAACAGAGAAATATTTTGTAATAGATTAGAAGAATACCAAGATGATTTATTAAAAATAGAAAAATATGCAAAATGTAATCAAAAGATTTCTAAACTTTCCGAAAAAATAGAAGAAATAGAAAATACAGAAATAAGAGAACTTCTCAAAGAATATGAACACCAACTTAATACACAAAATGAATATGATATATGTTTAGCAAGTGCATTAGCGCTTCGAGATGGATTAATTATCGGAATGATAAAATAATTTCCTTATATAATAAATATATAAGGAAATTGAATTGTTATATATAAAGGTAAGCTTTTTATTGCTTATCTTTATTTTTATACTCATTAATGGCATTTCTAATGGCCATCACTAATCTATATAGTGGAATTCCAAATTTTGTTTTTAAATTTAATAATCTATTAAACACAGACTCTCTTATATTGAGAGAATGTTTTGTAGAAACAGTATCTTGATATAGTTGTATATTTTCCGTTTTAGCAAGATGTTCAATTGATGCATCAATCAATTTGTTCACTGAAGCATCATAAATATTTTGAGATAATATGATTAGTTCATCGTACAAATTATCTTCTATTTCAATAGTTGTTCTAACAATTTCTTCCTTCTTATCAAACTTATCAAATGCTATCATAAAATCCACCACACATTATAACTTTTTTTATATTATACTGTTGTGCAATGCAGATTTTAACCGTATTGGAATACAGAAATGTTAAACTATGAAATATATTTTTATTATTAAATATCTAATATAGTATACAAGAGAGAATGGCAAAAAATATCATAAAAGGAAGGAGGATAGTATTAATAAAAATTATTAGAAACAGAAAGGAGCTTTTTATGAAAAATAAAACTTTAAAAATTATACTTATTTTATTTTTAATTATTGGAGCTAGTTTTATATTTAACAGAACCTATGCAGCAACAGCAACACCAGCATTTAAATATAATTTGATATGGAGCATAGACAAGTATTATTACTATTTACATTCTTCTGGAACTAAGTATGCTACTGAAATTGCAAATGCTGCTAATAATTGGGTATATACAGGTTATGGGTGGAATAATTTATATCCTAATACTAAAACAGATAATATTATTGATAGCGCTTGTGACTTCTATACATATTATGCTCAGGACGGAATTAATGGTATTACTCTTTTTTACAAAAGATCAAATGGACATAGTGGTACTGTTTCTGAGATAGCAGATGGAGATGTTTCCGACTGGCTATTTAATGATATCCGCTTAAATACAAATTATATGGATAGATATTCTAGTACAATTAGACAAGGCGTAATAGCACATGAATTTGGACATGCTTTTGGATTAAAACACAATAATACTAATCCAAATAGTATTATGTGCCAAATGGGTTCCGGTAGAGCAGTATATAAAGTTCAACAAGTAGATCAAACAGCATTTAATAAAAAACATCCTTAAAGGAGGAATTTATATGAAAAAAATACTTATTGTATTTGTAATATTGATATTAATAGCTAGTGGAGTATCTATTATACATTACTTTACAAGCAGAGATTCTTCTAGTGAAATATTAGAAACACTAGAGGTTGGAAAAAATAATAATATAAAAAATAAAGCAGATTATCAAATTGTTAGTCATAATGATTATATTGCTACAAAACCAGAAGATCTATATGAAATTGCTGATTTAGTTATTGTTGGTAAATATATAAAAGATATCGAATGCTATGTAGATGAATATGCATCTATAATAACTGAAGCTCAATTTGAAATATCAGAGATTTTAAAAGGAGATTATCAATCAAAAAGTATTAACATTAATTATTATGGGGGAGTAGTACCACTTAAAGATTATATAAGCAAGCAAACAGAAGAGCAACTTATTAAGAAAGGAATATCTAATCTATCAACACAACAATTAGAAAGTAAAACCATAGAGTACGTAGTAGAAGATAGTCAAGTAGAAGTTGATGACATCAAAGAAAGTGTAATTTTCTTGTCCTATGATAAAGAGAAAGATTACTATTTTGTACTTTGTAATGGATATGGTATGAGAGAAGTCTCAGACGATAATAAAATGTATAATTTAGATACTAAAACATTTGACACAAATGTAACAGAATTAAAATAATCTAATAAGCAATAATAGGAAGTTATGAAAATTAACACCCTATTATTATATAATTTTCTTATAGATATTAAGAATAAAATTCAAAAAAATACACATCCTAATATCAGTACCGCTAGTCTGTAATGCTATATAGTATGAAATTTAGTATAAAATTAATAAAAAAATGGATGGTAAGTTTTTTGAAGAAATATGAGGGAAAGTCAAATGTAATAGGCAATTTAATAAATGAATATAGAACAAATTTAGGTTTATCTAAAGATGAAGTATGTAGAAAGTTACAATTACACGCAGTTGACCTAAACAGAACGGAATTAAACCGTATAGAAACTGGAAGAATGATTGTTAAAGATTTTGAATTGATTGCCTTATGCAAGGTTTTAAATATTAACAGTGAAGAACTAAAAAATCTTATAGAATAAAGAATCTAAAAGGAGCATTTGCCTTGCTCCTCTTAGGATATTTGCTAGTTCAGAGGGGTATATAAAGAATAAAGATAATCTTATTGGCACTAGATTATTTTTAGAACTAGCTTCTTATTATATATCATAAAAAGATATACAATGCAAATTTGCTAATAGATAAGATAGTATTGTGAGGAATATATCTTATCTATTTTCTTCTGTAATTTCTGAATCTTGAATTGCTTTAATTTGTTGTAGGCACTTTTGACAAATTAACTTATCTTTATATTCAGACAATTTCCTAGAATTTCCACAAAAGATACAATTAGGTTCAAATTTCTTTAGTACAATGGTAGAGCCATCTACGAATACTTCCATTGGGTCCTTTTCAGAAATGCCAAATTTGTTTCTTAATTCGATTGGAATTACAATTCTACCTAATTCGTCTACATGTCTTGTTATTCCACTATTCTTCATTTGAAATCACCTCCCATTTTTTTCCAAAATACACATATATAGTAACGGTTAATTTGGGAAATGTCAAGACCGTAACTATGTGCTAAGATAAATAAAAGGTGGACAATTTGGAAAGAAGAGTTTTAGAGCGAAAAAGTTATGTGGATAATGACATACAAAGAACTGATTTAGATTTATTAGCAAGAATTTGTTATGCCTTAGACTGTAACTTGAATGAAATAATGGAATATAAAAAATAAAAAAATAGACTAACCTTTATACAAGGCTAGTCTATTATAATTTTATAGTGCTATGCAGTCTTTTTTACTGCATAAAAAGTCAAGAAATCATCTTTTAAAACATCTTGAAAATTATTTACTGATTTTACTTCTAAATTGTATCCGCAAAGGTAACAAATCTCTAAAAATTCGTCTAATAATATAATCTAAATTCTGATTTGCTCCAGGTCTTATGGTAAAAATAATATTCTGTATATTTGTTCCATCAATTGACTTTAAAATTTGATATGAATTAGCAATGCTAGAAAAGCTAATAACAGGAATATTAAGTGTTGCTTTCATAAAATTACCTAATAATAAGCTGTCAGTTATTACGACAGTTTTAGTATCTTCTCTGATATTATTTTTACTAATCCAGTTTTTAGTACCTGTTCCATTGATTTTTCCAGCACTTGAAAACCATAAATCGCTTGTACCATTAAATTCTTTATCCAAATGAATAGATAATGCTTGAATTTTGTTATTTTCGTCAAATAGTGGAACGAAGAAGCCTTCACCACTAGCAAAAGTCCATATCCAATCTTCCTCTTGATAAAAACCCGGAATACCTGATAAATCATACATATTTTTTAACTTGTTAGCAATTAATCGCCTTTTTATATATCTGGTTGTTTTAGAAGTGGGTAGTGAGCGATACAATTGTTCATTTATTGTAGAATCTAAAAATCCTAACCTTCGTAGATAGTTTTGATGTTGTTTCTCTAATTTTAACATACTCAGAAATGCCCTATAAACTTTATCTCTTGTTTCAATGTCCGCAAGCTCATTTATTGGACTAATAGTGATAGGTGAACTATTTATAGAAAAACATTCTCTATCTAATAGTTCGCGATATGCTTTTTTCGTATCAATACTTTTAACTTTAGCATAAAGGCCAATAGAATATCCACCTGCTCCACATCTGCTGCAACAATATTTGTTATTGCTAACATTAAGACTTAAAGTAGCAATTTTGGAATTCTTATTGTAGCCGACAAAAAGGACAAATAGCCTTTATTTCATCAGCCCTTGTTTCAGTAATTTCTAGGCACAAATGGTAAGCGACATTAGCAATGCTAATATGTTTAGATACCTCTTGAAAGTCTAATGAATTCATTAAAAATCTCCTTTCTTATTTTACATTCTTGAAAAACTAATCTCTTCCGATAATTTTATTTAGCTCATCTATGAGCTCTCCTTCGTCAATTCCATCAATACCAGTTTCAGATAAATCGCAGATAAAATTTATCATTGTGTCATATGCCTTATCTCTTTGAATGATATAATTTTCAGGAGTACTGACTTGAAAGTTAAAGTACTTACGTAATATATTTTCTAATTCAGAGACCTTTCTATTTTTTCTTCTCATTTTTATTTACCTCCTATTTTCTAAATTTCAAATATAGTTCTAATATGTTGTATCTGTTTTTTAAATTCATTTTAAGCAATAATTTTTAAACCTTGTTCTTGATATTCTTTAATTTGTTTAATAAATTGATTTGCAGTTTTTTGAATTTTATCGCCTAACTCTAAAATAACTTTAACATCACTTGCATATGCAGCAATATAGCCAAAACTACATCTCGAAGTATCTAAACCAAAAAAATCAGCCACTATAAAAGCGACAGATTCAACAAAGGTTTCTGACAATTTTTTATCATTTTGATAATCGAAATCATCATATAAGGCGTGTGTCAATTCATGTAGTAGAGTAGAAACTTTATCGTCAATAGATAATTTTTGATTAAGTGCAATATGTTTTTCTTTTGGATTCCAATATCCATATAAAGAGCCACGTAGACTTTGCTCTAAAATAGGATATGGTGAGAAAGATAATAAAAAGTCAAAAAATTCATTCATATTATTACTGTTGAGTTTTTCACATAATGAAGCTTCAGGAATAGGCTTTCCTACGGTTTGTGAAATATCAAAGACATAAGTGGGTCTATATGTAAGATATTCAATAATTTCCTGAGTATCTTCAACTTTTGTATCATCAATTAAGCTAGCCTGACCAGCGATTTTATTTTTAATATAAGTTCTTTTCAAAGGGAAAAAAATTTGTATCCCTTTTTCACCTTTTTTTAGTTTTCTACCTAGTTTTTCCCAAGTTTTAAATCCTGCCACCCTAGTAGCATTTGGCATTTGAGAATAAATAAGTACAAGATTATTAAAACTATAATGGTGAAAAGATTTAGAAAATGCTAAAAATTCTGTGTATTTTCCAGAGCTAATGATATGAGTAACCCCTTTAACGAGTTTGTCATACATTTCCTTTGTTTTATTTTTCTTGTTAGTATCAGATTTTTGTTTCATCAATTATTCCTCCTATGCGACTATTTTCTTCAAATCATATTGCACAACTTTTAAGTTATCTCTAATTTTATATATTTCTTTTTTATCTATAAATTGCCTAAAGTTTATCCAGTTGTCTATAAAAGCATTTTGCTCAGCTGTAAAATTTCTATCATAATGTGGCAATTCTTTCTGAACAACACGGTTATTTTTGTATTCAAGTGTTATAAATGACTTTGTAACATCTTTCAATTTTCTGGCAAAAAATATTTCTGTTTCTCCGTTGATATAAGGCTCAAGATACATATAACCGACACAATTACCTTGTTGTTTTCCTTCATCTTTCATACTATCAATACTAGGAGCAGGGAAAATAATGTACTTATCATCTGAATAAGTGTATTTCGATAGTTCTAAATATCTTAGATATGCTTTAAATTGTGTATTCATATCTTCTTCGATTTTTATTTTAGTTTGCATTTTATCGTGTCTAGCAATTAAATTGCGTGGAAATAAATCTTTTTTTGACTTGTAATTATAACTAAGCTTTTTCGCCATCTCTAAATAGTCCTTATAGATATTTAGGTTTTGCAAGCCCTTTTTATATTGCATCAATTTCTTTAAAGATACATATTTACTAATATCTTTTATAAGGTGCATATTGGTATAATTAAGCTCTATACCAGAGTTTAAGAAATCGTCTAGTACATTATTTTTAATAAAGAATCTCAAATAATTGATATTAGTATAGCGGTATTTTTGAAATAGTTTTTTATCATCTTTTTGAAATAACTGCAATAACATTAGTTCCTTATAAGAAATATCATTATCTTGCATAAATTTTAAAAAACTCTTAGGTACGCCAAATCTTTTTAAAAAGCTACCTTTTTTATTTAATGCTTTAGAATAAAAACACAAGTTATATAATTTCATATTCCATAGCAATTCAAAACTTCCATAGGCAGCAAGTTCTAATACATCCAAATAGTTGTAACGATAGTATGAAAATCTATCCATAAATTCGCTAATAGGTGCATATTCCATAATTGTACCTTTTACAAGTCTTTTTTTGTCGTATGGATATGTAGGATGGTCTGTCAAAAATTTATGTCCTTTATATGCAGTCCAACTAAGTTTTTTATAGCCATGATATACATTTAAAACTCCAAACATATTGATCCAAACATTATTACCAATAAATCTACCAATACCAGGAAGGATCCTTGCGTACTCTATACAACTTCTTTTTATTCTCTTTTTTCCTTCTTTAAAATAAGAATATATTTCAAATATTCTTATAACAATTTGTTTGTCTACTCTTTGAACTAATACGACAGATTGTTCAAAGGATTTTCTATAATAATTTATTCCATACACACATGACATCTTATGACAATGAGGACATTCCACATAATCACGAACTTTTACTGTTTTATCAGCAAAATATCTATTGCAATTAGAGCAATAAAGTTTTTTCTTTTCCTTATCTTTTATGATAAGATGATGACTTTTAAAATTTTCTTTAATAAATTGTTCCCAATATTTTGGAAGTTTGCACTTTTTATCTATTTTAAGCATTAGTTCATCAATTTTTTCCTGTTTCATACTGTTGCACCTCCAAACAAAGAAATTTGGTCATTTTTCTTTTCTTCAATTTTTTTCTTTGCTTGTTCAATAGAAATGACATTAGTAGTTTGTTTGTTTGTTTTTTCTACCTTATTATCCTCTTTTTTCTTTGGAGAGGTAATTTTTAATAGAGCATTTGGCAATGAGAAGTACATTACAGCCCAGGCAAAAATTACTTCATTTGTAATATAGCACCAACCATTAAGACAATGTTTTTGACCTTTGTCATGTATAAAATCATGTAAGCCATCTAGAGACTTTTCGTCATTAAGAAATTTTGTCTCTAAATCAGGTCTATTTAATAGATAATTAACAGTTTCGTTAAATGCTTCGTCTTCGCCATGATCCTTTTTCCATTCATCTAACATGTTTTTTAATCGTTCAAAACCGTTCATTTATTTGTTTCTCCTCTCACTTCTTTAAATCTCTTATATAATTCATTTTTAGAATCTTTTTCCATATATTTTTGATAATTTTGTAAACCATATTTTCCGATTTTGTCTTGCTTTTCTTTTTGAATTGCAGTAAGTACATCATCTAGTTCATTAAAGCCATAAAAGCGACAAACAAGGCCATCTTTGATGATGACCTTATTTCCAATATAATCCTTTATGATATTGAATCTATAATTATATTTTTTCTTGCCTGGATGGTCTGCAATACGAATGCCACAGGCCACACCGGTAATCCAATTTTAAATAAATTGAACTGGTAGAATATGAATTATAGCGATGTACAATAAAACCTAAGTTTAATAACTGAGGAATTAAAATACTTACAACATCAGTTCCACTCATATTAAGCCGCCTTTTCTACTATTTCACCGGTCTGTAAGTATTTTTCCTTATCAATTTCTCGCTCAACAGTTTTTAAATATGGTTTGATACTTTCTACTTGTTCTTCAGGAATATCAATAGTTGATACTCTTGCAATTTTTTCAACAAAAGCGGTAGGAGCAATTACTAAATCGCCAACCTTAACAGGTATAGCAGTGTAATAACTATATGCCTTACCACTAAATGTTTTTTTCTCAAAATTATCTTCATATTTTACACTTATAATGTTTGTTTGCATTTTTTATTCCTCCTATATATTTTTTAGTTCAAAAATAGCTTTCACATAGTTAAAGCATTTTTAAATAAAATTCTTCTACTTTCTTTACTACGATGCTATCTCTCTTATTATTCCTTTTTATTTCTTTTAGCAATCCTATAATTTTCAAATAGTAATTAGGTAAGTAATAAAACATATTGTCTAGTTCTTTCTTATTTTTGTTAGAGCAGCACCAACAGCTCACTCTATCTAATACTTCGTACAATCTGATACCATTTTCTTCCCAATAGAATTGATGTTTATAACAGTATTCTAAGCAGTCTTTCTCAGTCATATTCCATTCTACTAAAGGTAGTAGTTTAGTTGGAGGTCGTCTCTGGTCAATTCTTTTCTGCTCATCTGCTGCAATTCCGATATATTCGTAATATTCATTTCCATATTTCTGTTTCAAATATTTGCTTATTGCAATATTCTTATCATTTGTTCCCCAACGGCACTTGCCACCGCAAATTCCGTAACCGCATTGTGTTGCACCATCTCTTTTTTGTACGTTTTTTTTCAACATTTTATATAAAAAAGTGGTGGATGGTTTTAATTCAGTATAAATTATGTTGTTTTTCTTTAGTATTTTTCTTACTTTTTTGCAAACATCATAGATAGCTTGAAATTCCATACCAGTATTATAAAAAATCACCTCATCAAGGGGCATGCCTTTTTCTATTAGTATCAATAACATTGCTAAACTGTCTTTTCCAAAGCTCACACTTGCTATATATTTCATAATTAGCCATAAATTTATCTATTTATGGCAACATACTCTACTACACATTTAATGTGTCAAAGTCATATATTTTACATATCATATTCTTCATAGCTGATATAACCTATTATAGGATAATTATGATTTCACTTCCTTCCTATTTTGTTTTTTTCTATTTTCTACTTTGACTTTCGCAAGCTCATATATAATATAAATTATGCTTCCTACAGCAAAAGCTGTGATTAGACATAATTCTATTATATCTTCTAACGTAACTACAAATATCATTTTTTCAATTCTCCTTTTCTTTTTATTTGGCTGTTTTGATATAATTTCTCTGTCATTTAAAATGGGAGATCATCAGAATCTAAGTTAAATTCTTCAGATACCTTCGTATTTTCTACTTGTGAATCATTAGTATTTACCGAATTATTTGAATACAAAATACTTTCATCAGCTTTTTTCTGACTATCAGCAAAGTAGACTTCTTCTGCAATTACTTCTGTTACATATCGTGTTACACCATTTTTGTCCTCATAATTTCTATTTTGAAGTCTACCACTAATGCAAATTTGAAGTCCTTGATGCAAATATTTTTCAGCGAGTTCCGCTAACCTTGAATAAGCCACAATGTTAAAGAAATCAGCTTGTCTTTCCTCTCCTTGTTTTACATATTTCCTGTTTACCGCAAGTGTAAATAGTGCTACTTTGTTATTATTACTTTGTGTAAATCTTATCTCTGGTGCTTTTGTTAATCTACCTAATAAAATTATTTTATTCATAATTTTTTTCTCCTTTCTTAAATTAAATCTTTCTCTTGTATTATTAGTTCTTGTCCTATATTAGAATTATTATCTAATACAAACTGAACCTTCCTATGGACTTTCAGTTCTTTTTCAACTTCTTTTATGATTTTGAAAGGTTTTAAAGTATGAAATCCTTTAATATAGATATACTCTTGCAGTTTTTTATTTGCAATTTCTAATATTTTGTTTTCACTTTCACTAATTGCAATAATGTCAGATTCGCAAAAAGGTAACCTTATATTTTTATTTATAAGCATATATATTTTTTTGCCATTATTAGCTACCAAAATATTATTTATTGGTATATTCTTATAAAAAGGAAATTTTCGCATTTTTAAATTTGGTAATCTAGATTTTTTTTCACTATCGTTATTCATAATAATAGAAGATAGAATATCTCTATTTTTACGTAATTCAGTTCTAAGTTTTTCTACTTTTTTAGAATTGCTAGCAATATCTAACTTTATATATATACCTTCAGTATATTGCTTATCTTTAAAATCTAGTTTCTCTTTTCCTAAGTACCATATTTGTTTGACTTTTGTATTCTGTTCAAACATATTTATAATTCCACTTTGAATAGAATTAAGCCTTGATGTTTTTATATCTGGTTTTAAAATAACCATTACTAAAAATTTACTCATTTAAAATCATCCTTTCTTATGCTGCTACATTAAAAATTTGATTTTTATTTGCCACAGCATTTTTTTGTTTATTTAATTTCTGATTAAAATAAAATTCTTCGAGAAATTCTTGTTTATATTTCTCAATTTTCTTCTGATGTTTGTTTAATTTAAACATATTAGTAAATTTGCGAATTTGTTTCTTTTTTAGAGAGATATTATGATTATTTTTAGTACCAATTACTAAAAACGAACCGAAAATAATATCTCCTTTGTAAATTCTGTTAAATTCTTCTAGTTGTGCACTATGACTTGCAATAAGTGCAGTTTCATCATCTAAACTTATTTTATATAGATTTTTTCCTATAAAAGATTTGATAAATTTGTTTGCAGATGGCAACTTAACGATTTGAACTTCTTTTCCTGGTATTACTAATAAAACTTTAATTTTCATGTGTATTTTCCTTTCATTTTAAATTTATTGCATTTCACTCATTATTGATGTATGTTGATTATCTCCTATTACAATATGATCAAGAAATTGTAAGGCTAAAAGTCTAGCAACTTGTAAAACTTTTCTAGTCATTTCATAATCACTTTCACTTGGCTTTGCATTTCCAGACGGATGGTTATGTACGAGAATAAATTTTGAACTATTACTAAATAACACTGTCTTGAATAATTCACTTTGTGAAAAATTGCACCAGTTTGCACCACCGTCTTGCAATTTCTGAAAAACCAACAATTCGGTTTTGGTTATTAAGTAACAATACATATACTACTTCTTGAAATTCATTTTGCAATTTTAAAATATCTCTAATAAAATTAATAACTTCTGTTGAATTTGTAACCTTTTGCTCATAATCAAAAGATTGTTCTTTAACTAATAATAGTTTTTGTTTAAATACTTCCATTTTTATGTCTCCTTACTATCACCATAAGGTAATTTGACAATTACCCTTTATTATAACTTCCTTTAAATTTAGGTTTTGGTTTTCACTTTCTATAACGTTTTTTATTTCTGTTGATTTTTTTCCATTTTCTGATGTATCATGCTTATCCTTTGTATAAAATCTCCTGAATTTCCAATAATTTAGAAAAAATAATGGAGTTTCCATTTTAAATCTCATTTTTTTTGTTAAACAGTCACCACAATAGACTGTTGCAGGTATCCCATATAAAGAAAATTGGATATATGTCATATAGGCACAAAAATCAGATATATCAGTAGCTTCTACTAATAATGAATTTTGATAATTGATGTTATTTTGTTGTAATGTGCTAGCAAATGAGAGAACCAGACCACCAGCACCACAAGTTGGTTCGCATAATGTTATAAAGCCATTCTTTTCAATCTGCTGTTCAATATTTTCAATTTCATTTATTGTTATTTTTGATATACAGTTAGAAATATGAGATGGGGTAAAGAACTGTCCGAGTTGTGCATTTTTTAAATTTTCCATTTCATAAATAGGACCTAATATGTCTGTTGGCCCATTCAATTTATATTGTCTTTCAAATTCCATAATCAATTCGCAAAACATCTTAGGAAATAGCTTTTGTTCTTCTTTACTGTAAGAATTGATAATGTGTAGATATTCTTGTTCTAATTCCTGATTTTTGGCAAATGAATTATAAATTGTTATGGCACACATTTTTACAAAATCATAAAATACATTATATTCTCCATAATTAATACATAAAGTGTTATATGCTTTTGTGAAATCATTTGATATTATCATTTTATTTCCTTTCTAGCATAAGAAAAAAGACAGATTTCTCTGCCTTTTTCAAAATTATTAATTTTATGCTGCTTGCTGAAGTATATTATTACTCTTATTGTATAATTTTATTGTCCTGTATCCTGTAATTGTTGTTTTTATGATAGTACACTTTTTATTATCATTATAGTTAGCAATTTTTAATGGAGAACCTTTTTGTACCATAGATAAAAATAATTGATCATTATTTTTATATTGATTAATAAAATTATAATCTACACAACTTTCATAATCATCTATGAAAAGAGGAAAGTTGACCTTACTTATTTTGTTAAACATATTAGCAAATTCTAGTGCAGTAGCAATAGTTTCAGATCTTGATAAGTCACTTAGAGCCTTATTTTTATATGTAATAATAAAATCCTCTTTGATTTCTCCAGTAGTTTTTAAAACAGAGTAGAATTTTATATCAACGTCTTTCAAATATTGTTGTGCTAGCTTCATCTTTTCTTCAATATATGAAATATAAAGCTTCTGAGCAATTCTTTTAGCTTGATTTAAACTGTCAATGAATTTAGTTTTTGCTTTTATTTCGCTGTTAAACTTTTCTATATCTAATTTTGCACTTTCTATACTTTTTTCCTTTGCAGTAATTTCACTGTTAAATCTGTCAATTTCTTGCTGTTCATGTTTTAATTGCTTGATATTTTCTTCTATAACTATAATTCTCTTTGATTTTTCAATAGTAGATTCACCTTTTAGTGAATGATATTTACATTTTTCCATAGCTAGATTAAACTTTTGATCTTTTATTTGTGTTTCTAATAAGTTCTTTTTATCGTATTTAGCCATTAAGTCTTTATACATATTTGATACTGTAGTTTCCTTACTTTCATCCTGTATATATTGATTACAAGTAGGACAAGTACAAGTTATGCCATTTTTTATTGATAAATATTTTTGTTTACCATTTTTCATTTCACTTTCTAGCTCTTTAAGTTCAGTCTCCTTATTTAAAATATCTTTTTCAAGTTCTTCTACTACTTTTTTTTGTCTTTCCTTATCAATAATTTTTTTATTCGAGTTTAAGACTAATAACTCTTGCTCTGCAAGAGAAAGTTCTTCTTCTTTGTCGAATTTTTGGTATGTAGGCAGTTCAAAATTGACAATATCTTGTGCATAGTCAATTTTCCCCTTTAATAAAGAGATAATGTTTTCTGTTTCTTTGACATTAGTATTCAATTCCGCTATATATGATGGGACATTAGAAGGTATCACTTCCAAAATATTTTGTTCTTCTTGACTTAAATTATCAAACGCAATATACATACATATATTTAACATATTTTGGTTGATATAATCTTCTCTTTCCTCGACTGAAAGCATTTCATAATACTTTCTGCCACTCAACTCTTTTATGTTGTCGCATATTGTATGCCATTTATCTTTATCTACTATATCTGTAAAATCCTTTCCTGTAATTGATTTTAAGTTATGCTCATCATAAATATTTTGTAAATCTTCAATAGTTAGTTTAGGATAGATTTCTTTGGTAGAAATACGAAAATATTTCTCAATTAAGCTGTTTTGCTGTTGGTTCGTTAGTGTGTCAAAGATTATTTTAGGTTTAATATCAGATAAGTATTTATCGACCAACTCTTTTTGTTCAGAAGGCTTCTTATTAAGAAAATATAGGGGATTGATAATAGACAAAAATAACTTCTTATCCTTATAAAAGCTAATCAAATCTGTTTGAGATACTGGTTTACCATCAAGAGAAATGAAGTTCTTGGTGCTAGTGTATTTATCCTTACCACGAATTAGAATATGCTCAATTCCTCTATTATCAGTAAAATGTAATTCTCCATATGAAGCATCACATTTATTATTGATAAGACAAGTTTTTTCATCTCCTGATAAATTTGCACCCAGTAAAATGTTTACAATGGCATATAAAATATTACTTTTTCCAGATTTGTTTTTTCCAGTGATACTAGTAATGTCATAAAGTTCAGTTTCAAATTCATTTTTGAATTTTCTAAATCCAATTGTTTTTAGATACGTTAATTTCATAATATTATCCTCCTTCATAATTTTTTAGGCAATTTACATTAAGCCAATCTTCCGAAGTATCTTCAAATTGAATATTATAATCGTGGTAGTAAGGATCACGACATATTACAATTCCAATATTGTTTAGATATTTTGTGCCTTTGTTTTTTCCAATACCAGTTACTAAAACTTTTTTTCCAATAGGAAATTGACTAAACATTGTAATTCCACTCCTTACAATATCTTTTTAGAATATCTTTATTTATAATACAAGTATCAATTGTTTGTGGATTTTCACTATATAATGTATGGCCTACTTTTCTATTACAAGGACGTCTATCAATAGTGTCAATAACTACTCCTAAGCTTTTTAAAAAGTCTGTCATATGTGAATTTTCTGAATAATTTTTTACAGTTATAGAATTAGAAGCATAAAAACCAAATTCATCATATATTGTACAAGTTGAAATTAGACCATCTTCGTCATTAACAATAGATATTGCCATAGCTGTTGTGTCAGCTACATAGCTTCCAACTGTAAAATAACAGTTTTGATAATTTTTATATGTAAATGTTTCCATAAAAAACTCCTTTCTAATTTTCTAAAAATATTGACTTTATCAATTATTTAGTATATAAATATTATAATTAATTTTATGTAGTAGCATAGACACCTTATTTTCTTATGCTGCTACTTTTTTTGTATGTTTTTCAACAAATTCTAATCCAACTGCAAAGTTTGTTTGTTGTACTTCTTGAATGTCTAATTTTACTACTGTTCCAAGTTCACACTCAGAAAGTTCGGTTACAAAGTTAGGGTGAATTGCAACTTTTAAAGTCTTATCTTGCATATCTACAAATTCAGCTACAAAATATTCTTTGTTTTGTATCTTTTCAGTGCTAGTGCTTAATAACACATAGCAATTATCATACTCACTTGTAGTTTCTTGGTTGCTTTCTTCTGCTTTTTTTTGATTAGAAGATTTAGGCTTGCTTGTAGTTTCTTTTTTGCTAGCTGATTTCTGAGATGTAGTTTCTTTTTTTTCTTCTTTTTTAACTGGTGTACTAGAACTTTTAGTAGTTGTGGTAGTTCCTTGAGATTGTTTTTCTTTAGAACTGTTAGATTGCTTGCTTGTTTTTTGTGTAGTATTAGTTGGTGTTTTGTCATTATTAATGATAGGCTTTTGGGGGTCTTGAGAATTATTTGAAATTGGAGGGTGAGAAATAAAATCTGATTTTTGTATGATATCTAAAACATAATTATTATGAATTTTGCCTAAACTATCTATTTGTTCCTTTTGAGTTAGAAATATAGTATAAATATTATTTTTTAATGAGTTTCCTTGTAAGTATTGAAAGCTAATATATGACTGTAAATTATCGATTGCCTCTTGACCGGTTATTTTCATTAGCCAAATTCGGTCTAATGCTATTTGAGGAATAAGGAACTTTAACCAGGCAATACGTTTACAAGGTGATTTACCATATGTATCTTTTTGTAAGTATGTACAATCTGACTTACACTCAATATCTTGCCATAAATTTTTAATCTTTTGTTTTCCTTTACTCTGCCCTTCCATACAATAACAAACTGTTCCACTTTGATTAGCCCTTTCTTGCCTAACCGACAAAGGGTTATCGTCAAGAAATTGAATGTCGATACTTTTAGAGCCTTTTATTAGAGTATTGAACTTATCTAAGTATTGTTGCATATTCGCTTCTTGAATTTTTGCAATGAAATAGCCATAGTCTACGGTTCTTTGCTTTCCATCATCAGTTATAAGTTTTTCGCCGTGTTGTACTTTACCAATTACAGGCATTTTAACATAGGTTTGAGTTGTATTCATTTTTACCATCCTTTCTATGCGACAAGCAATTCTTGCTCACTATACTGCCTAGAATTGATTTTTGAAAAATCGACAGTATAAACAGGGTACATTGTGAAATTAACAACACAGATGCCAGTCTGCTTTTTTAAGATACCTAATTCTAATAATTGTGGTATTAAAGCTGGTCTGTATAAGCAATTTACTACAATTTCATTTTCTTTTAATTTCTTATTATTTTGGTCTAAAGTAATGTCGGCAAAATGTGCTGTTTGATTTGTTTTTGGATCAGTTCCAAATAAACTTAATTGTAAATTACCGATTGGCATATCTTGAAACAAAGATAAAACAATTTCTGAATATTTCTCCATACATTTCAAAATCAAAACCATTTTTCATAATTTCAAAATCTCCTTTCAAATTTTTGTGTAAAAGATTCTTGATTAATCCTCCTTTCCTTTGATTTTGGGAACAAAAAGAGAAAGTAATATCGCTAAGTTAGGGGTGGACTTAACAAGATACTACTTTCTTATTTTTCAAGGCACAACAAATAATCTATATATTTATTTTACCGTAAATCCCAATAATATGCTACATTTAAAATGTAGATGTACTACTGCTAACTAAAAATTTTAGCAGCTATGCCATAAAGTGACTGACTTTATGGGTAGTTATAGTAAAAAAGCTATAACATAATCTTATACACAAATACATTTTACATAGAATACAACCGAATTTCAATAAACACACTAAAAAATTTTTTTTTATTGATTTACAACAGATTTTTGTGATTTTATGTATGTAAAAAATGACTTTTGGTAAAATAAAAAGGTACTACTTGGTAAGAAAGTGTTATAGTATATATGTAAAAGGAAGCGATATAATGGATTTTTTCGATATGTATTTTAATAAACTATTTTTAGAAAAACATGGAAAAAAGAAATTTGATAAAATAGTGAAGCAAATAAACGCAGAAAGAAGAGAAATAGGGGAGAATAGTTATATAGAATTGATTTTTAAAATAGCATTTTTGGACTTTTTTATGATGACTGAAGAGGAAGTACAAGCACTAATTGCCGATACTATGAAATATCAAAATATAGATATTGAGAAGATTAAGAAAATGCACAAAAAATCTATTGAGAAAATCCAAGAATATTTAAAAAATAATATGGAAAAAATTAGAAAATAGTAGGTTGGCATACCTACTATTTCTAACTGATAACTTACATTTTGCAATTACTTATAAATTATTTTCAATAATGTGTATTGTTTTAATAAATTGTATTACCTCATTAGCATCGGCATCTGTTAAACCATAATTCATAACTGCTATGTTTTTATTTATATTATTAAATGAAATGTCGCTCCAGTCTTTTTTTCCGTCATAATACCCAATAGACATTTCTTTACCATTATTTAGATTTACGTTTTTTAAAGTTCTTCCTGTACCACAAACACTAAATTGATTATTATAAAAATATAACATTGCATATTGATTTTCATTGCTTTTATATAGTTTTAAAGCATATTTATAAAAATCGTTTTCTTCATTTTTAGGTATTTCTTCATATTTCCACTCATTTGGAATATTTAATTCCAATTTAATATTATCAATCACTTTAGAATAATTTTGCTTATTTTTTTCGTGATTTACTGTTTCAACTGAATTAGAATTAGTATCTTTAGCTATGAACTTGAAAAATTCATTGTTTTCAATTAACTTAGGTGCAAAAATTACACCAATAACTATAATCGATACTAAAATTAAAATCCAAATAATTATTTTCTTACTCTTATTCATTTTTACAACCAATTAACCCTTCACTTTTTAATTTGCTTATAGTAGTAACTTAATAGTAGTATTTTACTTGCTATTATAACATAAACCGTCAAAAAAAGCTATAAAATTAACTTTTTTTTGTAACTGACAAATTCCGACAGACTTTTTAGGGAATATCTGATATAATTAAAAATAAGAAGGGAGTTGGTTTTTATGGATTTTAAACTTGGACTTTTAATCTTTAAGAATCGTTCTAAACTTTCAAAATTAATTGAACAGAATGCAGAGCCTGAAAAAATACTGAAGCAAAGTAAATTGTTAGACAAATATATAGCACAAGGAATGAATTTAATAAATAAAAGGAGTTAGAATTTTCTAACCCTTTTTTTAAATCCTCTTTTCTGTCTTTTTACTTACATAACTTCGTATTGTGCAAATATTTCTATATAACATTTGAATTTCGTCCTTATCTGCTCTATCAATAATGTTATGTAAGTTTTGTTTCATTTGCAATTTATTACATTCTTCTTTTCCATATAGAATATAATCTACATCTATTCCAGTAAAACTAGATATTTTATCTAGAGTTTGAATACCAGGCAAAAAATCTCCTCGCTCTAATTGACCAATATGTCTTTCAGTTAAATCGCACCTTTTTGCAAATTTTTCCCTAGTCTCTTCAAACATTTCTTCCCTAATTTTTCTTATTCTTTCTCCTACTAAAAATTTATCTAGTGCCATAGAAGATTACCCCTTTCGTACTTTGCATAGGTATATTTTACATTCTTTTTCAAAAACATAATATTCCTTGTATATGTAAAAAAATGTACTTTGCAAAGTATGTCGGAAAACCAGATAAATTGAAAAAAAAGGGTATAGGACTACTCGAAACAAATGTCGACATTTATTGACAAAATAGGCGACATTTTTCGACCGACTTTTTAATTGATTAGGTGTATATTACGCGTAGGGCTTAATATTTACCTGTTCAAGTAGAATATATACGAAAGAAAAGTATATAAAGTTACTGAAGAAGACTTACAGGACTATTAGGCCCTATTCTTATATGAATATGAAAGAATTAAAATCCATGAGGTAAAGGAGGTTTTGTTTTTTTATGTGTTCCACTTAACAGCGATGTTAAGCCCAAATTTAATTTGGGAGGAATACTTATGGGAAACAAAAATGATTTCCAAGAAGAAAGGTTTGATAGTTACCTAAATAAAATTATCATATTTTCATCAAAAGAATATTTCAAAAAGCAAATGAGTATTAGCAATAAAGAAAAAATAGGCGAAATGAATGATTACGAAGAAATTGCCCTAGACGACGCCCTTTTTGACCTTGAAAAAGTAGAAAATATTTTAGAACTAAATAATGTCTTAAAGTCACTGACTGCTATTGAGCAGACGGTGATTTTTTTGCTCTTTTATGAAGAACTTACACAGAATGAAGCAGCTAAGATTTTGAAAGTATATTCCAAGACTGTTAGTAAAATTAAAATAAGAGCAATTAACAAGCTAAAGAAAAAAATGAAGGGAGCATTGGAAGATGAGAAATAAAAGTTTATATGAATTAGGAGAGTTAGCACAAAAGGGGAATGAAATGGCTGCATTAGAAATAATTGAGAGAAAGAAAAATTTAATCAAGAAGTACAGTTACAAGGATGAAGATAGATACCAATATATAATACTAAAAATATTAGAGGGAATAAAAAATTATAAATTTTAAAAATTTTTTCAAAAATAGGGGAGAATTTTTCTGATAATTTCAATGTATATATAGTGAAGGGCAAATTTAAGGGACACTATATTATAAAAGCAGGTAAGACAAGCTCTTACTTGCTTTCCCTATTTTATTAAAGGAAAGGAGTTAGTGAGAATGGAGTTATTTTTTAGATTAGTATTACTCATAATATCCCTTGCTACAGTCTTTTTTCTATTTGAATTTCTTATTCCAAAGCTAAAATTGAAATATAGACTTCATAGAGAAAAGAAAATACAAAAACTAAGACAAAAAAAATATAAAAGAATGATGGAAGAATTAGAAATCAAATAAGGTTTCTAATAGTATTGTCGTATCCAAAAAGTGTCGACAAAAAATTAACCAAACAAAGGTAATTAAAATGTCAAAAGAAAATATCATTGATTTATTTTTTAATGAGCATTTAAAGATAAAAGAAATAGCTGAGAAAGAAAATGTTTCTTCAGCATACATAACAAAAGTTATAAAACAAGATAATAGGTACAACAAGGAGAAAGAAAAAAGAAAGGAAACATCGAGTAAAAATAGAAAAAATGCTCAAAACCAGTTTATAAAAGCAAAAAGAGAAAATAAACGAATTGAAGATAATTATTCATTTGTTCAAGAGCAACATAGACAAGCAAGTAGAGAGTTATCAAAGAGTGGTCATTTATCAAATGAAAATTATCGAAAATTCAATATTAGTGCCTACCATTACAACCCTTCAAAAAGGCGATATGAGTTTGACGAAAATCTTGGTCGCTCGTATGCTATACCAAAATATATAAAGGAAAGGTAATAGGTATAAATATGGAAGAAAAATTGTTAAAAATATTCAAACTAGCCAACTTACTGAATGCAAAGCAAGAAAAAGTATATGCACAAATTACTTATATAGCAAATGACGATCAAACATTAGAATTATCTATTAGATTAAAGAAGGACTATTCATATATACAACAATGTAAAGTAGAACTTTCCAAAGAAGCATTAATTAGTTTAGATAATATTATTGAACTATTTGAAAAATATGCTGGAGGTGCTATGAATGAATAAAAAAGAAGCAGTTGCCTATGCACAAATTACATTAGACTATATGCAAAGTTCAAAATATACTGGAAAGATTACTCCTGAAACATTAGGTATAGAAATGAAACAATCTTTTAAGTTATATCCTCGTGATATTGTTCAAAATATAGCAGAATCACAAGCTGTTGCAAGAAAGAAATTGCAAAATATGAAAAATGGAAGTGATGCTTGTGAATGAAGAAGATGATGAAAAAATAGGTATTACTGTAAATGAAGCAGCAAAATTATTAGGTGTGGGAAGAAATATAATGCTAGAATTTGTAAAAATGGAGGGATTTCCAGCGATTAGACTAAAAAGGAAAATTATTATAGATAAAGAAGCATTGCCAAAGTGGTTTGCTAGTAGTTATGGAAAATATACATATTAATTGGTTTAACATTGATTTTAGGTAACAAAATGTAGTAAAATGTAAGTAAATTTAATAGACTTATAGTCCTTATTTTTACTTACTTTTATTATACCTCTTTATGATAGGAGGAAAGAATGGAAAGGGTAAAAACTGCTAAAACAAAAATGGAAAAGGAAACGGAATATGGCAAGAAAGGGCAGGTACATGTAAGAAATAAAAAAAATGGAAAGGAGGCTCGAGTTACTCTACAATTAAATATTGCAGGAGTATCAAATCCAAGATTAAGTAGATATGGTAGTACAGAAGAAATAGCAAAAAAAAGATTAGCAGAAGCGATTTTATTAACTTATATAGAGGTGCAAAAAAACTATCAGTTAGCCAATAGGCAAGTTTTTAGTCCAGAATGTCAGGCAGAATTGGAAAAATTTGACGAATATATGGATTGCATTAAGAAAAATCAGCTACAATTAAACCAAAAATCAAAACAAAAAGAATACAAAATAGGAAAAGAATCTATATATGCATTTGTGCAAAAAATGTTAAAGCAAAAAAAGAGGCAGTCTGAGAAAAAGGGGACACGAAAGAAAAAGAAATTAAGTCCAAAAACAGTTACTTTTTATAAAGGAGTGGCAGATGCACAAGTAATTCCAATTTTTGGTGAAATGAATGCAATTACTATTACGCAAGAAGAAATTGAAGATAAACTTGAAACATTAGATTGTTCAACTAAGTATTTAAAAGATATTAAGCTTGTTTTAAAAATGTCTTTTGATGTAGTTATAAAAGAAAAACTAAGGAAAGACAATCCAGCAGAAAAGATTGAAATTTATAATGATAAAAAGTCATTGGGAATTGAGATTGAACATTTAGAGCAAGATAGACAAGAAGTATGGCTTGATATATTTGAAAAAGATAAAAGACAAGCGTCATATTTGTATGAAACGATATTATTAACAGGAGCAAGGCCAGAAGAGGGATGCGGTTTTAAATGGACTTCGATGGATTATGAAAATGATATTGTTCACATACATAATGCTTATAAAGATTGGGAAATCTATGACGACAACATGGAAAAAATAGGGCATAAAAGAGGCGATGGTGAATTAAAAACTCCTGAAAGTTATAGAGATATACCAATGCACCCTAGATTAAAAAGGCTATTACTGATGATAAAAGCTGAAAGAATGGAAGAATACAAAAAATTAGGAAAAGTATGGGACGAAAATGACTATATTTTCTTAAATGAAAAGGGAAATCCTTTTGTTCCACAGGATTTAACTAGGAAAATGCCATATTTCATAAAAAAATATAACTTAGAACATTTAACAGTATATGGATTAAGACACTCATTTGCAACATTGTGCTCAACTTTCGGTATGCCACCAGAAGTACTTCATGTCATTATGGGACATTCAGATTTTGAAACAACAAGAAGATATTATATACATATTACAGGAGAAAGAAAGAAAAATGAGATGATTAAATTATATATAAAACAAAATGGTGAAGAAACATTAAAACAACTTATAAATGAAAGTGATATGTATTTTGGAAAGATAAAATTATTAAAGATACAAGATATTAGGCCAGAAGAAAGGTTAGCAGGTTAAAAAAATACACTTATCGCTAAGTGTATCTTGGTGCGCCTGGAGGGACTCGAACCCCCGGTCTCGAACTTCGTAGGCTCGCATTTTATCCAGCTAAACTACAGACGCATATATTTTTTCATTTTAAAGAAGAATGCTAAAATGAAAAAATAATTAATAAAATTTATAGTATTGGGGAACTTTTGGGGAACGCATAAAATGAAAAATTCCCAACCCCCGTACCATCTAAGGAAATTTGGTGTATGCAATTTTGGTTCGTAGCCGAGTGCTCTATCCAGCTAAGCTACAGTTGCAAATAAAAAAATAAAAATGATCTATATAGACCATTTTTTATTTTTTCTATGGTCGAGGCGACAGGGATCGAACCTGCGACCTCATGGTCCCAAACCACGCGCGCTACCAACTGCGCTACGCCTCGATTTCTCACAACTACCTATATACTATATCACAATTTTTTGTGCTTTGCAATATATTTTTTTTAAATTTTTGAAATTTCTATGTTATTTTCAGAAGAATTTCAGAAGAATTTCAGAAGAATTTCATCAGTTTTTAGTTGCAAATTATTGCGTTATCTGCTATAATAAATAAGATTACCTTTGTGGTATTTACATATATTTCAGTCATTTTATTAAAACTGGAGGAAAAAACTATGGAAAACTATTTGAGGGAACCTACTAGATTAAGTTCTATCAAGAATTTACGAAAGATGCAGGATATCTTTTGTAAATTTTTGATGACAGCTCTGTTCGCATGTGCTATTCTCATAGTGGTCTTTGTTTTGACAATGCCGAAAATGACTTCCATGTATGCTTCACAGACTGCCAAGTCTTCCTCTAACTGCATTGAGCACAAATCTCTGTTTTTTGTAGGAGAACAGATCAAATCTAAAAAAGAGGATGTATACTCGTCTCTTGAAGAACTTGAGGTCCCTGTACCATCTCCTATTCCAGCATATTTATACATTCATCCAGAGAATAACATAAGCTCTAGGTTCTATTGGGTACCAGTCGTCCTTGAGGAAAAAATATCAGAAGACGATATCGTAGTGGATTTGAGCTCTGCTATCAATCCAGCGTTTTCATATGAGACCTCTGACTATTATCGGACTATTATATGCTTATTAGTTCAAGCCGAATCTGGTAATCAGCCATTTCTTGGACAATTAATGGTCGCAGAGGACATTGTGGGACGTATTCGTTGCGGTGAGCCTTTTGGCCCAGACATTGACACTATCTTAATGGGCTATTCAGCAAAAAGAAAATCTGATGGAAAACTTCATGTCTATGATTATACTGGAATGGAAGTCACAGAAGCTTCTGCTTCTGTACAAGAAGCAGTTGATTTAGCTCTCAGTGGGAGCCAAGTTACTTACTTTCTATTGAAAGCTGTAACAGAACTTCGTAATGAACAATATAACTTACAACTAGATGATACCTATTATAAAGAGGGAGCATTGTTTCACCATACCATGTGGATTAGCTCTGCTGAAGCCAGAAAGCGTAGAATTAATTTAGTACCAGTCAGCTTTCAATATGTTGCTCATATTTTTTATGGTCAATGGTTACCAGCATCAGCAGCACTAAAATTATAGTTTTTCATTTTGAATTCAAATTAGAGAATTCAATAATCAAAGAGGGTGTCCTAAAATAAAGGACATCCTCTTTTGACTAGGCAAGCATCATTCCATATATTAAAATTCCTTCATTTTCTTGATAAATCTGTTCAAATTGAAAAATTGGTAATGGATTCTCACCGGATTCCAGCTTCTATTGTATATCCAGGTCTATTATAGTCCTGGATATACCAATCTTTATATCCTGCAAAACTAGAATTATATGGTACTTCTTCTAAACTATATCCACTTAATTTAGAAAATTTCTGTCCTATTTCATATCCTCTTGGAGGATTAATATTTTGAAAATCCCAATAAATTTCTTGTCCTTGAGTATGATAAGAAATTGTTAAAGAAAAATTGTGGGCAAGAGTAAAATCATATAACATGAAGGCTTCTGGTTGTGTAAGAGGTCCTTCTCCTACAAAATCTCGTGGTGCTGGGGTTGTGAAGCCTTGTGCAAATTTAATCTTTTTGGCACTTTTCCATTCTGCTGGAAATTGTAAGTTTAAATCTACACCATTGAAATTTGCTTTCCATCCATTTGGAAATGGTATATTTGAAAATTTGTAAGCAATATCTACATAATTTTGATATATTTTGCTTTTTGGGTCGACATTTCCTGTTACCAAATCTACTCCATCTGGATTTACCATTGGAATAATATATAAAGAAATATTCTTGAATAACTCACGGACAGAATATCCTTGTAATGTTTGATTAAAAATGTAAGCTTTGCAAAAATTCTCGATAAATTTCATTAGGAGTACAGATGTAATCCATTCATTTGCATGAATGCTTGCATGGTATAAAACTTGCTTTTCTCCATTTCCAATTTTAATATAAGGAATTGGCTTGCCTAAAACACTATAGCCTGCTGTTTTAATCTCTAAAAAAGGATATGCTCTTTTTAATTCTCTAATATTTTGCTGCATTAAATCATAATGATATTTTCGATTGGTTGGAACTATTTGGATGATATCTTCTTTACTATTTTCTCTCATAAAAATCACCTATTATAAGATATTATTTTTATTTTTTATAGAATATTACAAAAATACATAAAAAAATATAAAATGGGTATTCTAAAATTGAAATAATATGATAAAATGAAGTCATTAAAATTAGGAAGGAGAAAAAGCAATGGACAAAAAAGAAGCAGAAGATTTAAAGAAAAGATTATTCAACCAAAAAGAGAATGGTTGGAGATTTAAATCAGCAGAAGAGAAAAATGAAATTTTAGATTATGCTAAAGGATATATTGACTATATGAATATTTCAAAGACGGAGAGAGAAATAGTTGAAAATTCTAAAAAGATAGCAGAAGAGCATGGATTCCAAGATATAAATAATTTCGAGAATTTGAAAGCAGGAGATAAAGTATATTATATTAATCACGAAAAAAGCATGTATTTAGCTGTAATTGGACAAGAGGCATTAGAAAATGGATTAAACATTATTGGTTCACATGCAGATTCACCAAGATTAGATTTAAAGCCAAATCCTTTATATGAAGATACAGAATTTGCTTATTTCAAAACTCACTATTATGGAGGAATTAAAAAATATCAATGGACAGCGATACCACTTGCTATTCATGGAGTAATTGTGAAAACAAATGGCGAAAAAGTAAAAGTTTGTATAGGTGAAGAACTAAGTGACCCAATTTTTACAATTACAGACTTGTTGCCACACTTAGCACAAGACCAAATGAAGAAAAAAGCAACTGAAGTTATAGAAGGCGAAGATTTAAATTTATTGATAGGAAGTATTCCATTTGATAGTGATGTGTCTGAGAAAGTAAAACTAAATGTATTATCTATTTTGAATGAGAAATATGGTATTATAGAAGCAGATTTGTTAAGTTCAGAATTAGAGTTAGTACCAGCGATGCCATGTAGAGGTATGGGATTTGATAATAGTATGATAGCAGGATATGGGCAAGATGACAAAATTTGTGTATATAGTTCGTTAACTGCATTAATGAATATAGAAAGTCCAAAGAAGACAGCGGTTTGTATTATTTCAGATAAAGAAGAAATAGGAAGTATGGGAAACACAGGGATGGAATCACACGTATTTGATACCTTTATTTCTGAATTATTGAATAGAATGGGAGTTAATAGGCCGAACCTACTAGAAAAAGTATTTTGTAATTCGAAAATGTTGTCAGCCGATGTAGATGCTGGCTTAGACCCTATATACAGTAATGTATCAGAGAAAAATAATGCATCTTTTTTAGGAAGGGGAATTGGATTAAATAAATATACTGGAGCAAGAGGAAAATCAGGAGCTTCTGATGCTAATGCAGAATTTGTAGCAGAAGTAAGAAGAATTTTTGAGCAAAATCATATTGCATATCAAATAGCTGAACTTGGAAAAGTTGATATTGGCGGTGGAGGAACTATTGCCTATATTCTAGCTAACAAAGGTATTGATGTAATTGACTGCGGAGTACCAGTGCTTTCTATGCACTCACCTTATGAAGTGACAAGTAAATTAGATTTATATGAAGCATATCGTGCTTATGAAGCATTTTGGAAGAATGCATAAGTTAATAAAAAATAAAAGGGGGACCATTGGTCCCCTTTTGTCATTTGGTACTTGTGTTGAATTCCTTCACGCCCTCGTCAGAAGTAACGAGGAGGAAATGCCTGTCCAGTTTGTAAAAGGGACATTTGCTGAAATTGTAATTCCAAGGACAGATGGCACCAGTGGTCACACCTTTCCTCCGATTACAATGCTCGGGACACTTCGTTTCCATAATGACATACCTCCTAAATTTTAAGGATACTTTATATTATACCACATTTTGAAAAAAAATGCAAAAAATGAAGAAAAAGTTAGTGAAAAAGCTAAAATTTTATATGAAGTTAAAAGAAAAAAGGATATTGAATAATTAGAAACAATATAGTAAAATAACAATAAATTAAAATTATTTAAGAAAGGGAGAGGTTTTGCCTAACAGCAGCCATATCTAGAAAAGAATGAAAAAATTTTTGATTATTGTTATAACAAAACTAATTGCAAAAATGTTGAAAATATTAGGAAAAAATGCAGGCAATTTGCCAGGTAACCTAGCTTTAAAATGGGATAAATCTATTTTAGACTATTTTAAAATAACAGGCAAAGTAATTGCTGTTACAGGAACAAATGGAAAGACTATGACAAATAACTGTATTGCTCAAATATTAAAAGATAGTGGAAAAAAGATAGTCAGTAATTTACAAGGAAACAATATGGAAACAGGAATATTATCTGCCTTAATTAAAAACAGTTCTTTAACAGGAAAAATAGATAGCGACTATTTAGTATTTGAGACAGATGAAAGCTATGTACCAGTGTTATATCAAAAAATTCCCTTAGACTGTTTAGTAGTTTTGAATTTTTTTAGAGATCAATTAGATAGAAATGGAGAAATGGAAACTCTCGTTTTAAAAATTCAAAAATTTTTAGAAACATACAATGGAAATTTAATTTTAAATGCAGATGACCCAAATGTTAGCAGACTTTCTAAAGCAAATCCAAAAAATGACCATATATTTTTCTATTCAGTAGAAAAATGTGCCGAATCGACAGAAGAACTACGTGAAGCAGCAGAAGGAACTTATTGTCCATTCTGCAGAACAAAATTGCATTATGAATATTATCAATATGCTCATGTAGGCAAGTTTGAATGTCCAGACTGTCATTATGGTAAAGAAGATATTTATCAGTTGTTAACACAAATTAATGTGGAAAATGGGACTTTTAGAATTGGAGAGAACGATTACAAAACACAATATGATAGTTTATATGCTTTCTATGATTTAGCAGCGGCTACATCTGTTGCTAAACTATATGAAATTCCAGAAGAGTCAGTAAAACAAACCATTGAGAAATTTGTATTAAATAATGGTAGATTAGAAAAATTAGAAGTTAACAAAAGCAAAACAATAATTAATTTAGCAAAAAACCCTACAGGAGTTAACGTCAGTTTGCGATTTTTGCAAAAAGATCCTAATCCAAAAGAATTATTGTTTGTTTTAAATGATAATGTACCAGATGGCAAAGATGTTTCTTGGATTTGGGATATTGACTTTGAAAAATTAGAAAATATAGAACGAGTAATTACAGCGGGGTTGCGTCCTTATGATGCAGCTATTAGAATTAAAACAGCGGGTTATCCACCAGAGAAAATTATTCCTTGCACTAGTATTAAGGAAGCGGTTGATAAATTATATGAAACACAAAATACAAAATATGTTATTGCAAACTATACAGCCATTCAAGAAACAAGAAAGGAAATACTAGATTACCAAAAGTCTCACAGAAAGTAGGGAGAAAAAGATGAGGGAAATTAAAATTTTATACTTATATCCAGATATGCTAAATTTATATGGTGATAGGGGAAATATTCAAGCTTTAAAATATCGTGCAGAAAAAAGAGGAATTACAGTTCAAATTGACCATCACTATTTAGATGGACAAGCACCAAATTTCTGTGACTATGATATTGTGTTTTCAGGTGGAGGAGCAGACAAGGAACAAGCATTAGTAGCTGTTGATATGATGCAGTATAAAGAAGATATCAAAAAAGCAGTAGAACAGGGAGTATTCTTTTTACTAGTTTGTGGTTCTTATCAATTATTTGGCAAATACTACAAAGGCGTGGAAGGAGACATGATACCAGGCTTAGAAATATTTGACTTTTATACAGAAGCTATTCAAGATAGAAATAAAAGATGTATAGGAAATGTAGTAATACAAACTGAACTAAATGGAAAGCAGACCAAGGTAATTGGTTATGAAAATCATGGTGGGCAAACCAAAGATGTAACTAGTTCTTTTGGAAAAGTGTTAAAAGGACAGGGAAATGCCTTTGGAGCAACAGAAGAGGGCTTTATGGTGGAAAATGTAATTGCGACATATATTCATGGAACTTTATTATCTAAAAATCCAGATATTACAGACTATATTATACAATATGCATTAGAAAGAAAGTATGAAGAGAAAATAGAATTAGAGCCATTAGATGATACTTTTGAAGAAAAATGTAGGGAACAGTTATTACATAGATTTTTAGGGGAAGAATAGAAAATGAAAAACATTACTAATATTTCAATTAGGTATCTTGAATATTTATTTTGCATCATTTAATATCAAAAATAAAAAGGAGGTAATTTTAATGAATGAAATCAAATGCCCTAGTTGTGGTAAAATTTTTCAAATTGATGAGAAAGATTATGATTCTATTGTAAAACAGATTCGTAATCATGAATTTGAAGAAGAACTAGAAAGAAGAGAAAAAGAATTTTCTAAAGAAAAAAATAGCGAACTTGAACTTTTAGAAAAAGATTTAACTTTAAAGAACAACATGTCTTTATCAAACAAAGATAAAGAAATAGATAGGTTAAAAAGCGATTTAGAGAAAAAAGAACTTGAAGTTTCTAAAAAGTTTGACAAAGAATTAGTTGAAAGAGATAAAGAAATTCAACAATTAAAAAACAATTTAAAGCAAAAAGACTCTGAGCATGAGTTGAAATTGCAAAAAATAGTTCAAGAAAAAATGGATGAAATTAACAAATTAAATAGCAAGTTAGAGTTAAGTGAAAAAGAGTATCAATTAAAAGAGCAAGGGTTAAAAGATAATTATGAAAGTAAATTAAAAGGCAAGGATCAAGAAATTCAATTGTATAAAGATATGAAAATGAAATTATCAACTAAAATGATTGGAGAGTCTTTAGAACAACATTGTAATATTGAATATAATACATATTTGAGACCAGTTTTAAGTAATGCTTATTTTGAAAAAGATAATGATGCCAAAACAGGGTCAAAAGGAGATTTTATCTTTAAAGATTATTCGGAAGATGGTATTGAGTATGTTTCAATTATGTTTGAAATGAAGAATGAAGCAGATGAAACTGCAACTAAACATAAAAATGAGGATTTTTTTAAAGAATTAGACAAAGATAGACGAGAAAAGAATTGTGAATATGCAGTATTAGTATCACTATTAGAAAAAGATAATGAAATTTATAATGCTGGAATAGTAGACGTATCACATAAATATGAAAAAATGTATGTTATAAGGCCACAAGCTTTTATTCCAATAATTAATATTTTGAGAGGGGCATCACTAAAATCATTAGAAGCTAAGAGACAATTAGTTGAAATTCAAAATCAAAATATAGATATTTCAAATTTTGAAGAAAATATGAATAATTTTAAAGAAGCTTTTGGAAAGAACTTTAGATTGGCTAGTGAAAAATTCGTCAAAGCAATTGAAGAAATAGATAAATCTATAGATCATTTGCAAAAAATTAAAGCTAATTTATTGTCTAGTGAAAATAATTTAAGATTAGCGAATAATAAAGCAGAAGATTTATCAATTAAAAAATTAACTGCTAATGCTCCATCCATTGCAGAAAAATTTGAAGAATTAGGTATTGAGGTAAAGAAGAGTAAAAAGAAAAAACAATAAATACATTCTCTATAACTGATGTTTTTTTACTAAGTTGGGCAAATTAATCTATAACCGAGAGTATAGAAAAAGTTGTGTAAATAAATCCTTCCGTGATAAAATATAAAAATATCAAGGAGGGATTTTTTCTATGGGTAAAAAAGTAGAAAAAGAAAAAAATGAACTAGTAGAAGAATTTTTTAGAAGGAATGATCCAAAAGATATTAAATCCATGGGTGATATGTATGCAGCATGGAAGGAATTTTTTGCGCCTGCTTTTCAAAATCTACTAGATGCTGAGATGGAAGCAAAATTGCGGATACTCTAAGAATGAAAGAACAAACAATGAAAATTCTAGAAATGGATATTATCCTGAAAGAACAGTATCAACTGAAATGGGTGATATTCCTGTCAAAGTTCCTAGAGATAGAAATGGAGAAATTGATTCTGATTTAGTTCCTAAATATTCTAGAACTGTAAATGGATTTGATGAAAAAATAATCTCTATGTATGCTTTAGGATTATCTGACAAAGATATTCAAGAACAAGTAAAAGAAATTTTGGGTTGCAATATTTCAACTGATATGATTAGCGATATTACTGATAAAATCATCCCTGAAATTCAAGATTGGCAAAAAAGAAAGCTTGAAAAAGTTTATCCAATTATCTTCATAGATGCTACTCATTTTCATGTAAGAGATAATGGTCAAATAGTAAAAAAGACTGCTTATGTAGTATTAGGAATTGATGAAGATGGAATGAAAAAGGTCTTAACAATTACAATTGGCGAAAACGAAAGTGCTAAATATTGGATGACAGTATTAAATGAATTAAAAAATCGTGGTGTTCAAGACATATTGGTATTATGTGCTGATGGCTTAACTGGACTAAAGGAAGCAATATCAGCAATTTATCCTAAAACAGAATATCAAAGGTGCATTGTGCATCAAATAAGGAATTCTTTAAAGTATGTTCCATATACAGACAAGAAAGAACTTGCTCGTGATTTAAAAACTGTTTATCAAGCATCTACAGAGGAATTTGCCTATACAAATCTTCTAGAACTAGATGAAAAGTGGAAAACAAAATATCCAGGGGCAATTCAAAGTTGGATTGATAACTGGGATGTCCTTTCTGTTTTCTTTAAATTTTCTGCTGAGATACGAAAGGTAATGTATACTACAAACGCAATAGAAAGTTTAAATAGTACATACAAAAGAATTAATAGAAATAGGAATGTATTTCCAACTGACATGTCATTACTTAAAGTATTGTATTTATCTACTTTAAAAGCTGAAAAGAAATGGTCTATGAGAGCAAAGAACTGGGGTATTTGCTTATCACAATTCAAAATTATGTATGAAGGTAGAATCTAAAAATAAAGCCTAAAAAATAATAGGCTTAAGAAAAAATTCTTAAGTCCTATTAAATTTACACAACATTTTTCTAAAGCATTGATTTTTTAGAAAAATGTAATTAAAATATGATTAAATTTTAAGTGTCAATTTTTTCAAGTTATCAATCGGAAGGATATCCGATTTACACAACTTTTACGATAGTCTCAGGAGTTTTATTTTTTAGTTATAGAAAAAAATTTATTTCTTTTATTTTTTTCTTTGTTTCTTCATAACCTCTTTGATAAAAATATTCCATTTTGCTAGTGTCTAATAATGGAGTATTGATAGTATTTATTTTTAACAAATAATCTGCTCCCACTAACTCGTAATTAGAAAGTTCTTGCCCCATTAATTCTATAGAACCACTAATAACGTCAATGATATTTTTATTTTCTTTACATTTTAATTTTTTAGGAAACACAATGCTAATTACTTTGTCAACGCCATTTTCCTTTAGTTCTTTCCAAGGAACATTTTCTCTAATTCCGCCATCTACTAATTTATGGTCTTGATAATTGCATGGTGAAAATACACCTGGAAAACTACAGCTAGCTCTTACTACTTTGGCAATAGGGGCATCGTATATGTACTGTACATGATTAGAATAATTTTGTCTTGTTTCTTTAGTTTGATTAGAAAGGGAAGTAAAAATATATACAGTTCCATCATCTAAATCCACACTAGAAACCATAAGATTTTTAGGAACCGCTTTTATGTTATAAATGTCCTTTTCTAAACATGCTTTTTCCATTATTTTTTCTATTGATTTTCCACTATTTAAGCCATTTATTACAATTTGCCTTTTAAAAACTAGTCCTGAAATAAGTTTTAAAATATGGCTCCATTCAATATATTTTATTTTTTTAGCATATTTTTTAAATAATAGATATATTTCATCGGCAGTATATCCAATTGCATATAGTGTTGCTACAATACTTCCAGAGGAGGCTCCCGAGATATAGTCAAATTGTATGTTTTCTTCTTCAAAAGCCTTTAATGCGCCAATATGGGCAGCACCTTTTATTCCACCACCGAGCTAAACATAATCCTATTTTCATATTCCTACCTTCTTTCATAAAACATTATATGAATATAGTGAGATAAATGTAACAAAAATGAACTTATTTCATATGATATAACAAAAGAAATGAGGGGAGTTTGTTTTTATGGATTATGAAATTATGATGAACGGAAATGTAAAAATTGGTACATATGCTCCAGATTTTGA
>JAAWNJ010000001.1 GCA_022798895.1 Clostridia bacterium | reverse complement strand
TGTAAGAGTTAAAACCACAAATAAGGATGCTCAAATCTGGTTAGATGGAGAAGCCTTAGAAAATAAGGGAGAAGGAACAAAAGAATACAGTATAGCAGGTACTAGAAAGATAACTGTTCCAATTAAAATCATAGCAGAAGATGGTGTTACAACAAATGAAACTACTTTGACAATTAACATTGTTTCAGACAACAAGAACTTAGAATATGTTAAAGTAAATGGGGCAGTTGTAACAGAGTATGATGAAGAAACAAATACCTATAAGGCATTTATACCAGCAACTAGTACATCAGCTGCTATTGAAGCAAAAGCAATTAGCCCTTATGCAACCTTAAACATTGACGGAAATGCAGGAACGCAAGTAATTACTTATACAGCTACAACAGAGGAAGATATTACTTATGTTTATGTAGATGTCATTGCAGAAGATGATAGTGTTAAAACCTATACAATTGCAATGCAAAAACAATCAACAGATAATACCTTAAAAGATTTATACAAAGATGGTACACAAGTAGAACCACAAGAAGATGAAAACTATATAATTGATGTACCAGAAGAAACAACAGAGGTAAGCCTAAAAGCAATTGCAAATAACGAATTTGCCACAGTAGCAATTGGTAACGAAACAGCAGAAGTAAAAGAAACCACTAAGACAGTTACCTTAGGTGCAGGCAAAACAACAGTGGTTAATATTACTGTAACAGCACAAGATCAATCACAAAGAGTTTATACAGTAACGATTAACAAAGTATCTGCGAATAATCATGTAGAGTATGTCAAAGTAAATTCAAATATAGTCACAGACTACGATAGTGAAACTAAGACTTATGAAGCATTTATTCCAGTAGGTAGTACAAGTGCTGCTCTAGAAATTCAAACTGAAAATGCTTATGCAACAGTTGAAGTGCTAGATACAAGCGCAGTACACAATATAAAAGTTACACAAACAATAGAAGAGGAAGAAACTTTAATACCAGTAATTGTCACAAGTGAAACTGGAGTGGACGAAACTTACTACATCAAGTTAACCAGAATTTCAACAGACAATACGATAAAAGAAATCTATGTAAATGGAACTTTAATTACAAAAGATGAAGATGGAAACTATATCGCAGAAGTTGCAGAAAATAGCAAAGATGCTCTTGTCAAAGTAGTAGCAAACAATAAATACGCAAATGTCCAAATAGCTAATGGGGAAGCTAAAGTGAACGTTAGCGAGGAAACTGTAACGTTATCTACTGATAAGATTACCAATGTAGCGATTACTGTTACTTCACAAAGTGGAGCGGTTGCAAATGAAACATTAGTGATTAAGAAAGTATCTGATGATACAGGAATTAATACAGTATTAGTTAATAACATTGAATGTAAAAACTATGATGAGAAGACTAAGACTTATACCGCCTATATTGGAGCAGATATAGAAGAATCTGAAGTAGCCGTTATGGCAAATAGCCAAGGTGCTCAAGTTACAATTGAAGATGTGACAGGAACAGGAAATGCAAGTAAAACAGTTGCAACTACAGCACAAACTACTAAGTTAGCAGTTACTATTACATCTGAAACAGGAAAAATTGCAAAATATACTATCAACATTGTAAAAGAATCTGCAGATGCGACAGTAGAGCTAGTGAAAGTAAATGACAAAGAAGTACAAGCACCTTATGATGTAACCATTAAGAAATTAGATACAAAAGCAAAAATCTATGTAAAAGCAACAAATGGAAATGCTACTGTAAAAATAGGGGATGAAGTAGCAGAAAAAGGAAGCAGCGAGGTAACTCTAACTATTCCACTAGAGCAAGATGTAATTGTTGTACCAGTTGTTGTAACTGCTCAAAATGGTATTGCAAAAGAAACCTATAACATTACTTTAAGAAGAGTTAGCAATAATACAGGAATTAAACAAATACTAGTCAATGGGGAAGACGTGGATTTAACAACATTTGAACACATTGTGAAAAATGTAAATGAATCAAGTATTGTGATTATTCCAGAGGATGAAAATGCAACCGTTAAGTTAGATAGTACAGTTTCTAGTACAAATGATAACACTTGGAAAGTGGCTACTTCTACAACTACTATTAGGGGAATTACAGTAACAGCACCAGATGGAACTGAAAAAGAATACACACTTACTTTAATGAAGAAGGTAACAATTTCAGGAACTATCACAGATGAAAACATTATGGATAAACATATTGCAAAAGTCTTTGTTTACCAAACAGATGACACAAGAAAAGAAAGTACCAAAACAGATTTGAATGGTATTGAACTAGATGAAACAAATGGAACAGTTCAAACTGATATTAGGGAAATTATTGCAGAGGTAGAAACAGAGCCAGATGGAAGTTATGAAATTGTGTTAGAACCAGGAGAGTATGATGTGGTATTCGTAAAACCAGGATATTTAACATATAGAATTACTCATATTGACATTTCTAAAGGAAAAGGTGCAGAATTAGAAACTGTAAAAATGTTAGCTGGTGATGTTGTTGAAACAGGCGAAATTGAATTAGACGACTTAGTAAGTATCAACGAACAATACGGTTTAACAGTAAGTTATGCAGATGGCGTAAATGACGCAAATGTAAAATATGACTTTAATGGTGATGGTATCGTAGATAGTAAAGATAGAAATATCTTAAAGAAAAACTACGGTAAAAAAGCAAAAACAGTAAAATGGGTTGATCCAGATGAAGTAGCAAAACAAGAAGCGGCAAAAGCAACAAGAAAAGCTACAGCAAATGTAAGCAGTGAGACTAGGGGAACTTCTGCTTATGAAGGACAATTCGTATTACCACTAAATAGCAAATACACCATTACATCAAACTATGGGGACAGATTTGGACCTATTACACAAGATAATGAAAAACACACAGGAATTGATATTGCAGGAGAACATCATGCAGAGGTATTAAGTGTTGCTGATGGGGAAGTAACATGGGCAGGCGTACAAAATGGTTATGGTAACTGTATTGAAGTGAAACATATTGTTAATGGGGAAACAATATACAGCTTCTATGCACACTTATCAGAAATCAAAGTACAAGTCGGAGATAAAGTAGTACAAGGCCAAGTAATTGCTTTAGAAGGTGGAGATCCAAACACTGACCCTAATCCGGGGGACAGCACAGGACACCACTTACACTTCGAGATGAGAACCAACTCTGGTTATGGAAATGATGTAGACCCTACGAGATATATCGAGTTCTAGTGTCGTATTGGGGACGTTCCTTTTCCTGACAAAAGTGTCAGACAGGGGACACACCTTAAAAACAAAAAGGCGAGCGACGGCTCGTCTTTTTGTGAATATTTTATGAAACTCTTGCATAAAATATAAGTGTATGCTATAATAATGATAGCTTAAGCAAATAGCAAAATAGTATATACATGATAAAAAATCCCTCGTAGGTGCTACTACGAGGGGTGTTGCTATTTATGTAGATGTTCCATTAGTTCTAATACTAGAACAATTAAATCAAATACAATAGCCATTATCTTTAGTAAGATTTTCAGTATATACATAATGTGTGTTGCCTCCTTTCTTCAAGATTTCCTTGAAAAAGGATAATAAGATTATAATGTAATCTTACTGTGGAGGCATATTAATTTGCGAAAAAAGAAACTTTGCCCAAATTGCTTTTACATGAATATTTTGTAGAACTCTTGCATAAAATATGAGTATATGCTATAATAATTATAGCTTAAGCAAAATCTTAAGTATGAAATCAAAGACAAAACAAAAAGACCCTCGTAGGTGCAACTACGAGGGGTTTTGCTATTTGTGCAGGTTTTCTATGATTTCTATTGCTAGAATAATCACATTAACTGCAATAGCGATTATCTTAAGTATTATTTTCGCCAAAGACATTATGTTTTGCCTCCTTTCTTCAAGATTTCCTTGAAAAAGGATAATAATATTATAACGCAAACTTACTATAAAGACAATATTAATCAATAAAACAAAAGAAAAATTGTTTTTGGAAAGAAATAGCATATTTCTTAGTACAAATAGTTGGAAAAATTTACTAGGAATGTAAGCATTTGATTTGACATATATTAAGTTAGGTGTTATAATAACATCAAGACGTCGATTAGTAGTTCTAAATAAAAAGGCGTAAAAGAAGACTAGGTAGCGGCTCAATGCATACCTAGTCTTTTCCTTTGTGTTATTTGCTCAAGTGTTTTACAATTAAGTAAATCAAATAAAGCTTCAACACTTTTAGTAGTTCTTTCATAAAAAGAGCAACCCTCCTTTCATTAAAAGGATAGAACTATTATAATGCATATTAACTATAAAGACAATATTTATTGACAAAAATAAGAAAATTTGTTTTAAAAAGGAGAGAATAAAATGATTGCATTAGTTACAGGTGCCTCATCAGGAATAGGAAAAGATATTGCGAGAGAACTAGCAAAAAGAAACTATGATATTATTGCAGTTGCTAGAAATGAGGAAGGATTAAAAGAAGTAAAATTAGAATTAGAACAAAAATATAACATAAAAGTAGATATAAGAAGCATGGATCTAATTGATAGAGATGGTTGTAGAAAGCTATATGAAGATATACAAAAACAATATGGAACGGTAGAAATATTAGTCAATAACGCAGGTTTTGGAACCTGTGGAGAATTTACAAAAACGGATTTAGATAAAGAATTAGGAATGATAGACACCAATATTGCAGCACTTCATATATTAACAAAGCTATTTTTAAGAGATATGGTAAAAGAAAATAAAGGGCGTATCTTAAATGTAGCGTCTATTGCAGGGTTTATGCCAGGTCCACTTATGGCAACATATTACTCCACTAAAGCCTACGTGGTAAGGTTAACGCAAAGTATTAGGCAAGAACTATTTATGCAAAAATCAAAGGTAAAAATAAGTTGTTTATGTCCAGGACCAGTTAAAACTAACTTTAATAAAGTTGCAGATGTCAAATTTAATTTGTTAGAAGCGGACAGTCAAAAAGTTGCGAAATGTGCTGTAAATCGTATGCTTAAAAACAGGATTCTAATATTTCCAGGAGTTTTTGTTTGGATAGGAAGGCTACTTGCCAAAATATCTCCAGATCAAATTAGTGCATTTTTTTGCTATTTTGCACAAAAAAGAAAAATTCAATAGTGTCGCATAAGGGGACAGATGTCGCACAAGGGGACGTTAGTTTGTGCGACATCTGTCCCTTTGTGTGACATTTTTTGTAACGAATTGCTCGGTAAATTGTTATATATACAAAGGAGTAAATAAATGAATGTAGAACAAATCTATCAAGAACAATTTGATATAGTATATCGATATTTAATTTGTTTAACACATAATAAAGAAATAGCAGAAGACTTAGCACAAGAAACCTTTTATAAAGCAATTATCAATATTGATAAATTTGATGGAAAAGTAAAAACTTCAACATGGCTTTGTGAAATAGCAAAGAATTTATGGCTGAATGAATTAAAGAAAATGAAGCGAATTTCATCAATAGATACACAAGAAGATGATATAGATGCTTTATATAATCTAGAGGAGGAATTTATCAACAAGCAAGATCTACAATTTGTATATGAACAAATTAAAAAGTTTGATCAGGATATCAAAGAAATATTTTATTTAAGACTACTTGCAGGCATGTCCTTTAAGGAAATAGGAGAAATTAAAGGTAAAACTGAAGTGTGGGCTAGAGTGAATTTTTATAGAGGAAAACAAAAAATAAAGGAGGTTGAAGAAAATGAAAGAAAAAAGAGAATGTAAATTAGTACAAGACCTATTACCAAACTACATTGAAAAAGTAACAAGTGGAGAGACAAATCAATATATAGAAGAACATTTTCAAAGTTGTACAGAATGCAATAAAGTTTATACTTCTATGACAAAAGAGATAAAGTCAAAAGTATTAGATACAGACAAATCCATAAACTATATGAAGAAAGTAAATCAAAAACTCAAGATAGCAAAAATAGCTTTAGGTAGTATTGTGATAATTATATTAGCAATGATATTAGTATTTTGGGCAAATACTTTAAGGAATTACAGGATATTAGAGGAACTAAGGCAAACTTTAAAAGAAACACAAAAGATTTCAGATTGCCATGTAACGATGAGTAGGAAGATGTATAATTATGGAATAGAAGTGACAGATATTTATAAAAGTGGTAAAGAATTTGCAACTATCTTTCAGTTTGTAGTCATTGATGGCAAAAACTACAAAGTCACTGCATACACTAAAGAAGATAGGATTACAATTTATAGTGAGGGATATAACAACGGAAAATATGAAAAGATAGTAAAAATATCTGAATATGATAGTAACGGTGAAGAATCTTTAGTTCCATATAATTATTTTTTAGAAGAGCTAGAAATAGGAGAGGGAATATCAAAACTTTGGACGAGTGCAAGAGTAAAAATAGGAAGGACTATTTATCATGATAGAGAGTGTTATGTTATTGAAAACGATAGATTTTCGAGAGATCCAAATGAACATATTATTTATTACATTGAAAAAGATACTGGCTTAATAGTAAGGCAAATACAACATAACGAAAATTGCGATTATGAATATGAATTTGGCAATGTATCAGATGAGGTATTCAAAGAGCCGAATATAGAAGAATATGAGTTGGTTGAGAAATAAAAAATGAGCACGAAACTTCGTGCTCTATTTTAGTTTCTTCTCTTTCCAAACAAAGATAAAATTCTGAGGAAAATGTTAATAAAGTCTAGGTATAGTTCCATAGCACCATAAACATATAGTTTCTCGGATTCACAAAAACCTTCTTCACCCATTCTCTTAATTTTATTCATATCATAAATTGTTAATCCAAAGAAAATAGCCAAAATTGCCCAATCTAAAGCAATATTTAACATAGGATTTCTAAGGAAAAGATTAACAACTGTCAAAACAACTCCAATCAAAAGAGCAACTGTTAAAACTGTTCCCCAGCTTGAAATATCCTTTTTAGTCTTATATCCTAGATAAGCCAAAACTCCAAATAATGCTGCTGTGCCAAAGAAAGCATAAATAATAGAGCTTAATTCAAATGCTGCAAAAATTACAGAGAGAGTAAAGCCATTTAAGAAAGCATAGGCAAAGAATAATACAGTAACAGCTGTAGGAGATAGCTTTCTAAACATAAGTGAGAAAACTAGGACTACAATTACTTCAGCAATAGCCAAATAGAAAAAGCCATTACTTAAGATAAGAGGGATATATAATCCAGAGTAATAAGCAAAAGCAGCCGTAATACCACTTGCTAGTAATCCTAAAAACATTCTAAAAAATGTATTAGAAAGGACGCCATTCATATCTAGTGTTTGGATAGGGTCATTATTAACTTCATTGCTAGCATCATAATAATCCATCATAAAAAATCACCACCTTTAGTATATATCATAGCATATTAAATGAAATATATGCAATAGAAAAGTAAAGTAAAAACTAATTTTAATGCAAAGAAAATTAAGAAATTAGCAAAAAGTAAGTTGACATAATGTTGAAAATGCGATATAATATAACTGTTGTTTGTCAAAAGAGAATAATTATAGATTACAAGGGATAAAATAAAAGGAACACAAAACTTAAGAAAAAAATATTGATAGGAAAAAATTTTAAGGGATGTGCAAACATGAAAAAGATAAGAAGAAAACTTCTTACAATTTTATTCTTTGTCATTTTTATTTTGATGGAAAGTATTTCTTTAGCAGCATTTCAAACTGCAAAAGTAGAAGAATTAGAGAAATATGAAAGAATACAAGAAATGTTGATACAAACAGTGAAAATGTCACAAGAAGAACAAGAAACTTTAGATTTGGTAAATGAATATAGAAAACAAAATGGTTTAGAAGCGCTAAAACCACTTGATAGATTACAACAAACAGCAAAGTTAAAAGCAACTGACTTAGTAGAAAATGAATATTTTTCGCATCATTCCAAACAATTAGGAACTCCATTTGAAATGCTAAAAGCGAATCAAGTAGATTATGATATAGCGGGAGAAAATTTAGCAGGAAACATGGCACCAAAAAAAGCAGTAGAATCTTGGATGAATTCTAAAACACATAGAGAAAACATTCTAGAAGAAAAATTTAACTATACAGGAGTATGTGTAGTAGAAAGTCCTATTTATGGAAAGGTATTTGTTCAATTATTTATAGGAATAGAAGAATAGAGATTAGGGAGTGCATTTTTTATGTACTTCTTTTTACTCTAAGTGAAAAAAGCTTAGGTAAAAAGCAAATTAATATGAACTTGACAGAATTGAACACAGGAAGGTTGGGGGATAAAATATGTAATATTGATGATAAGGAATATGTAAATATCACAACTTCTAAAAAGCAAAGCTTTTTGAAGTTTGTGTGAGTTAAAAGATTTCTTTTCGTAAATCTTGATTTCTAGCAACTCATAGTATATAATCTTAATCAAATTATGTAACAACAATTTGCTAAAAGAGGGGAATAGATAATGAAAGCAATAGAAATAAGAAATAAATATTTAAACTTTTTTAAAAGTCATGGACATAAAGTTATTCCAAGTAGCCCATTGATACCAGAAAATGATCCATCTGTACTGTTTACAACAGCAGGAATGCAACCACTAGTGCCATATTTATTAGGAGAAAAGCACCCAGAAGGTACACGTCTTACAGACTACCAAAAATGTATCAGAACTAATGATATTGACGAAGTAGGAGATAACCGTCATCTTACTTACTTCGAGATGCTTGGAAACTGGTCTTTAGGAGATTACTTTAAAGAAGAAGCAATTGCGATGTCATATGAATTCTTGACAAAAGAATTAGGTATTGATCCAGAAAAATTATCAGTAACTTGCTTTGCAGGAGATGAAGATGCACCAAGAGATATGGTAGCAGCTGAAAGCTGGAAAAAAGCAGGAATTCCAGAAGAGAGAATTTATTTTTATGGAAAAGATAACAATTGGTGGATAGCAGGAGAGGAAGGACCTTGTGGACCAGATACAGAAATGTTCTTAGATACAGGAAGACCAGCATGTAGTCCGAACTGTGGACCTGATTGCGATTGTGGTAAATATGTGGAAATTTGGAATAATGTATTTATGGAATTTTATAAAGCAAAAGATGGTTCTATTACAAAGTTGAAACAACAAAATGTAGACACTGGGCTTGGACTAGAAAGAATGGCAATGTTGTTACAAGGAAAAGAAACTCCTTTTGACATTGAGTTGTTCTTGCCAGTAATGGAAAAATTAAAGGAACTAGCAAAAGTAGACTATATAGAAAGCAGAAGAATTGTGGCAGAGCACTTACGCTCTAGTATAATGATAATAGCAGATGGAGGAAGACCAAGCAATATTGATAGAGGGTATGTTTTAAGAAGATTAATTAGAAGAATGACAAGACATTTAAATAAATTACAGATTGATTTAAATGAGCTTCCAACATTAATAGAGCTATATATAGAAACATTAAAAGAGCTATATCCTGATTTAGTAGAGAAAAAAGAAAATATAAAAGAAGTAATTGTAACTGAAAAGGATAAGTTTGTAAAAACTTTAGCAAATGGAGAAAGAGAGTTTAATAAAGTCGTTGCAAAATTAAAACAAGAGAATAAAAATGTAATTGATGGGCATACTATATTCAAATTATATGAAACTTATGGATTTCCACCAGAAGTTACACAAGACTTAGCAAAAGAACAAGGATTTGAAATAGAAACGTCAGAGTTTGACAAGTTATTTAAAGAACATCAAGAAAAGTCAAGACAAGGTAGTGAGCAAAAATTCAAAGGGGGCTTAGCAGAACAAAATGAGCAAACCACAAAATATCATACAGCAACGCACCTTTTAAATGCTGCACTAAAAGTAGTTGTAAGTCAAGATATCCACCAAAAGGGTTCTAATATTACAACTGAAAGAATGAGATTTGACTTTAGTTGTGACCATAAATTGACAGATGAAGAAAAGCAAAAAGTGGAAGATTTAGTTAATGAATGGATCAAACAAGATTTGTCTGTTACCATTGAGACTATGAAAAAAGAAGATGCTGTGGCATCTGGTGCAGAATGTATGTTTATTGAGAAGTATCCAGATGAAGTGACTGTATATACAATTGGGACTGTATCAAAAGAAATTTGTGGAGGGCCTCATGTAACGCATACAGGAGAACTTGGACATTTTAGCATTAAGAAAGAAGAAGCAAGTTCAGCAGGTGTTAGAAGAATTAAAGCAATATTAAGTTAACTATGCAAAGTAAAGCGGGCTATAGACATAAAAAGAAGTGAAATTACAAAAGTTGAAGGAGATTAAAATGGAAGATTGTATTTTTTGTAAAATTATCAAAGGAGAAATTCCTTCAGAAAAAGTATATGAAGATGATGAAATTTTAGCTTTTAAAGATATTCAACCAGCAGCACCAATTCATGTGTTAATCATTCCAAAAAAACACATCGCAAATTTAATGGAGATTCAAAAGGAAGATAGTGAATTAATGGGAAGAATGGTGGTTGTGATGCAAAAAATAGCAAAACAATTGGGGATAGACGAAAAAGGATTTCGCATTATTTCTAATTGTGGACCAGATTCAGGGCAAGAGGTAATGCACTTACATTTTCATTTATTAGCAGGAAGAACAATGGGACAAAAAATTGTTGAATAAATAGAGAAAGAACTATAGAAAAATTTTAGAAAATATGGTATAATCATTATATGATTAAGAATTTCTAAAAGGAGGGATACAAATGTTTAATAGTAAGTATAATAAATTATTAACTGTTTTGTTAGTGGTTGCAATTATTGCTATTTTAGGTATTCTTATTTATGTAGGAATTGATTGGTATAAGGCTTATACCACAGGGAATGAGGCAGAGGAAGGCTCAGGACAATTTGATGGCTATGTGAATAATACAATAACTAAAAATCCAAGTACTAATAATGTAGAAAATAATGTAGTAGATATAGCAGATCCAGTTGTTGATGAAAATAATACGATTACCAATACTAATACTAATAATGGTGGAAATGGAGGAACGACATCCAATAAGCCAAAATATAAAGGATTTAACATGGTGGGGAAAATTGAAATCCCTAAAATAAAGCTAAATTGCCCTGTTTTAGAAACAGCAACAGATAGTGCTATTGAAGTGGCAGTAGCAGTACTAAGTGGACCAGGAATTAACGAAGTGGGAAACACAGTTATTATAGGACACAATTATAGAAATGGAACCTTTTTCTCGAATAATAAAAAATTAGAATTAGGGGATAAAATTTATTTGACAGATTTATCTGGAAAAAAAGTTACATATACAATTACTAAAAAATATAATACATCGACTGAAGATGCAAACTATATGGTAAGAGATACAAAAGGAAAAAGAGAGATTTCATTATCAACCTGTACAGATGATTCTAAGCAAAGATTAATTATTTGGGCAGAAGCAAAATAAAATTGAGATAGAGTCTTGACAAACCAATAGTAAATATTGTAAAATTATAAATGCGTTGAGTAGCAACGCATTTATGGTGGATGTGGCGTAGTTGGTTAACGCGCCAGTTTGTGGCACTGGAGATCGTGGGTTCGAGTCCCATCTTCCACCCCATTTTATATATTGGGCTGTAGTTGCCCGAAGCTGTGTGGGCAAAGCGAATTACAGATTCGTAATGCGGAAACATTGCGAAAAGCTAAAATATATTGGGCTGTAGCCAAGCGGTAAGGCACTAGACTTTGACTCTAGCATGCGGTAGTTCGAATCTACCCAGCCCAACCAGTAATATCAATACTTTCAGAGCTTTCTGAAAGTTATTTTTTTGCTTAAAAATAGCTTACTTGTCCAAAACTTGTCCAAGTACTAAGTACAACATAGAATGATACAGAAAAATAAAAGATAAGTCTTAACAACTTATCTTAAATAGGGGTTTATAAATTTCATCAGTTTTATCTGCAATTTCTTTTTTACCTTCAGTATAGTTATGAGTATATATCATAGTCGTATTGACGTCAGAATGCCCTGCGTTGCTTTTTACGTCAGTTAGATATGCCCCATTAGCTAGAAGAGATGAAATATTTAAATGACGCAATTTATGAAGTGTTATGTATGGAAAATTAAATTCTCTATTTTCTCGCTGTGCTTTTTCTTTTTCTGAATTGTAAAATTTTTCAAAAACAATTTTAAAATGTGCGCTTAGATAATTTACCTTTAAAGGTTCTCCGTTATCTTTAACACATAAAAATTTAGAGTCTATATATTCATCACCATATCGAATTTTATTTTGTGCTTGTCTTTTTTCATCTAGTTCAATTACTTTTAACATTATAGAAGGGAAGTATAGAGACCTAGTAGAAGATTTATTTTTGTTTTTCTTTTTAAATATTGTTTTATTACCACAACGGACTCTAACTGTTTTTATAACTACTTTTCGAATAGATTTATCTACCTTACTTTTTAGAATACCAGCTATTTCACTTCGTCTTAGTCCAACAAATGCAGCCCAACAAACTGGAAGCATCATATCTGTATTCATGAATAGATTTATAACTTGAACAGCTTGTTCTGGAGTAATAAATTCATCATCTTCATATAGTTCGTCATCTTCAAAATTTTCTATGTCATCAATTACAACATCTTTCATTTTTTCTTCTTCGGTTTTGGGAATAACAGTATTTAAGCAAATATTATTAGAAATCTTTTTACAGCTCATAAAATACGTTAAAATTCCACTAATTTGTGCCTTGTGATGGTCTACACTGTTATAAGATAAGTTTTTCTTATGTTTTTCCTTTCTTGTTCTTTTATCAATGATGGTTTCATTTTCTAGTTCAAAGCGAAGATAGTGATAATAGCTATTAATTATATCTATACCTTGTGGAGAAGAAATGACCTTGAAGGGAATGTGTCCTAAGCAAGGTTTTAAATATTTCTCGTTAGTTCCTCTATAACTCTCAGCTGTATTAGGTTCACAATTGTTCTCAACATAGTTTTTCATCCATTCATCAATTGCTTCAGAGAACGAAATATCTGGTACATGGATAAAGCTATTATTATTTATTTCTGTTTGAACTTTAGATTTATAATTATCAGCATCTTTCTTATTAGAGAATGTCTCTAAAGGTTCTCTTTTCCTACTGTCATTTACAATCCCATAATCAATGAAAACAGTGTAACTATTTCCTTTCTTTAGTTTGTTTGTTCTAATACTTACTTTCATAAAAAATACCTCCATTTTTTCTTTGTATAGCACTTGAAAAATGAAGGTATTTCATATATAATATGAATATAATCACTTTCAAGTGGTTTGGTGGAAAATAAATGTGTTGAGCTGTGGTAAGTAAACAACATTTATTTTCCTTTTTTATATTTAGACTAATACGCCGTATTTTTCAGCATAAAAGTCAAGACAATCAATCATATATTTAATATCAACATTAAAATAATCAGCCAAGTCATACAAGTTAAAACCTTGTGTGATTTTTTCTTGTAGTTTTTGAAGCGGAACTAGTACAGAGTAAGCCCATTTCTTAGCTCGCAATTCGCACTTGTCTTTTAATTCTTTACTTGAATTAATATAATATAATGCGTTGCAGAAATAATGTCCAAGCTCCTCTGCTAGTATCTCTTTTTCTTCTATACTAGTATCTATTTGCTTATTATCTAATGCTATGTAATACTTATTATCTATTTCAAATATTCTAGCTTTTGCACTAGACCAATTAAAATCTTCAATATTAATCTTTTCTTTATCAACAATTCCATATAAATCTAAAGTATTCATTTGCCCCTCTTTTTAGGAAATTAAACAATATCGGTTTCAATAATATTCTTTATAAAATTAAGTTTTTTATTAATGTCTTGTTTGTGATGTACTGCTACTAAAATATGAATAATATTATTATCTACATAATATAAAACAATATGTTCTTCATGCACATACTTTCTAATAATATATTGTTGCGAATAAGTATAAATATGTCCAAGCTTAGGAAATTCTTTCAAATTTCCAACACTTTTAATAAGTTTTTCTATATATTCTTGAACATTATTCTTTTTTGAATATTCAGAAAATTCCTTCAAGTCTTGCAAAGCATATTTAGTCCAATGTATTACCATTTCTTTATTTCCTCCAATACTTCTTCTTCTGTATATTCTTCACCATTTTTTACAGCATTTATGCCTTGCTCGATTTTTAAACGCATGTATATTGCATCAATGATTTCTTCTAAAGTTGCAGTGTTAGGAAGTGCATTTGTAACTTCCATTACTAATTCTTTCATCATAATAAAAGCCTCCTTTAAAATAATTATTTGTTATCCATTTTCTTTTTATTCTTAATAAATTCAACAAAACGATTTATTTCGTCTATGTCATTTTCATCTAATCCTTCTGTGTCTATGCCATTATAAGAAGCCATACGAATATCAGAAAGAGTATCTTTCCTTTCCATTGGTACATCACAGCCCATAAGCCAAGCTTCGTTTACATCTAAAGCTTTAGCTAATAAATATACTCCATCTTGTTTAGCTTCATATTTTCCATTTATATATTCACTTAGTGAAGATTTTGCTATACCAGTCTTTAAGGAAAGTTCTGTAGCTTTAATGTTTCTTATTTTCATAGCTGTATTTAATCGATTAGAAAATGTGTCTACTAATCCGTCCATAAAAAGATACCTCCATAAATGCTATTATAAACGACTTTCCGAAAAAAATCAATAAAAATATGAAAAAAAATTAAGAAAATCGAATTTTTTTCAAAAAAGTATTGACTTTGATTTTTATATTTGATAATATAATTACAGTTCGAGAACACGAACAAACAGAAAGGAGGAATAAAGGTGGAAAATCCAGAGATAAATCATGATAAATTAAAAGGGAGAATTAAAGAAGTATTGGGAACACAAAGTAGACTAGCAACAGAATTAGGGATTGACGATACAACGATTAGTAATAAGATAAATAGCAATACTTATTTCACCCAAAAAGAAATATTGAAGATTTGTTCAATTTTAAATATTTCTTTTTCAAATATACCAGAATATTTTTTTAAATTAAAAGTTCGAGAAAACGAACAAAACTAACCACAACCAAATGGTAGTAAGGAGGAGTGTATGGAAGAAATTGAAAAAAGCCTAAAAGAGATTATAGAAGAGCAATTGAAAAAATGTAAAGATAAAAAAGAAGCACCAAGCAAGGAAGTGCTTGATGCAATCATAATTTTAGACAAACTGAGTTAAATTTTTGTGAAATTTTTTTAGATGCTTTATCTTTTATATCTTTAGTTTGATATCTAAATTCATAATAAGCATCATAATAAATTTTAGCTATTTCTTGTACAGATTTTCCCTTTAAGTCTTGGTTCTGAGTGTAAAGCATTGCAAGTGCTTCATACGATGTACTAGGAAAAGTGTATAAATTTGTACTATCAGACAATATATTCACCTCACTTTCTACAAATTAAAATATTTTTCTCTTAAGTATGAGGTAATTATATAACTGAACAATACAAAATTCAACAAATAAGTAAATAAAAAATCGAATACCACAGCTCAACACATAAAAAGAAAGGAGATGAGAAAATGCTAGAAGAAAAATCAAGATTTTTAAAAGTAAAAGAAATACAAGGTCTAGAACATTGCGGAAGAGATGCAGCATATAGTTTAGCTAAAAAACTTCCACATGAACAAAGAGGTAAGGATATTTTTGTTTTTAGGGAAGCTTATGAAGAATATTACGAAACAAGAAAGCAAAAGGCTTTTGAAAATCAAAATCATAGTATTGAAAAAGCTTCAAAAGTTTATAGCATAAAGCGATTTCAAGCAAGATAGGAGGAGTTGAGACAAATGAAAAAGAAAACTAAGGAACAAATAACAGAAGCAATAGGAATACTGCTATTTTCAACATTTTGGATAATATTCTTTATTGCAGGATTTTAAAGAAAGGAGGAAAACTTTATGAATAACATTTTTATAAAAATCATGAACTTAATTGAAACAGAAACTAAAATACCACGATTAGAAAAAGATATAGGACAATGGCTAAAAGAAAACGAACACAATAGAAGTGTTTACGAAATTTATAAAATAGCTTCAAAAGCTAGAAAAATATAAGAAGGAGGAAGTAGGAGATGTTTAAAACAAAGAAGGACAAAATTATAGCAGAATATGAAACTACAATTAAAAATCAAAAAAGCTTAATTGAGGATTTAAAAAAAAGAGATAGTTTACAATCAACAAGCAATGCAGGACTAAGAGATGAAATTGAAAACTTAAAATTAATATTAAAAAATGTAGCTGATTTAAGTTTTGAAGGTCAATTTAGTTCAGAGTTAGTTTTAGCAAAAATAAAGAAACTAGTTTGCGACTACCAATCTAAAAACTAGCTTCAAATTCAAAATAAATATATATGAACTCTGTCATTAGTTTAGCATAAATATGATAGAGAAGTCAAGAAAGGAAAGGAAAATGGAAGAGAATAAAGTAACTTTAAAATTAAGCGATTATTTAAGTTTATATAATGAGAATAATGAGTTAAAAGGTAGATTAAATGAATTGTTAAGTCTACTAATAAATAATACAGAATTAAGTAGTAATAAAAAACAATTACAAATGGATAGCTATAATTGCAAGCATGGAAGAATTATTGATTTAGTTAAAGAATTAAAACCAGACGAATATCAGAAAAGGTATGAAGCTTTGATGCAAGATGAGGAGGACTAGCTTATGATAACAGACTATAACATAACAGAATAGGGAGGGAATTATGAGATATATACATATAACAACTAATGAAACAATCGAAGAAGATGAGGCTTTAGATTATGCAATGAAAAAATGTGGACTACAATTTACAGATAATTATAACTCTCAAGAAAGAGAAGAATTTAAAGAAATGTTTATAGAATGGTTCTTTAGTGGAAATTACATTGAAGAAGATGACGAAGAAGATATTCCAAATTTAGAAAGAGACTTAGAAATTGCAGATATGATATATCAACAAAATTTAGATAAGAAATGGGGGATAGCCTAATGAATATTTTTGAAAAGATTAATGAAGTTATGAAAAATATAGAATATTTAGCTAAAGATGACCAAGTAGCTTTTGGAACAACTAAGTACAAAGCTATATCAGAAGAAAAGGTAACAACAGCAGTAAGAAATGAATTGGTGAAACAAGGTATTGTAATATTGCCAGTTACACAAGAAAGTGAAAATAAAGAACTTACAAGAACAGACAAGTCTGTAAATATGCTAACTAATGTTCATACAAAATATAGGATACAAAATATAGATGATGAGAAAGATTATATAGAAGTAGAAAGTAATGGAAGTGGAGTAGACACACAAGATAAGGGTGTAGGAAAAGCAATGACTTATGCTTACAAGTATATGTTACTAAGAACATTTGCAATTCCAACTGGGGAAGACCCAGACAAAATAAGTTCAGCAGAAACTGATGCAAAAATAAAAGATGAGATAGAAACACAAGAAAGTGAAACTAAATTGATTTCAAAAGTACAAGAACAGTCTTTAGATAAAGCAATAGAAAATAGACAAATAGCTGATGAAAAAGTATTAGAAATACTAAGCAAATATGGATATACAAGCACATCAGAAATCAAAATAAAAGACTATATGAATATAGTCAATGAATTTCAAAAATTAGTACAAAAATAGGTGATTTAATGAAAACAATAAAAGCTAAGAGAATTATCTACAATAAAGCTGGTAATGATTTTAACGATGAATGTGAATATAAATTACAAAAAGTAAGGATTTATGAAGAAACAGATAAAAACTTTATAATAGACAGCTATGGGAAATTTAAGTTTAGTTGTAATAAAACACAAGTATTTTTAAGTAAAGAAGATTTCAAAAACAAAATGAACAATATACAAGACTTTAATTTAAATGACTTTGAAAAGAAGTATTTACTAGAACAATTCTAACAGGGGAAATATTAGTATGATAGGAACACAAAAACAAGTGATAAATTGGTTATTAGAACAAGACAATACAAAATTCTATGAGGTCAAAGAAAAGAAAACAACAAGAAGCTTACAACAAAATAAAATGCTTTGGGAATTAATACATAAAATAGCAAAAGTTCAAAATCAAGACGACATGGAAGTGTATTGTACGTTGCTAGAAAGAGCTGATGCTTTATCAGATTATATTATAACAGCTACAGAAATGGAAGAGGCACTTAGAAAGACTTTTAGAGGTGTCAAATTCATGCGAAAACAAGTTGTAAACGATAAAGAGTGCAACATATATAAAGTATATATTGGCTCATCAAAAATGAATACAAAGGAAATGACAGAACTTTTAGACATAACAATTCAATTATGTAGTGAATTAGGAATACCAACTTTGGAGGTGTAAGAAATGAAATCAATAATACAAAAACATAATGAACATTGTTTTATTTGTCAAATACCAAGAGGAAGAGTTTTAGAAGAACACCATATATTTTTTGGACAAGCAAATAGAAAATTAAGTGAAAAATATGGACTAAAAGTTCCACTCTGCTATGAACATCATAGAGGAACAAATGGTGTACATGGAAAGAATGGAAGACAACTAGATTTAAGATTAAAAAAAATTGCACAAAGAAAATTTGAAGAAACTCATACAAGAGAAGATTTTATAAGAATTTTTGGAAAAAGTTATTTATGAAATCATTAATATAAAGTACATTGACAACTTAATAAAAATACCAAAGTTTATCAGGAAATGCAGTAATATCAGTACTTACAAAATATTTTGAAGAAAATGCAAAAAAGTGCTTGACAATATACGTACGTAATGATAAGATATAGTCATCTTAAGAGAAAGGAGGTAAAAGTCCTATGATTAAGAACAAAATAAAAAGGCTAGTCAGAGCCTACCAAGCAAAGAGACTAGCCAAACGTAGATTAGAAAGTAATCAAAAACAATTACAACTAATCTATCAAGGACTTGAGGAGAGAGGTTACTAAAACCTCTCAACTCCTTCCATGAATGAGATTATATCATTATCACAACAATCTTGTCAAATGGAAGGGAGGTTCCTTATATGGGAGGAAGAAACGTGAAATTGATACTAAACAAAAGTGGAATGGGCAATATAAACCCAAGAATACCTATTCCTTATGTATGGTTTCAAATTTTAGGGTTTAGTGAGGAAGAATACGAGGCAGAAATAATATTAGACGAGGAAAAGAAAGAAATAATAGTTAAAAAAATAAAATAACCTTAAACTATCTGCAGTGTCTGGTAAACGTTCAGATAATTTAAGGCAATAAGTGAACTGCTTGAAAAGCAATTCTTATATCATTATATAGGAAAATTGCACCGTTTTCAAGTAGTCTGATAAAGATATTTGAGAAGGGTGTTTTTACTATGGAAGAATATACAAAATCATTACAAAAGTTTTTAGAAGAGCAAAGAAATTGGACAAAAACAATGTTTAAAATAGCAGGAACAATATATAGAGGTGTAAATAATAATAGATTTACAGTAGAACAAGCATTAAACAAGTTAGGAGGTGCTAATTAATGGAAGAAATATGGAAAGATATAGATGGTTTTAAAGGCAGGTATCAAGTAAGTAATACTGGAAGGGTAATGTCTTTAGATTATAATAAAACAGGGAAAAAAGGAATTATACAGCAAATAAAAAATAAAGATGGTTATATGATTGTAAAGCTGTATTCCGACAAATGTTATACAAGAACAGTTCATAGTTTAGTAGCGCAAACATTTATTGAAAAACCAAAATTAGAGGTAAATCATTTAGATGGAAACAAAGGAAATAATAATATTGAAAACTTAGAGTGGTGTACACATGCAGAAAACGAAAGATATTCATGGAAAACATTAGGAAAGGTTGGAAAAGGTGGTAATAAAGGTGGCAATAAAAAAGACAAAGAAAAAGCAGTTATTCAGTATGATTTAAACGATAATTATATTAAAAGGTGGAAAAGTGCAAGTGAAGCAGGCAGAATGTTGAATATTAGAAGTAATAAAATTTCTGCATGTTGTAGAGAAAAAAGAAATAAAACAGGTGGCTACAAATGGAGATTTGCATAAGTTTTAGCCCTAATTTCACGAAAGGAGAAAGCAAATGGATAAGAATAGCTTTCTAATGTACTTAGATTATGAAGAACAATTCAATTTAATGTCAGATGAAGAAATCGGACAACTTATGAGAGCAATATATCAGTATGAAAAAACTAGAGAAGTACCTAAGCTAGATGGAATGTTAAAAATGGCTTTCTCTTTTATAAAAACACAGTTAGATAGAGATAGAGAAAAGTATGAAGCTAAATGTGAAAAGAATAAAGAGAATGGAGCTAGAGGAGGAAGACCAAGAAAGCAAAAGGATATTTCAGAAACCGAACGGTTTTGAAGAAAGCGAAGGGAATTTTCAGGAACCCAAAAAAGCCGATAATGATAATGAAGATGATAATGTAAATGATAATGATTTAAAAAAAGAAAATATAAAGAAAAAATATGGAGAAAATGGAAATGTCAAATTTACAGATGAAGAATACGAAAAAGTAAAGACATATTTCCCAAAAGATTATGCAGAACGAATACAAGCATTAGATGACTACATACAGAGTAAAGGCAAAAAATATAAAGATTTTTTCGCTACTCTAAAAACATGGGCTAGAAAAGATGGATACAAACCGCCTTCTGTTAGTGAACCAAAAAAGGAACAATACAAAGAGATAGATACATCGCAATTATCACAAGAAGATTATGGGAGATTAATGCGAAGGCAGACTACAATAGAAAAATTAATTGAGGAAGGAAAGTTAAATGTATGATGAAGAATTAGAAAAAGCAATGCTGTATTATGTGATATTTAAGCAAGAAGATTACTTGCTAGATGAAAATGATTTTGTTAGCGATAGACATCAGAAAATTATAAATGTAATAAATGGATTAAAAGTAGAAAAGCAAGAAATATCTGTGTTTAGTATAAAGTCTAAAATTAAAGCAAATCAAGGACAAGTGTTAAAGTATCTAGCAACACTAGGGGATTATGTGCAAATAGAAAGTGCAGATAGTATATACAATAGGTTAATGGAATTATCAAAGAAAAGAAAACTATTTAACTTATTACAAAATAGGACAATGGAAATTTCAGATTGCGAAAATATAGATATTTTAGCACAAGAGATTGTAAAGCAAATTAACGAAATTGAGCATGTTAATGAAAAAGAAAGGACATTTGCACAACAGTTTTCAGATGTAGTAACGAAAATGGAAGAAGATTGCAACAAAGGTATGGACTATTCGTTGTATACACGGAATACAAGACTTAGATAATAAAATTTGTGGACTACATAAGCAGGAATTGACAATTATTGGTGCTAGACCAGGAGTAGGTAAAACTACATTAGCACTACAAATAGCAGAATATATAGCACATAAAGGTATTGAAACAGCAATAATTAGCTTAGAAATGTCAGACATTCAAATAATACAGAAAATGATTTCAAAGAAATCAAGAGTGAATAGTTATAAAATGCGAATGGGAACCTTAGAAGATGTAGATTGGCAAAGAATTGCGATAGCAACGGCAGAATTACCTCAACTTCCAATTCATCTAATCACAAATGCGAGAACACTACAGCATATAGAGAATACAGCAAGAAAGCTAAAGAATAAAAACAACTTAGGTTTACTTGTAATTGACTATATACAGCTTATTAAAAATAAAGGCAAATTTAATAACAGAGAGCAAGAAGTGGCAGATATAACAAGAACACTAAAATTACTTAGCTTGGAGTTAGATATACCAATTGTGCGGACTTTGTCAGCTTAGTAGAAACGCAAACAGACAAGAACCAAGTCTGGCAGATTTACGAGAAAGTGGAGCAATAGAACAAGATGCCGATAATGTATTGTTTCTATATCAAGAAAAAGAAGACGAAGGAACAATAGTAGATGTAACACTTAAAATAGCAAAGCAAAGAGCAGGTGAGATAGGCAAGGTATATCTAAAGTTTAATAAAGCAATGAGCGAGTTTAAAGGAGTAATCAGATGTTAGAAATAAACAAGAAAATTATATTCTATTTATCTTTTGTAAAGTCAAAATTAGACAGAAAATGTGAAGAACATCAGAAAGCAAGAGAGGAAATAGACGAGATTATAAAACAAATAGAAGGAGGAAACTTAGATGTTTGCAAAAAGTGATTTAAAGGATGGAGATATAGTTACATACAGAGATGGAAGAATTAGAACATTAAGAGATGAATGTATGATAGACGAAGATGGCTATATAGGCTTAGACTTAGATGATTATAATGTTAAATAGCTTTAATTCTAATGGATATTTGCCTTCATTCAAAAGTGAAACAAAATACAAAAAGATGGAAGCAGGAAAAGAATATACCTTAGAAGAATTACGGACTATAGGAGAATATATGAGAGAATATAAATTTAGAGGACAGGTTAGGTATAATAGTAAAAAATATAAAAAAGGTGAATGGTATTATGGAAACTATAGGAGAGGGAGAAATGACAGGAGTTTCATAGAAGAAGATTATGAAGAAGTAGAAGTAATACCAGAAACAGTAGGACAATACACAGGACTACACGATAAAAACGGAAAAGAAATATATGAGGGAGATATAGTAAGATTTAGCGAAGTAGATACGGCAATAGTTGAATGGAATGAAAAATATGCTTATTTTATGGTAAAACCAATTCAAGATTATTATTTTGATAGTGATATATTAGGACACGCGATAGAATATAACAATGTAGAGATAATAGGCAATATCTACGAAAATAAAAAATTATTAGAGGCTTAGCTTATGAAATATACAGAACTAATAGAAAGCTGTAGAAAATCAATAGAAAAAGGATGTTGTGGAGGGTGTCAAGGAATTGAACAAGAAGAATATCAAGGAGATCCAAATTGTCCATACAGGATACCTTCTGCACAACAAAGTATAGCACAAATAAAATTAAATTTACGGAATAGGAGGCAAAAGATGAAATATAAATTTGAAATAGATAAAAGACTAGCAGGAGCAAATGAATTTATTAAAAAAGCATATAGCAATAGACATGCAGGAAATAATTTAAAACAAGAAGAACAGGAATACATAAAATGGTGCATCAGAAAGCAACTTGGTAATCTAAAAATAGACAAGCCAGTAATAGGGCGTTTTACTTGGATTGAAGGCAATAAAAGGCGTGATTTAGATAATATATGTTTTGCTAAAAAGTTTATTTTAGACGCATTAGTACAATCAGGTGTATTAGTAGATGACAATAGAAAGATAGTAACTAATTTTATAGACAGTTTTGAGTATGCAGATAAGAGTAAAGTAATAGTAGAGCTAGAGGAGATTTAGAGAATGGAAAATATTGAAGCAGGAGAATATGTAAGAACTAAAGAAGGACGTATAGCAAGATTTATAAAAAGATTAGAAAGAGGCGAAGATGTTGAAGATGGAATGTTATTTGACAGTTATATATGTGAAAAACATAAAAATATAAGATACTGTTATTTAAAAACTAAAATGGTAAAGCACAGTAAAAACATAATTGACTTGATAGAAGCAGGAGATGTGCTCAAAATAGATAATGAAAAATACGAAGTTATTTATGATGAAAGTTATGAAAAACTAGGAATACTAATTCCAAACAGAAAGCAATTGGCAGTAAGACATAGTTCAGTAGCATTTATCTTTCAAAAATACAAAAATATAGAAATACTAACAAAAGAACAATGGAAAACAAATTGTTACAGATTGAAGGTATAGATATGTCAAAAGCAGATAAAATGAACACTAAAATCAATATAGAAGAAGCAATGAAAGAATGTTCTAACTTAGCAAAAGAAGCAAATTGGAATAAAGAAGATACAGAAAGAGTGATAACAGAATATAGAGAAATGGAAGCTAAAGCAAAAGCTTATGATAGTTTAGTAGAGAAGATAAAAGATAAACTCAAAGAAGAAAAAGTAGAAGTATGTTATTTTAGTGATAAAGATGAAGAAATTGCAAAAAGACATGCTTACACAGTTGATGTTTTACAAAAACTATTAGATACAGAAAAGGAGAATATATGAAATTAAAAGAGTATATAGGATACTACGAGCAAGAGTTAGATAAGCTAGAAAGACATAAAGTTGAATTATTAGAAGTAGACAAAAATACAAGACACACAGACGATAAAATAGACTTTACTTATAATTTATTAGTTATATTGAGAAGTTGCGCACAAACAGAAAGAATGAGAGAAAAAAACAATCAATACATACACTTGAAATTTATTATTGAGCACCATCTTCAAGAAATAGAAAGATACACCACTAAAAATGATGAAGAAAGTGCTAAAGAAGAAATAAAAAGACTATTAATCAATTTAAAAGAAGAAGTGGAGATAGAGGAATGCTAAAAATAAAAGATGATGTTAATTTAAAAATATTAGAAGAGAAGTTTGATTTTAAATATAAAGAAAATGTTGTTTTGCCACACAATTCGTGTTTTAGTTGGGAAGATTACATAGAAGTTAAAGGATGTACTAAATCTGCACAAATTTCTATTAGAGCATTTGACGAGAGAGAAATATGGGTTCATGGATGTGGTATGTCATTAGATAAATTATACGATTTAATTCAAGCAGGTTTAGTAGAAAAAGTAGAAAGATAGAAAGCGAGGACAAGCTATGAGCAAAAGAAAAGATAGAGCATATACTGATTACAGATGTTGTCCAGTATGCCAAAGTAAACATATTTCTGTAACAGTAGAAAAGAAATTTTTAAAAAAACAATATTATATTTATTGCTACAATTGTAATAAAAAAATAAAAGTAGAGGTGCAAGATGATAAACAAAGAAGAAATAGAAAAAGCTAAGGAAATTTTATATCCATTATCAATTGGAGATTTTATAACTTGGTTTACAACAGATGGAGTTATAAAAGTAGAGTTAGCAGTAGAACTACTATTAAAATACATAGAACAATTAGAAGCAAGAGAGCAAAAACTAATAGAGAAGTTAGAACAAGATAGTAGCAATGGTTTTACAGTAGAGTATAAAGATAATCACAAAATTATATTGAAACAGAAAATAGACCCAGTTAGAAATTATATAAAACGAGAATTATTACCACTTTTAAAGGAGAAGAGTGAAAATGAGCAAAGCGGATGAGATGTTTAAAAACTTAGGATATAAATTAATAAAAGTAAAAAGAAATAGCATAGTATATAAAAATCAATATTTAGAAAATATAGAATTTGACTTAGACAATAAAAGAACAATTTGTGAAACTGATTTGGGTAATAGTTTACCAATAAGCATACAAGAACTACAAGCAATAAATGAAAAAGTGAGGGAATTAGGATGGAATTAAATGAATTTATGAAATTATTAGGAAAAGCTAAAAAAGATAGATATGGAAATTTATATATTGAGCGAAAAGAAATTGATGATAATCCATTTTTAAAAGAACTTCATAAAAGCAGATGGTATTTTACATTAACAAATACAGTATGTGGCGATTTAGTTAAGAATTATGCTTATAAAGAAGATAATGGATTTGAAATATATGATAGACATAGTTGGAATGACGATACATTATGTATAAAAATAGTTAGAGAAAAGAATAAAAATCATGATTAGAGGTGTTTTAGATGGATAAAGAATTAAAAGAAGCTATAAAAAATATGAAAATGTTTATTAATGGTCAAGATATGTCTTGTGTAAGTGCAAAAGAAATGGATTTAGTTTTAAATGCATTAGAAAATTCTATACCTAAGCAAGTTATAGAAGAAAAAATAGAAGGACTAAACAAAGAAGAAAAAGAAATTTACAAAAAAGATATAGGAAATAATGAACTATTTAGATTGAACATTATAAATGAAATAAGAGATGTTTTACAAGAATTACTAGAAAGGAAATAGATATATGAAAATAAAGAAATGTGATAATTCTCAAGGATTTAGAAAATTTGAAAATAATGCAATTAAAATTTATTACTTTTTATGGTGGCAAATTATAGTAGAGAAGAAGTAAACTTATGATAAGAGGTGTTAATAATGAGAATACCAAAAGTGATTAGCAAGAATAATAGAGAGTACATATTTGTAAAGAAATATCCGAGCCATTATTCATATCAAGAAATGAATGTTGGATATAGAGAAAGTTTTTTACTTCAAGATTTAGTACAGATTAAAAACAATGTGAAAATTAGTAAGAATATAAAACCAGAGAGGGATAGATATTTTTAGAGGAGGTACAAATGAAGATAGATTTTGAAGGACACAGAGTTTTATTAGATAATGAAACAATATATTTAACTAAAAAACAAAATGCTATATTAGAGTTACTTTATAGTAGTACAAATCAATTGATTACATATGAAGATATAGCAGAAAAGGTATATAGAACGGAATGTAATATTTTCTTAAAGAACTTGATAAGAAAACATATATCATTGTTAAGAAAGAAGATAGGTAAAAATATAGAAATAAAAACCATAAGAGAAGTAGGTTATATTATAGAGGAGGATTTAAGATGAGTATAAATATAGGAAATGAGCCAAGCAAATTAACAATTTATAAAGATGAAAAGGGAAGATATAAGACATACATAAAAAGTACAATAACAAAAGAAAATGGAGAAACAGAAGATACATACATGAGTAAAAAAGTAACTTTTAGAAAAGGTGTAGAAGTAAAGAATAAATCAGTAATAGAGGTGACAAAAGGCTGGATAACACCCTACAAAATATCAACAGAAGATGTAAACGAAGATGGAAAGCCTAAATATAAATACTTTGACAAGATATTTGTAAGTGAATTTGATTTATTAGAAGAAGGTATAGACGAAGTTCAAAAGACAAGTCAACCAAAGCAAGAGCCACAAGATAGTTTTGCATTTGATATAGGACAAGATGAATTACCATTTTGAGAGGAGATAAGAGATGAGGAAATGTAAACACAAACATCACGGAGAAAGAAACGTTATAAGAGAAGATTATCATACAGTTGAATACGATATATATTGTGAGGATTGTGGAGAGTATCTAGCACATTGGGCTTATGGAACAGTAGACCCAGAATACACTATAAATTACGAATTAAAAGGACTAAGAAAGATAAAGGCAAAATTTAGATATTACATAGTAGACCAAATAAAGGCTCATTTTTCAAATAAAATAGATGAGTTATTTAATAAGAACAATAATAATTTGCCATTTTAGGAGGGAGAAATATGGAACAATGGTTAACTGATTGTAGAGTAATAGGCTTTAGAAGAAGCAACAAAGGAAGAACAAGTAATGTATATATAATAAGAGAATGCAATAATTGTCATGCAATATTAGAATTTCCAAGTAATGAAGTTTCGAGCGAAATAAAGGATATACATACATATCATGAATACATAAAGTGCCCAAACTGTTTAAATAAAGTAACAGTATTAGAGAGTAAAGATAAGGACTAGCCTATGGCAAGAGAATAAGAAAGAGGTAGGAAGATGCAAAATAAAGAAATAGAAGAAGCATTATACTGGCTAGAAAATGAATGTGAGCCAATATATGATGACCATGAAGAAAGCATAGAAGAGTTACTACAAAAGCAATTAAATAATTACAATAGCATTAAACAATACATAGACCAACTAGAAAAAGAGAATTTAGCATTAGAAATACAGAGAAGAATAAGTTTATTAGATTTACACAAAGAAAGTAGTACAATAGTTTTAAAGAATATTTTAAATATATTGGAGGTAGTAAATGAAGAAGGAGATTGATACAGGTAAGTGTAAAGCCTATATTGATTTTGCATTAGCATTTATAAAAATAAGTAGAGAATTAACAGATAAAGAAAGTGAGTATGTAAAAGCAAAACTTGCTAAAATGTATGGAGAATGGAAATTAGAAGAATTGGAGAGTGATTTTAAGGAAAAAACAATATAAAGAAAGTTTAGAAACAAAAGATAAGAAAATAGTAGAACAGCAAAAGAAAGAAATGTTAGTAAAAGCAGGAGAGAAAAGCATATTAGAAGAATATAAAAAGGAATTACCACAAAAATTAGAAACTAGATTAAATGAGATAGCAGAGCAATTAAGTGTAAAAGAAGAAGTACAAGGCTTAAGTACAATAGAAATAAATGAGATATTAAGACCACACAACTTAATAGGACAACCTTTAAAATACACAGCAGAAGAATTAAACATAGTATTTAAATATTACAGACAAGCAATAGTAGCAATAAATAAAAAGGTAAAATATCCACCTTCAAAAGGCAGTTTTTGTGCATTTGCTGATATTTCAACAGCAACATATAATAATTACTTAATGTCGCCAGATGAAAGTATGCAAGATGTAATAATGCGAATAAACGACTATTTAACAGATACAACACTTACATCAGCACAATTAAAAGAAATAGATAATATAACAACTATGTTTAGAAGTAAAGCAGAATTTGGAATGATAGAAGCACAGTCACCAGTAGTCATTGAACATAGAAGCGAAACAGATATGAATAAAATAAGTGCTATGATACAGCAATTAAAACAAGGCAAGAGCCTTAAAACAATAGAATTAAAGGAACAAAAAGACGGAAGTTGGAAATCAGAGGAGGAATAAAGATGTTAAAAATATGTGGAGAGAAGTGTAATGCAAATTTTGATTTCATACATACAAGAAAATTAATTAAGGTAATAATTGAAAGTTATAAAAAAAATCCATACAATATGAATCTAATGGAATTAATAGCAGGATTTACTTTTGCGTTAACTGGAGATTTTGACACAATATTAAATTCAGAAAACGATTTAGAAAAAGATAAAAAACAAACACTAGAGAATATAAGTAAAATTTATATTTTTTTAAACGTAGAAAAAGTGGAGGAATAGTTATGTTAAAAGAATATCATAAAATAGAAACTCTTTTTGAAAGAGATGAAAAAACAAAAAAATTAATAGAAGGACAATATAGAAATAAAACAGTAGAATATTTAAAAGACAATAAATGGCAATTTACAGAAAAGATAGATGGAACAAATATAAGAATACACTGGGACGGACATAGAGTAAGTTTTTATGGAAGAACAGATAAGGCACAAATACCAGCAGAATTAGTAAATAGATTAAATGAGTTATTTGGTGGAGAAGTAAACGAGCAACTATTCGAGCAAAAATTTGGAGCAACAGAAGTAGTATTAGTAGGCGAGGGATATGGTGCTAAAATACAGAATGGTGGCTTATATAGAGATAATCAAGACTTTATCTTATTTGATGTAATGATAGCAGGAAATTGGCAACCTAGAGAAAGTGTAGAAGATATAGCAAATTATTTCAATATAGAAGCAGTACCAATAGTTTTAGAAGGAACAATACAGGAAGCGGTAGACTATGTTAAAACAAAACCAAAATCAAAGATAGGTACTGCTAATAGTGAAGGTATAGTTGGTAGAACAGTTGTAGAAATGCAAGATAGATGTGGTAATAGGGTTATAGTTAAAATAAAAGTAAAAGATTTTGATTAGGAGGAAATATGGAACAATGGTTAAGAGATGCCTTAGCAGAAGAACAAGGTTATACGATTTGTCCTCTACACTACGAAACATATATTTATTGCGACAATAAATGCGAAAATTGTGAATTATACATTGATTTTAAAGAAAGTTTAGAGAGGTGTAACAATGCAAAATAAAGAAATAGAAAAACTAAAAAAGAAGTTAGATTTTGATAAAGGCTGTCATGTATTAGGTTATATTACAGGAGACAAAGATGAAACTATAAGTATAAAAGAAATAGAAAACATATTACAATACATAGACCAACTAGAAAACAAAGTAAAAGAAATAGAAAAAGAAAATGATAAATTAACTTATGCTAGAAACTGGTATTTTGAAAATACAGTTAATAAAATTGTAACACCAGAAATGCTACATAAAATATTAAGAACTAAATATATAGGTAGAGATAAGATAGAAAACAAGATAAAAGAGTTGAACTTGTCTGGTGGAAGTAATGGGAAAGATGAAATAGAAAATCAAATAAGAGAATTTATAATAGAAGTTTTACAAGAACTACTAGAAGAAAAATAGATAAGGAGAAAAGGAAAAATGATTAGTAAGGAACAGTTTATAAAAATAATAAATAGATTAAGAAATTACAACGACTTACAAGATAAAATACAAGACTTATTTAGAGAGAATATAGATAATCAAGAAATGGACTTTATGAATGCAGGAAGTATATGTGTAGGGCACGAAACAATAGTAGTACAGTTATTAGAAAATATATTTAATGATACAGAGACAATAAGTTACTGGCTATATGAACTTGATTATGGAAGAAAATATGAAAAAGGTTGTTTTACAGATGAAAATGGTAAAGAAATAGATATATCAACAGCTAGTTATTTGTACAATTATTTATTTACACAAAATTTAGAAAAGGAAAGAGAGAATACAGATGAATAGTATATTTGATTTAATATTCAATGCAAGTGATTTTGTAGAAGACCAATTAATAATAAATGAATTAACAGTTGAAATAAATAAAATGAGTTTTAATATGATAATGAAAGTACAAGAAATGTTAATAGACCAATATGGAAAACTAAAGACAGATATGTACAAGAAAGCATTGAAAGAGGGAATTGATAACGGTTTTATACAATTATTAAAAGTAGAAGAACAGTTAAAACAAGCTAAAAAAGATTTGAAAGAAACTAAAAAACAAGCAAGAAAAATATTGTGAAGAATAGGAGAAAATGAAATGAACTTAACACATAGACAAGAAAAGCAATTAACAAAAGTATTAGATAATCCTAAAAAGTTAAGAAAGTTTATTGAAGATGTAGAAAATGACATTATAGTACAATCTGAAAAAGAAACAAAACAGTTAATAGACCAGTACTTAGACATATACAGTATAGCAGTAACATACACACTAAGATATGTATGTGGACTAGGAAAGAAGAGATTACCAGAAGTTATGAAGAGAATATGGGATAATGTAGATGCATTTAGGACTGGACATATTTCAATAGATGACTGTATAGGAGAATTAAAAGAAAATGGCATTGAATTTGAGGCAATAGTAAATGATAAAAATAGAGTAAAATGGAATAAGTAGGAGGGAACAAGTGAAAGATTTAAAAATATTCACAGATAATATAGAACAAGAAGCGGTAGAGCAAATAGAGTTGTTGCTACAACAAGAACCTTTTAGAGATTGCAAAGTAAGAATAATGCCAGATGTACATGCAGGAAAAGGCTGTGTAATTGGTTTTACAGCAGATTTGGGTAATAAAGTAATACCTAATATAGTTGGAGTAGATATTGGGTGTGGTATGCTATGTGTAGAATTAGGAAAGATAGATTTAGATTTACAAAAACTAGATGAAGTAATAAATAATTGCATACCAGCAGGAAGAAATATAAGAGAACATAAACTATTAGAATTTGAGCCGATAAATGAATTATATTGCCTAAGAGAATTAAAAGAGACAAAGAAATTTAATAGAGCGATAGGAACTCTAGGCGGTGGAAATCACTTTATAGAAGTAGACATTGATGATGAAGGTAATAAATATTTAGTAATTCATACAGGTAGTAGAAATTTAGGAAAGCAGGTAGCAGACTATTATCAAAATCTAGCAATAGAACTATGCTCTGGAAAAGAAGAAATGTATCAAAAGAAAGAAGAAATAATCAAAACATACAAAGAGCAGGGAAGAAAAGCAGAAATACAAAAAGCATTAAAAGAACTAGAAAAAGAATATAAAGACAATAAGCCTAATTTACCAAACGAATTATGTTATTTAGAAGGCAAATATGGAGAAATGTATTTACACGATATGAAGATATGTCAAAGCTATGCAACTATAAATAGAGGACATATAGCAATAGAAATATTAAAAAAATACAGAATATTAAATAACCAACAATATTTTGAAACAATACACAATTATATATCATTTGAAGATAATATAGTTCGTAAAGGTGCTATATCAGCTAAAAAAGGAGAAAAAGTTTTAATTCCAATTAATATGAGAGATGGAAGTATTATAGCAATAGGAAAAGGAAATGAAGATTGGAATAATTCAGCGCCACACGGAGCAGGAAGGATAATGTCAAGACATAAAGCAAAAGAAATATTTAAGCTAGAAGATTTTAAAGAAAGTATGAAAGATATTTATACAACAAGTGTAGTAGAAGAAACAATAGATGAAGCACCATTTGTATATAAACCTATGCAAGAGATAATAGATAATATACAAGATACAGTAGAAATACAAAAAATAATAAAGCCTATATATAATTTTAAGGCAAAAAACTAGGAGGAAAAAGAATATGAAGATAGATAAATGTTATGTAGTAATAGATAAAGACACAGGAGAATATTTAAGATGTTCTTATAAATATCCAATACCATTTTATAGAACACAAAAAGAAGCAGAGAATGCACTAAAAGGCTTTAAGGCACATTATAGAACTAACGAAAAAGGCTATCAAATAGAAGAAATAATATTACCTAAAATAAATAGAATAGTTTGGGAGGGATAAATTTAAAATGTCAATTAGTATAGATTTAGAAAAAGTAAATTACAATGAATTTGTTAATAAGTTAATGGAAAACGAAAAGATAAACGATAGAGAATTATTAGAGAAAATTATATTAGAATTTGGAAACAAAATAGGAGAAGATTTAGTTGTATTACACAATGAATATTACGAAGATGGAACTTGTAGTTGGAATATGTGTAATATGATTGAAGAGGTATTTGAATTAAATAGTGATGAATATTCACAAGATTATGTTTATGATGTTTATAGTGAATTGAGTAGTTATTTAACATCTTACAAAGAAATAGACGAAGCATACGAAAATTTAGGAATAGAAAGGAAAATAAGTAATGAGTAAAAAGAAAGTAGAAAAAGAATTAGAAGTAAAGACTTGTGAAGAATGGGCAAAAGAATTATATGAGAATGAGGGAATAGAAATATTAGACCCAGATGGATTTAGGAATGAACCACAGGACACATACACAAAAGAAGAATTTAACAAAAGATTATTAACTTGTACAATACTACAAAAGATAACAGAAAAAGAATTTAAAGAAATGAATGACATAAATAAAGGTATAGAGAAGATGAAAAAGAGTTTAGTTGGAGAAACAGAAAGATTATTTACAAACATTAAGAAACTAAAATGTGATTATACTACATACAAAGAAGAAAGAACAAAATATAATATGCCAGTAGAGACAAACTGTAGTAAATGTGAAAAAATTTTTGAATCTGGAGAAGAAATATACACGGCATTTGAAGAAGGAAAGCAAGGTAGTCAAATAATTTGTGGAAATTGTGCGAAATAATTACATAAAAAATAATGTGGTGGTGGAATAGGTAGACACAATATCAAAGGCTTGGTTGTGAGTTAGTTCAATTCTAACATAGATATGGGTTATAGGACTTGGCTAATGTTAGGTGCAAATCCTAACCCACATTATATATATTTGTGCAAAAGGAGAATAGGTGTGTTAAAAGCAGATGAGATGTTTAAAAGTTTAGGGTATGAAGTTAGCAATAGTGAATTTGTAGAAGAACTGAACACCACTACAAACACAGTAGTTGATAAAGGATATATTAAAATAATTTTTTACAATAATAAAACAATAAGTATAGATGCAGATGATATAATGAATGCACAAGAGATACAAGCCATAAATGAAAAATGCAAAGAGTTACGGTTGGCTACAATAGAAAAAGATTTAACTTTGTCATTTTTTCACAAAGGCAGAAGAAGATTTTAGACTAGCATTTTTACTCAAAAAATATATAATTATTTGTAGAATCTTAGAAAAATAAAAAATGACTAAAATTAGGTTGAAAAACTACTAAATAAAGGTGCTTTTTAGACACTTTAATGTTAAAAACAACAACTTATATGTATAAAATATAAAACGGCTTAAAATGGCAAATAAAAGCAAATAAAAGCATATACTAAAATACAATAAATAAATTAAATAAAATATAAAAAATAGAGGTTCAAAGCCTCTATTTTATGCTACTTCTTGAATATTGTTAACTTTATTATATAATGCTTTACTTATTATTTGTTTATGTGTTCCTTTTTTGCCTTCTGTATCGTGGAAATTATTAAATCCACAATAAATTTGATTTTGAATTATTGTTTTAATGCTGGAAGCGTGAAACTCATTTCCTTTTTTACCTTTATAACCTTTATTATTGCATATTTTAGCCGTTTGATAATAATTTTTAGTTTTGTTGTATGTTTCAAATATGAATTTTACAATTTGACTTTCTTTTTCGTTTAAAACTAGCTTTTTATTGATAATGTCATAGCCTAAAACGGCTTTTGCTGTGACTCTTCCGACTTTCAAACTCTTGTTTTTTAGCCATTTTTACGTATTCGCTTATGTTATCCCTTTCAATCTCAGCACATATAGAAATAATATATATAAGTAGCTTGCCTGTTACTTGTTCTGTATCAATATTTTCCTTTAAACTTATGAACCTTGTGTTTGCTTTTTGAAATTTATCAAGCATATTTGACATGTCTTTTACACTTCTTGAAATTCTTGAAAGTTTATAACATAAAACTACATCATAATTTTGTAAATTATTTAAAAGCCTTTGTAATTCTTTCCTTTTGTTGATACTTTTTCCACTAATTCCTGCATCTTCAAAAATCTCATAATCATAACCGATTTTTATTACAATATTCTATTAATTCGCATTTTTGGGCATCTAGTGAAACACCCTTATCAACTTGCATTTGTGTTGATACTCTTGTGTATATTGCTACTTTCATATATTACACCGCCTTCAAAACTATTCTTTCAATTTCTCTTTGCATTTCTTCTTCAGCTTTTTGTTTTTTGTTTTCTTCGTATTCTTTTATTTTGATTTCTAATGTATCAAGTATTTTGTCGTAATCTTCTTCGCTTAATTTCTTGGTTTGCGTGAATATAAATGTATTCATTGATTTTTTTCCACTTAATTTATATTTGCGAAATGCTAGTGTTATAATTTCATCAATCGATATTGTTTTAACTTCTTTCATTACTTACACCTCTTAAAATCTAATTGTTATAAATTTTATTACATTATCATTTAATCGTAATTGATTTTCTATTTTTTCAACTTTACTTTCTGTTCCTTCGAAGTATGTCATATAGTAATAGCCTGTAATTTCGCTCTTTATCTCATAAGCCAATTTTTTCTTGCCTAAAAATCCGTTTACATCATTTTCTTTTTTTAATGTTTTTACACTTTCAAAATATTTTGTTATTTCTTCAATTTCCTTTTTTGCTTGTTCTTCTGTTAAACTTCCTTTTAATATATAAATATTTTCATAATTTTTCATTTTTACCACCTTTTAAACCTTTCTATTTTACTATCACAGGTACTAAACAAGTACCGCTTTCAGTTAATTTTAAAATATAATGTTGACCGTTTGTAATTGTTTTATAGTCTTTGCATAGTTTTTTATATTCTTCTTTGCTTATAATTTCCATTATTTTATCCTCCTTTTATAATTTCTTTTATTAATAATGTTCTTTTATAGCCTTTTACTGGTTTGTTTATTATTTTGTGTATTAGCTGATTTATTCTCCAACTAATAGCATATTTAAAATCAATTATTTTTTCCATAATTAAAACCACCTTTTTATTAAAATTCAAAATTTATTAAATCTTTTTTATCTACTTCAATGAATTTATTACTTGCTGTTTGAATACAATAAATTCTATTATCATCATCTTTAAAAATATCTTCAAACTCTATCTCGTTAAAATTGTATCTAAATGTATCTATCAAACTATCTATTCTTTCTTTATTTTGATAAAATATACTATTTCTTATGTCGCATAATATTGACAACATTCCAAAAATCCCTTTGCTTTCATATACTTTTTTTATTTTTAATTTTCTCATTTTCTTATCCTCCTAAAATTTATTTATAGGGAAGAGGCTTAGCCTCTAGCCCTTGATTTTTTCAAACTAATGAAATAAAATTGTACTTGTCTTTAATATTCTGAAATTGATTAAAAGTATAAGCATTTTTTAGTAGTGTTATTTTGTTATTGTTGAAAGTGCTATAAAATGTTATATCCTTATCTGTTTCAAAATAAAAAACGTCAAGTAATTTTTCTTTTGTTTTACTCATACAATCTCCTTTCCGAGTTAACAAAAACTTTTACTTGACTTTTTTATAAATTCGTTCTATTATAGAAATAGAGTATTTTTATAAAAGTTGTGCAACCAATTTTTATTAACTCTGTTTGCTAGTTGGGAATTGCCGTTCCTGACTAGCTTTTTTTTAGTTTGGGTATTTCTCCCTTGCTATGATTATATTATACTACAAAAACGTATACGTTGTCAATGCTTTTTAAAAAAATTTTTATTATTTTTTTAAATATTTATCAATAGCAAGTAGCAAAACTTCACTATATTTTTTATTTTCCTTTTTTAGTTTTTCATCGAATGCTTTTGCTGTGGAAACTGGCACACGCAAAGTGTATCGCTTAATTTTATTACGTTCGTTTTCATACTCTTTTTGATAATCTCTTTTTTTATCTTCCATTTTTTCACCTCACTTATTAACTATATTTATTATACTGTATTTCGTATACGTTGTCAATGTTTTTTACTAAAATAATATAAAAAATAAAGCCCCACAATAAGTGGGGTGGTGGGTCTAATAAATAGATGTAAATAAGTCAGTATAATCCTCCATAGTGCCTTCGTATTTATTAAATAATTTCTTATAATCTTCAAAGTCAATATATGTTTTATCTGAAGTTAGACTAAAGTCAAACAAGTTAAGCTCTTGTTTTAATATTAAATATTCATCTTTTGAATTATCAATTAAACTAATAGTAATTAATTTATTATAATCTTTAAAAATAGAAGTTCTATTGTCTTTTACAAAGTTCATAATTTCTTCTAATTCTCCTTCAACACCGTTAAAATGTTCAGCATAGATTAGTAAAGTATCATTTGATATATACAATATAGATTGATTACTTATTTTTCTTATTTGAGATATTATATCATTTGTATTAGCTGTTAAATTGTCTTTTTTTGCAAATAACAAATAAATTAAAACAATACATAAAGTTGTCAATACAATAATAGTCCAAAACCACCATTTCTTCAATAAACTTGTTTGTTCTTTTTCCATATTTATTCCTCCTTTTTTTACTATTGAGTATAGTATATACTTATATAGTTAGTATGTCAAGATGTGTTGTAATGTGCAATATTATATATTATTGATAGTTTTTATTTATATTTAGTGTTTATTATGATATGTAATAAGTAACCAAAATTGGAGTAATTATTTATACTAAAAATACAGTAATGTCAATACTTTTGAAACTTTGTTGTTGTAATATGCTACAACGTAGTTATATCAACACTTGTAGCAATTAGTATTTACATTCTACTTTAGTAATATTACTATATTATATCCCTGCCCCTATATATAGAAAGAGCCTAGGGGAGTGTGTAACCCACTTAAAAATTTCCATATCATAAAAAGACCTTAAATGCGAAAGTTTTGTGAAGTTTTGTAAAGTATATTGACTTTACAAATTGATTTGATATAATTAAATAAAAATAAATACTCTTGCAAGGGTACTAAGTAGGTGGCTTGTTTGGTCACCTGCCTAGTAGCCTATTTTTTTGCCCCAATAAAGGTGAGAGACTTTTTTGTATCCCCAATTATAGAAATAAGAGGACTGAAAGGTGAAAAATAAAGCTGTGTACTTAGGGAGAGTAAAGGAATATAGAAAATGAACATATACCAAATTTGACACATGAAAGTGGGTTTCATATACCAAATTTGACACATGTTGAGGAGGAATATATGAATATTTTAATATATGATGATGAGAATTTAGAATATGTTACAGGAATATTAGTAGGAACAACTTTAGAACCAGAAATAATGGAATACAAGTCTATTATAGGTTTTGGAGGAGAATACATATCAACAGATAGAGCAAGAATGTGTTTTGATGTGCAGAATTGTAAAAAAAAGAAAATAGTACATTTTGACGATACTTTAATGAAAAGAATAGCAAAGCATAATAAAGAAGCAGAGATAGAGAAATTAGACAAGAAATTAAAAGCAAAAGAAAATAGAATTAAAGAACTAGAAGAAAAGATAGAAGATAGAGAGCAAAGATGGAAAAAGATACAAGAATTTGTTAGTGGAATTTATGAGTTACCATTAGAAGATGACGACGATTACTATGATAAAGATTATTAGGAGGAAAACAGAAGGAATTACGTAGAACTTAATGAAGGAGATAGAGTTTTAAGAAAAAAGTCAATAGATTTTCTAAAAAATACAGATGAAATACAAAAAACAGAAATGTATGTTAAGTTCTTTCTGAAATCAGCTAGTGTGTTGGCAAGAGAGAAACTATCTTCTACAGAAATGTCAGTATGTTTAGAGCTATTACAATATGTTAGGTATGATACAGGTTATTTAGCCTATGAAAATGGATCTAAATTGACATTAGATGACATTAAAAGAAGATGTGATTTTATATCTAATACAAGCATTGTAAGAGCAATAGACGAATTAGTAGATAAAAAGATATTAGCCAAAGTAAGAACAGGTAAAGAGAACAATTACTTAGTTAATCCATATATATTTATGAGAGGTGCTAGAGTAAACAAGACATTATCTAAGACTTTTGAAAATACTAAATGGGCTAAATTATATTGTTAGGAGATAATTTATGGGAGGTTTTATATCAAAACAACCTAATGGAAAATATTGTAGGTTTAGTACAGTGGTTGAACATCCTACACATATAAATATGACGTTTGAGGACTATGTAAAAGTAATAATGAAACGAGGTTATCAAGAATGGAAAGCAAGAGAAGAAGCACAAGACATATTTGATAATTATATCTATGATTTTCAAGAAGTAGTTGATAGGTTTGTTCCAAACAATATGAGCGAGAATGAATTTAAAGAGTGTTTAAAGAAAATGAAAGATAAGAATGGAGTTTACGAGGAAATATAAAAGAAGTAATTTATGGATAACGAAGAAGATTATATAGAATTACATAGATTATTAGCAAAATGCAAGTGGAATATAGCTAATAGTCAAATAATGTATTGTTCAACTAATAGTGAACATACATCTATTATTAACCATTATGAAAAGAAAGCAAGACAAATAGACGAATTTATAGCAGATATACCAATTATGATAAAAGGAGATGAGAGATAAATGAAAATAATGATAAGTCAACCTATGAGAGGTAAAACGGAAGAACAAATAAAGACAGAGAGAAAAGAAATAGTAGATAAATTCAATAAAATGCACATAGATGTAATAAATACATTATTTTCAGAAGAAGCACCAGAAAATTGTAATACGGCAGTATTTTATTTAGGAAAATCAATAAGTGCCATGAAAGATATAGATGCAATATATATGTGTGATAATTGGCGAGAAGCAAGAGGTTGTGTTATAGAACACGAAGTAGCAACAAAATATGGAATAAAGATATTGTATAGTAATTTCTTTGGAAATAAACCAGAAATAGGTGTAAGGAATATGGAAGTAAAGTAAATGAAAGTATTAGAAACAATTATAGCAATAATTTTAGGCTTAACAATAGGATTTGCACTATCAGGCTTAATATTTTGGGGAATAGGTTCATTTATAATATGGGCATTTGGAATAACCTTTACTTGGACTTATTGGCATGGACTAGCAGTAGCATTTATAGTATGGATTTTAAGTTCAATATTTAAAGTTACAGTAAAGAAAGATTAGGAGGAAAATTAGAATGAGTAATGATAATTTTGAAGAATTATGCAAAGACATAGTTAGAAAATATGCTTTAGAGCATTTAGACAAAACAGATAAAGTAGAAAGTTTTTCAGTATATATTGTATGGAGTTGCAAAACATTACAAAACAATAAAGCATTATTAAGTACAAGTTTATCTGATGGAATGTATTATGAACTTACATATAACGGAGATAAAAAAGAATTATACTTAGATGCTTACAAGAAATTTGAAAATAAGTGTATTAAAATTGATTAGTTTTTAACAATCACTAACTATCTTTATATAGTTAAAGAATTGTGAAATAAATAGGTGGCAAGTAATATTTATATAAAATATGAGGGCTTCAATTCCTAGCAAGTGATTAGGCTTGCAAAGATGTGTAGTGGCGGAATAGGTAGACGCTAAACTGTAAGTTTCCTCTTAGTAGTTAGCAATGTGACACGAGATTAAATTCGGTGACTGTCGGTTAAATTGTGCGTGAGAGGGAACATGTAATGTGCAAATTATTACCTACACAAATTACCTATCTACCAAGTTGTAGAAAAGGTTTCTGGAAATGCACAGCCTAGAGGCAAATTAAGCCTCTACATACTAGTTGGAATAGTGCAATTCCTGTATATGCTTTCTTAGTGTAAATGGAAACACATTGGAATAGTAATTAAACCTTTAATGTAGGTTCAAATCCTATAGAAAGCTCCAATAAATATATTATTACCCAAGTGCTAAACCACAATATCATGTGGCTTGGAATTATCCGATAAGTAGTTAGACAGACGGATACGTTTGTAAGGTTGCTTTCTATGTACAGTAATGTATGTAGAGTAGGTGTTAAAACCAATACTGGATAATGTGCAAATATTATCGCTTAATAAAACACTAGAGTTGTCGTAGTCGCAATAGACGGACTAGTAGTCAATAAGCCTATAACTTATATTTAGCAAATATAAAGCAATGTAGGTAATGCTAAGTAAGACTATTTCTCGTGAAGTTCTTGAAAAGGAACTATAAGACATAACTAGGTTAAAGTAGCCCAAACGAGATAAAAACAGAGCAAATTTTGTTATTAGGAAAATAACATCAATATCTGAATGATGGGTGGAATTTATACGTAATCAATCGTATGTAGGGTAAAGGTTTTGTAAAAGGAACTTTGAAAAGGGGTAAAAAGTATAGAGGTCGCAACTTTATGCTCAGATTTATCTTCCTAGTGGTTGAATAATTAAGATAGATAATTAATTGTAAGGGGAAACTCTAATAATATATTTGTTTTATATTGCGAGTGGTAGGTAAGGTATCTTAGTAGTTTCATAAGCTACAAAAAGTCGGTTCAATTCCGACACTCAGCAACCATATATTGCAGGTTGGTGTAGAAGTAACATATCGTCCTCCTTAGGCGAAGCGAGCAGAGCGTTACTGCTACCTGCACCCAGTAGAATATATTGAATAAGGTAATTACCTGTCAATGCAGAGGGGTATTGTAATATCCCTCATAGAAGGAAAACTACACAAACCTAATACTCTGGATTAAGAGAATAGATAATATTAGGGAATAATGGGAGAACATAACTCGCCCTATGTATCATTCTAGATAGGTCTATTCGCCAGAGTGCCATATATATTGGAGATAGTGTAAAAGTAGCACTCCAACGGGGACTAGGAAATGAAAGCCGATGGAAGAATAAAGGGTGCAATTCCCCTTCTCCGATGCCACCCACGAAAGCTTTACATAGAAGCTAGGGAAGTCTTTTATAGTTAGTTGATTACTATAAAATGCACTACAAACAATCAATACTATGTCGAGTTTAGCTTATGCTCGCTAAATATAAGCCAATAGTATGTAGTAATATATGTAAAATACTTAGGTTATCTGTTTTAGAATAGCATAATAATTGTACAATAAAAGCATTCTTTTCCTTGCGTAAGCAAAAAACAAATATATCATTACATAGTGTTTATATTTTGTATGCAGTGATATTAAAAAGAATGGTGGTAAAGGAACAAGTTATACGATAAAAGTATAATTGTCCACGAGGTCGAAAGACGAAACCCTTATATCATTGCATAGAGAATATAGTTAGGAGAAATAGTATGTGTGAAAATACAATAAAAATAAGACTTAATTATAATGAAAGTGTATATGAAGTAGATACAAAGATAAAAAATGAATTAGAAGAAGGCAAATATTATTATTTAGCAGACAACAATAAAGAGCCAACAAAAGTAAAATTTATGGGATATGAAATAGATAATACAATAGGAGCAGATTTAATAATAGTATGTAATTGCTTAAATACAAATAATAACAAGTTTGAATATTATTTTACGAAATCATTATATAAAAGCAAAGATAAAGCATGTGAAGCTTATTTAAACAATAAATATGGAGGTGCTTTAAAAGGCAAATAGGAACATATATAAAACTAATATTACAAAAAAAGAATATGACACAACAGCAGTTGGCAGATAAATTGCAAGTACCTAAGCAAAATGTGTCAAATATAATAAATGGTTCAATACAAATAGGTTCAGTAAGAGCAAGGAAAATAGAAATAGCACTAGATTTACCAAAGTACAGTTTAGTAGAAATAGTAGGCTTTCCAACAAATGAAAGAGATAAGAGAAGATTGGAGGAATTAGGGTAAATGAACGTTGCAGAAAACAATAAAGAACGGAATTAACTTAATAATACAAGAATTAGAAAAGATTAGAGATAGTGAAAATATAGCTGATTTTCGTATAAATATGCAGAGTAAACCTTATTATACAGAAGACCATACAAAAGGTGCTATAGTAAAAAGCAAATTAAATGGAAACAAAATTACAATCACAATAACACAAGGCACAACAATAAGTTTAAAACATACATATTTAGGAACAGAGATAATTGAGGAGGACTAATTTATGGAACAAAGATTACAAGAATTAAAAGAAAAGATAACATCTTTTGTAAGAGATTATAAAATCAAAGATTTTAATGTAGAAATAAACGAAGATATAGATTTAGTAATCAAAGATACTTACGAAACACAAACAAAAGTAAATTTAGAAATAAGAGTGTAGGAGGCTAGAAATGAACAGAATTGTGATAAATGGAAAAGATATTGTTTGTAATGGAAATAATGTTTCAATTATGAATAATAAAGTATTTGTAGATGGCAAAGAAGTATCAGGAGAAATAACACCAAATTGTAATGTATATATTTATGGAGATGTAGAACATATAGAATGTCAAGGCTCTGTACAATGTAATAATGTAAAAGGAAATATACAAGCTGGTGGCTCTGTAAACTGTGATGATGTAGGAGGCAATATAAACTGTGGAGGCAGTTGCAATTGTGATGATGTAAAACGGAAGTGTAACAGCTGGTGGAAATATTTGTATGTAGGAGGTAGAAATGGAAGATAGTGTAGATAAAATTAGTTTACAAAAAGAAAACATAAGACTAGACCAAGAAAGATGTGACTTAATAAGAGAAAATGAATATTTAAGAATGTTATTAGAAAGATTTATTCCAATACCAATTAACGGACAAGTTAAAAGTTTGGAAAATAAATATAGTGATATTGATAAAAGATTAAGAAAAATTGAAGAAATGGGAAATAAGGCAAAATAGAGGTGTGATGTAAAGGCAAGATTATGAAAAAACAATAAAAGAGATAATAACAGCATTAAAAGGTAAAGTACCAGATGAATACTCATATTTGACAATGTGTGAAGCATTGTATCAGTTATTATTAGAGTATTTTGATACTGGTAAAAATGCAAAGAATAGGCAAGAAATTGAATTGAATGCTTGTAGATATGCAATTACATTTTTACTACCAGCAACGCAAAGTAGAATTATAAAATGTGAAATTAAATATCAAGCAGACTATTACAAACTATATGAAAAGTGTATGGCATTTGCTCGGTAGAAGATCGCTAGAACATTTTTTTGAATATATGGAAATGAACAATACTAAAAGGGTACTAGAACGGACGTAAATGCGTTTTAAAGCCATTTTTGTTTTACTTAAATAAAATTACCTTTTCAGATAAATTAAAGTATATAGTGGCTTCTTATCCACCTAGTACAGGTAAATCAGTAACACTTACATATTGGACGGCTTGGTTGTTTGGAGTAGATAGAAATAACTCAATAATAAGATTATCTTATTCAGATGACCTAGTAGCAGGTTTTAGTAGAACAGTAAGAGAAATAATAACAGATAAGAGATATAGAGATGTATTTCTAGAATATCAACAGTATGGAGATAACCCATTTTCAACAAAAGAAGTGTATAACTGGAAATTAAAAGACACAAATGTAGCACATTCACATATAGCAGTTTCAAGAGACGGACAGGTTACTGGTAAAAGAGCAAATAAAGCAATGATATTTGATGATATGACCAAAGGAGCAGAAGAGGCAACAGACAGCAAAAAACATCAAGATATATATAATCAATGGACTGGAAATTGGATAAATAGACGTGATGGAGATAGTACAAAATTTGTATTTGCAGGTACAATGTGGTCACCAGAAGATATACTAAATAGAATTATACAAGATAGAGAAACAATATCAGAGTTAGTTCCAAGTAAACAATTTAAGTATGTATGGGAAAGTAAAGACGGTTCGACAGTAGTAATAAGAGTGCCATTACTAGATGAAAACGATGAAACAACTTGTGAAGCAGTAATGACAACAGAAGAAGCAAGACAATTAAGAGATGTAACAGATGATTTTCAATGGGCTTGTGTATATCAGCAAGACCCGATACCAGCAGAAGGACTTGACTTCGCAGATGAATTGTTAAATCACTTTGACAGACTTCCTGTAAATGAAGATGGAACACCAGCATATAGCAATTATTCATTAGCGGTATTAGATACAACAAGAAAAGGACGAGATAATATTTCTATGCCAATATGCAAAACAGATGGAAAAAACTACTATATGATAGATTGTATCTTTAAGAAAAAGGGAATTACAGATTTATATGATGAAATAGTTGCAAAGATAGAAGAACACCATATTACTTGGTTAGCGATAGAAAACAATACAGATACTTCACTAAAAACATTGTTAGATGAAATGCTAGAAAAAAGAGGAATATTTTATTGTAACATTACAGAAAAGTATAGCACAATGGTTAAGGAAAGAAGAATAAATCAAAATCAAGGTACAATTAGGAAAATGCTATATTTTAAACATAAGAAAGATTATAAGCCAAATAGTGACTATGGTAGGTTTATGAAAAACTTAACTACATATAGTTTTGATTACCCAAATAGAAATGATGACGCTCCAGACAGTGCAACATTATTTGTAACAGAGATAATACTCGAAAGAGGAAAGCCAAATAAACCAAAACCATTGAATAGGAGTTTGTTAGGAATATGATAGCAAAGTTTAAATATATGAATGAGGAACAATTAAAAAGATATGAAGAAGTATGTGATATTATAGACCAAAAGTTCAATGAGTTAATTTCGTTTAAAAAAAGTGAAATTAGCATATATGACAATGAGATTAGAGAAACAGAACTAAGAACTACAAGCTATATAGAAACAAAATTATTTTTACTTAAAGCTAAATATGGTATAACCGTTGAAATAGGTTACGATTGTCTTGAGCATTGTTATAGAATTAGATTAGAGGAAAATAGGAGGAGTTATGGAATTAGAAGAAGCAATAAAAAATGTAAGAAAATTTAATCAAGAGAATAGGTATAGGGATTGTGGAAAAATAAACAATTCAATAGATATGGTATTACAAGCATTAGAAAATTTTATACCTAAAGAAAAAGTAGAAAAAGGAATAGACAGAATAGAAGATTATTTTGATAGATTAAATGAACCAGATGAAGATATAGATTTTATTAAAGAAGTAAAACAAGAATTATTGGAGGAATAAAATTGAAAAATAACAAAGTAAAAATAGGTTATAAAGATATTTAGAAGGTGATAAAAGGAAGAATATTTGTTGGAAATGTGAACATTGGGAAGAGTGTTTTAAACATAGATATGGAAATATAAAAAAAGATTACATGAAACAAGTATCAAGGGAAAAAGACTATTGGGGACAATATGTTATATATGTAACAAAATGTGATAGATACAAAGTAGAAAATCCAGACAAACCTAAAAATTATGTAAATCAATTTGAATATTATTTTTAGATTTATATAATAGATGTAGGAGAACTATATTTATGTGAAATTATAGTGGGAAAGAGATACGAAAAATTATGGAGGGGAAAGTATCTATATTCTAATTCCTCCATTATTCATAAGAGGTCGAAAGACCTCTCTAATATAAATGGAGGAGATAGAAGGGAAGAAAACGAAGAAACTAAAAAAGATGTAATTCAAGAAACAATAGACAAAGTAACACAAGAAAATGAAGAAAAATCAGCTACAGAAAATGAACGAAATCGTTTTAGTGGAAGAAAAGTTATCTATTGTAACTTACAAAAAGATGAACTTACACCAGAAAATATAATAGAAAAAATGCCAGAAATATTGGCAATACATAATCAAAATGTTTCAGATATAGAGTATCTTGATAATTTCTATAAAGGTATTCAGCCCATATTAGAAAAAACTAAAAAGATAAGACCAGAAATAAATAATAAAATCCTAGTAAACCACGCTTATGAAATAGTAGAATTTAAAAAATCTTATGTTTTTGGAGACCCAGTACAATATGTGCAAAAGGGAGAGAAAGAAACAGAACATACAAACCCTAAAATATCTTTACTTAACAAATTTATGGAAAGTGAAGATAAATCTAGTAAAGATAAAGAACTTTCAGAATGGTGGTACAAAATAGGTACAGGGTATAGATGGGCTGACCAAGATAACCCAGAAGATGAAGACGAAGCACCATTTGAAATATCTACACCAGACCCTAAAAGAACAGGCGTAGTATACAGTACAGGAATTACAGAAGAGCAGTTATTTTCATTTTATATCCAAAATTTTAGTAATGAGATAACAACGCAGGATACACCACCAATAGGAGAATATCAAGAATATACAATTTATTGTGAAGATAAAATAATGATATTAACTACACAATATGGAAGATTGCAACTAAAACCATTATTTAAAAAGAATAAATTAGGTTTAAAAAAGAAATTACCTAACCCATATCCATTACAAATTAAGGGCTTTAGAATTATAGAATACCCTTTAAATAAAAATAGACTTGGGCTTATAGAATTAGTTATATCACAGTTAAACGCTATAAATAGAATAACAAGTAACGAATTGGACGATATAGAACAATTTGTACAAAGTTTATTAGTATATATAAATCAACAAATAGATATAGATAGGCATAAAGAAATAATAAAACTTGGTGCAGTAGAGATATCAACGTCAGACCCAAGCAAGCCAGCAGACATAAAATTGTTAGGTCAAAAAATGGATAATTCACAAGTTAAGACATACAAAGATGGAATATATAATGATGTATTAACAATAGTAGGTATTCCAAGACTAAATGATAAACCTTCTGGAGGAGATACAGGACAAGCAAGACTACTAGGAGAAGGTTGGACAATGGCAGATGAAAGAGCAAAACAAGATGAACTTTCATTTAAAAAGCCAGAAAGACAGTTTTTAAAATTGATTTTAAATATATGCAATGAAAAATTAAAAGGCAAATCAGAAAATTTAAAAGGTTTAAAATTAAGTGATATAGATATTAAATTTACAAGAAACAAATCAGACAACATATTAGTAAAGACACAAGCACTTATGAATTTAATGTCAGCACAATGCCCACCAGATATAGCATTTACAGTTATAGGATTATTCAATGACCCTAATGAAGTATTTGAGAAGGCAAAAGAATATTATGGAGATGACCTTTGGAAAAAAGCAGTATCAAATGTTATAGGAGATGGTAACGACACAAATATGAGTAGCAAAAAAACAGATGATAAAGCAGAGAAAAAGGAAAATCAAAGTATAGATAAAAATATCTCAGCTAACGAGGGTTAAAAGTTAGCCACTTACAATATGTGGACGGCACAGTAAAAAACGGTTTAAGTGAGAAAGGGAAAGTCAATGGACGAAGAATTAAGCAACGTATTAGGAAATGAAGATTTAGATAGTAATGCAAAAGCAGAAGCTATTAAGAAGTTAATTGGAGCTAATTATGTTCCAACTGAAAAATATTCAAATGATGTATCAAGTGTAAAGAAAGAAAACAAAACATTGAAAGACACATTAAAAACAAAAGATACAGAAATAGAAGGATATAAGAACTCACAATTAACAGAAGATGAAAAACTACAAAAAGCATTAGAAAATGCCAAAGAAGCAGAAAGAAAAGCTACTATCAAAGAAAACCAATATACTGTTAAAGAAATTTTAGGAGAAATAATCCTAGATAAAGAAGATTTAGATATAGTAGTAAAAAATATCACTAAAGAAGATTTAGAACTAACAAAAAAAGAAGCTCAACAATTAGCAGAAATAATGAAAAAACAAAAAGAAGCAACAGAAGCAAAAATTAGAGAAGAATTAATAAATGATACACCTAAGCCAACAGGTGGAGAACAAGACAAGCCTATGACAAAAGAAGCATTTTTGAAATTAGGTTATAATGAACAAGTAAAATATAAAATAGAAAACCCAGAAGGGTATAAACAATTATTTAATTAAAGGAGGTAATGTCGAAGGGCAGGAACATATTTAGGTATTCCATTCGATGAAGAAATTTTTGTTAATAGATGGGGAGCAGAGCCAGACCCAGTATTAACAGCACTATTAGAAAGCGGTGCAGTAGTAAACAGTGCTGAATTAACAGCGAACTTACAAGGGGCAGGGTTACAATATACAATACCATTCTTAAAGGATATTGATAATGAAGATCCATTAGTGAATGATGGCAAAACAGATTTAACAACAAAAGAAGTAGAAGGTGATACACAAAGCGGTACAGCTTATAAGAGATGGAAAGGTTGGACTGCAAGAGATTTTATTAATGATGTACAAGGAGCAGATCCAATGGGTCATATTATAGGTAGAGTTGCAAAATATTGGAACAAATATAGACAAAGACAAATTATAGCTTTGTTAAATGGTATTTTTGGGATTACAGGAGATACAGAGTTATCACAACATATTTATAATGTTGCAACAACTGGATCAAGCGTAACAGATGCCAATAAAATTGGTGCAACAACTCTTAATGATGCGATTACAAAAGCATTAGGAGACCACAAAGATAGTTTTGCAATGGCTATAATGCACTCTAATGTAGCCAAAACATTAGAAAATTTACAATTACTAGAATATAGTAAATATACAGACCCATCAGGAATTACAAGACCATTAAACATAGGATACTATAATGGAAAGTTAGTAATAGTAGATGATGGTATGCCAGTAGCTGATAGTGCAACAGCAACAGGAGAAAAAGAATATACAACTTATCTATTAGGAACAGGAAGTATCTTAATGGGTAAAGGAAATCAAAGTTATCCAGTAGAAGCAATGAGAGAGCCAACTAAAAATGGTGGACAAGATACTCTTATCACAAGAGTAACGGAAGCTTTACACCCAAATGGATTTAGTTTTGAGCCAACCACAAAGAAACTTATTTATAATGATACTGAACTATTTGATAGTGCAAGCTGGAAAAGAAAAATGCCACACAAAACAATTCCAATGGCAAAATTAGTAACAAACGGATAGGAGGAAACAGACTATGTTTACATTAGTTGATAATAAAGTATATGTAGTTGAAGGTAGCAAAATGTTTCCAGTAAATATATCAAGAGAGAATGGTATTGAAAAGGCAGGTCAAGCAAAAGACCTGCCAAAAGGATACCAAGTATACACTATAAATGAAATATTTGTTAAATTCAATATACAAGAAAATAAACCATACTACTTTGATAAAGAGAAATATGAACAAGAATTAGCAGAAGCCAAAGCAAAGGCAGAAGCAGAACTACGAGAAGAAATCAAAGCAGAAGTAAGAGCAGAATTAGAAGCAGAAGCTAAAGAAGGTCAAACAAAACCTAATGAAGCAAAAACAGAAGGAAATAAGCCTAATAATAAATAAAGAAAGGAGAGCTAGTCTATGATAACAGCTGAAGAGCAACTAAAAGAAATGCGAATAGAAATTCTTGAAGATGCTGAAAATACAAGCAAAGATGAAGTTTTTAAAATAAAACTAAAACGTGCTAAGTTTCGTTATCTTAGATTAGTTTATCCTTTTAGATATAGAGAAATGACAGAGTTACCAGATGATAGTGCAAGAGAATGGCAAACCCAATGTGCTATTGAATTGTACAATCTAGCAGGAGATGAAAACTTAACTTCATATTCAGAAAATGGACTAAGTGAAACTTATGCTAGAGCAGGTATTTCACAAGACTTATTAAATGAACTGCCACCACCAGAGGCAGGTGTTATTAAATGAGAAATAATTGGAAGAAAAAATCATTATATATTGCAAGTTTTATAGAAGATAGTTTAGATGACTACGGAAACAAAATAACTATTTATACTGAACCAGAATTTATAGGCAAAGAAAATATACAACCTTTAAGTGGTAGTACAGACATAGAAGAATATGGAAATAAAGTAAGTAAAATGCAAAAAGTATTATTAGACTATGATAAGTATTTAGGTAAGTTTAAAGAAAACGATTTAGCATATATAGAAGATACTACGCCAGAAGGCGAAGAAGTTTTTGGAGATAATGCAAATTATCGAGTAGATAGTGTAAGAAATCAAAACAGGAAAATATTAATATTTTTTGAGAAACTGCCTAACAAGTAGGTGATAATATGGCAAAATTTGAAACACATTTATCATTATCAAGTTTAAATGAAATGATAAAGAGATATGAGAATAGGAAGAAAGATTACCCTAAAATAGCAATGAGAATTGCAGATAGGTTGGCAGATATTATGATGGACTGTGATTTACAGTCTAGCACATATAAAGTTCCAACTAGGATAGAAGGCAATACAGCAGTAGCGAGTATCAGAAATAATGAAGAAAAAGCAAAGTTTCAAGAATTTGGAACTGGTGTAATGGGAGAAAAGTTTCCACATGTATCAGAAGAATTGCAAAAGATGGGGTGGAAATATGATGTAAATGGACATGGAGAAAAAGGTTGGTGGTATCCAACAACTGAGAGTGACCCAAATCCTTATAAATGGACAGACCCAGATGGACAGTTAAGGGCTTGGACAAAAGGTTTGCCAGCAGGTAGATATTTCTACAATGCTTTAAAAAGAGCAGAAGAAATGTTTACAGAGGTAGCACTAGAAGAATTGCAAAGAGAGGTGTAGTAAAGGAGAACAGAACTATATGATCAGTTATATCAATTTACAAAACAATATATAGAACAGAAATCTAAATATGCACCTAAAGTTCTAAAATCAGCGCCAACTGAAAGTAAGATATTTCCACTAGTAATAGTACAAAAACCTAGAATAACGATAATTGATGAAACATTAAAATACACAGAGCAAAAATATAATTTTAAAATTGAAATAGAAATATATGCAACGGACAAGACCGTTGGAAGTAAAAAAATAGCCAGACAAACTATTATAGAAGAACTTGAAGATTTAGTTTATAAAGTGTTTGAGGAACATTACAGATTTAAAGGTAATGACCCAGACCCAAGAAAAAATGCAGATATAAATGTTTCAAGAGAAGCTATACAGTTTGAAGGCAAAATAAAAAATAATATAATTTATAGGAGGTAATGTCGAAGGGCAGGAGAAAACGAAATTGAAATAGTAGGACAAAGTGACATTGGAATTATGCTTTATGGTAAAAAGAAAGGTGCAACAGCATTTGAGGAGCTAGTAGAAATCAAAGATGTACCAGAAAGTGGGTCAGATCCAGAACAAATTGAAGTAACTACATTAAAAAGCAAAATTAAACAATATGTAGCAGGTAGACAAGACAGTACACTACAAAACTTTTTATACAACTATACTGAAAAGAACTACTTTACAAAAGTTAAACCATATTGTGATGGAAATATACACGAATTTTTAATCGTATTCCAAGACAATACGGGTACTTTAATTGAAGGTAGTGCTTCAACAAGGAAGAATGCAGTATCACAAAATAGTGCAGTAGAAGCAACACTTTCAATAACACCACAAAATATTGTGGATAAAAATAGCACAGAAGTAAGTGCATTGTTACCAACAAGTGATAACTAATCTATAAAATTAAATAATTTAATGGAGGAAAAAGAATATGAAGAAAGAAGAATTTAAAACAATTGAAGTAGAAGGAAAAGAATATAAGTTAGGTTATCCAACAAGAAAAAGTGCAAAAAAAGCAGAAGAAAAAGGGTTGAATTTAGCAGACACCTCAAAGATATTAACTTTAACAGACAAGCTATTTTATACAGGCTTATATTCATATCAAGAATGGATAACAGAAGATGAAGCTGAAAGAATAGAAGAGAAATTTATAAAAAATAAGGGAAATTTAGCAGAAATAACTTCATTCTTAACAGAGCAATTTATGGGTTTTATAAATCCCCAAGCCATTCAAGAAGCAACGAAATAGAAGATAATAAAAATAGTAATGAAGATAGAGAAGAAGAAAAACTAACATTAACAGACTTTTTTAATAAATATCTTATACCATTAGCAATACAAGTTCGGTATGCCTTTGCAAGAATTTTGGAACGATGACCCAGACTTGCTATGGGTATACCGAAATTTATATATGCAGAAAATGGAACAAGAACGAGATATGATAAATTATAAGGCTTGGTTAGAAGGATTTTATAACTATAATGCTATTGCAAGTGCGTTTAGCAAAAATGTCAAATACTTTGACAAACCAATAGAATTTAATACTAAACCAAAAACAGTAGAAGAAAAAAGACAAGAATTAATGCACAAGATAAAAGAGCAAAAATTAAGAGGACAAATGCTATTAAAACAGAGGAGTGAAAAGTAAGGGCAGAAAATACATTAGAGAATAAAATTGCAGTAGATGCAGGTAGTGCAGTTAGTGGAATAGACAAGTTAATAAGCGAAGTTAAGACATTAAGAAGTTCTGTAGAAGGTGTTATATCATTAAAACCTTTTCAAAGTCTAATAGACCAAAGCATACTAACTAATAAATACCTTATGACTTTAAATAATAATTTTGCTAATTTAGCTAGTGAAATAAGGAATATTAATTCTGCTCCTATAAAAGAAGTAAATCAAGAGATTGAAAAAACTCCTCAAAAAATAGGAATGGCTGAACAAGATATATTAAATTTAGCAGAGAAATTAAAAGAAACAGAAGTACAATGTAGAGCCTTTGGTGATACATCGAAAGCTAATAAACTTAAAGAAATGCTAAAAATGATAAATATTGAAACAACAGATGTAAAAGGCTCAATGCAAGAATTAAGACAGTATATTGAAAAAACATTTGGAACAGACGCATTGAAACAATTTGATAAAGAACTTAAAAATATTAACAATAGCACAAAAAATGTAGTTAAAAAATCTAATTTTGGTAGTAACTTAAAAACAGCATTAGGTATAGGGACGATAGCATTAGGAGTAAGAAAAGCAGTAGGTTTCTTTAAAGAAGCAACAACCGAAAGTATAGACTTTGTAGAAACACAAAACTTATTTAATGTATCAATGGGAAAAACTGTTGACCAATATGGAAACTTAGATAGAGAAGCAAGCAAATACTATACAAAAGCTATGGCTTTTCAAGAAAAGTTGTCAGACAAATTAAAGATAAATATAGAAGAAAGCATGGAATATCAGGCTTTATTTAATGCTATGTCTAAGTCTATGGGAATAGGAGATGAACCATCTTATAAGATATCAGAAAACTTTACGAAGTTAGGATATGACTTATCTTCTTTATATAACATAGACCCAGAAAATGCAATGCAAAAGCTAAGAGCAGGTTTATCAGGACAAACTAAGCCACTAAGAGATTTAGGATTAGATATAACACAACAATCACTAGAACCTTTATTAGATGAATTAGGTATTGAAAGAAGTACAAAACAATTATCACAAGCAGAAAAAATGATTGCTAGATATATCATAGTATTAAGGCAAGCCTCATTAGCACATGGCGATTTTGCTAAAACTATGGATAGTCCAGCTAACCAATTAAGGATATTTAATGCACAATTAACAGCATTTAAGAGAAATATGGGTAATCTATGGCAAGGATTATTAGGCAACATACTTCCATATGTAAACGCAATTATGATGGTAATAAATGAACTTCTTAAAATGCTTGCAAAGCTATTTGGTTTTGAAGTATCAGACCAAAATGTAAATATAAGTGCAGGTGTTGGAGCAGATGATTTAGCAGATGATTTAGGAACAGCTAGCGGAAAGGCAAAAGAACTTAAAAAACAATTAATGGGTTTTGATGAAATAAATAATATTACTTTACCAGATAAAACAAGTGGTGGTTCTGGAGGAGCAAGTGTTGGAGGAATAGACCAAAGATTACTTGATGCTATGAAAGAATATGACAATATGATGGATAAAGTAAAGAGTAAAGCTACTGAAATTAGAGATAAAATAATGGAATGGTTGGGCTTTACGAAAAAGGTAAATCCATTAACAGGAGAAATTACTTGGGAATTAGGTCAAGGAAATACTAATTTAAAGAAGATATTAAATATAGCAAAATTGTTAGTAGGTCTATATATAGGAGCAAAGTTATTAAAATTAATAGGATATGTAAGAACTTTAGGTGGAGTACTAACAGGAACAATAACTCCCACTACAAGTTTTCAAAATGGATTAGCTTTAGTTGGAACAGGACTAAAAAATACTGGAACTTGGCTAAAAATAGGAGCAGACCAATTTAAAACATACATAAAACATGGCGAAGGGGTAGGAAAAGCATTAGCTAAAACAGGTCAAGGAATGTTAGATTTAATACCTAAAACTGTAAGAGTAGCAGGTGGAATAGCAGGCTTAGTTGCTTCATGTGGACTTACTTATAGTTCAATGCAAGATTTGTCAAATGGAACTATAGGAACAGGAGAAGCTATTGCAAAACTAACAGGAAGTATAGCAGGAGCTACAGCAAGTGGAGCAATGCTAGGTTCAGTATTCGGACCAGTAGGAACAGCAGTAGGAGCATTAACAGGATTAGTACTAAGTGCTGGTTCGGCAATGCTTGGATACAATAATAACTTGCAAGCAAATTCACAAGCTATTGAAGATTTAAAAAAGAGACACGAGCAATTAATATCAAGCCATGAAGCTACAATAGAAGCTATTAATAAAAATAAAGATAGTCAACTCATCAACTTACAAGTTGCTAAAGAACAAATTGACAGTATGAAAGACATGATAGACAGCAATGGAAAAGTTAAAGATAGTTATAAAACAAGAGTTGAATATATTTTAAATGATGTAAATAAAGCATTAGGCACAGAATATAAGCTAACAGGTAATCAAATTACACAAAATGGAAAAGTAGTAAAAAGTTATGATGACTTAGTTAAAAAGACAGATGAGTACATCAAGAAAAAAGAAGAACAAATAAAACTAGAAGTATATCAAGAAACCTATAAGGAAGAACTTAAATATCAATTAGAATTGCAAAAGCAATTAAAAGAAGCAGAGGAAAATACAGCAAAAGCACAAGCAGACAAGAATAAAATACTTGAAGAAACAAATGGAAAGTTGGCTAACCAAATTTCAGGAGTTAATGGTATGAAAACAGCTTGGGCTGATATTAACTATAACAAAGCGAAAGATGAAGAAGAAAAAATCAGAAAAGAGTTAGAAAAAACAGGCAAAAAGATTGAAACGGCTAAAAAGGATTGGACAAAATATTATGATGATATATCTGATACATCAAAAGAAAAAGGCAAAGAAATAAATGAAACTACAATAAGAACTCTAACACAGCAAACTAAAACAGTAGAGGACTTGACACCAGAAAGTATAGATGCTTGGAAAAAATTATCTTCTAAATCAGCTACAGAATATGAACAAAGATTGTTAAGCACTGACGAAACAACGCAAATGATTTTAGATACCATAATTGGAAACGTTGATATAAATAGCCAACCTTACATTGAAAAATGGGCAAGTATGGCAAATAAGAGCAGTGGAGAATATAATAAGGCATTATCTAAATTGCCAGAAGAAACAAGAGCAAAAATATTAGCTTCTACAATAGCAGTAACAGGAATGACAGAAGAAACAAGAGAAGTATATGGCAATTTATCAGAAGAAGGAAAGAAAGCATTTAATAAAGCACTTGAAAAAATGAAACCAGAAGCAAAACAGAAAGTTCAAGATGCAATAAATGCAATAAATGCTCAATCAGGTAATATGTATAATGTAAACTATAAAGTTGCAAATACAGGAGCAAAAGGGCTTGATGATGGAGCAGGAGATTACTACCAAAAAGGAAAAGATAATGCAACAGGTTATGCAAATGGTATTAGAAGTGCAATAGGCTATGTAAAAAATGCAGCTAAAGATATGGTAAATGCTTCTTTGCAAAGTGTAGCACAAGCCCAGTTATCACATTCACCATCAAAAAAGACAAGACAACTAGGCGTTTATAACGGAGAAGGTTTTACATTAGGTATTAAAGATATGATACCAGAAGCGGTAAAAAATGCAAAGAACTTAGCTTTATCAGCGGTAGGTTCTTTAAAGAATAACCTAAGCACAGAAGGAATTATTATTAATCCAAACGATTTCAAAATAGACACAAACCAATTTATAGATTATGGTCAAATAAGTGGAGCAATAGCTACACAAAGCAATGTAGAAGTAAGTAGTAGTTTACCACAACAAGTAAAAGAAGCAGTAATAGAAGGTATGAGAAACTCAAGAATAAAAGTAGAAGTAGAAGGAAAAGCAGATAAAAACGCAATATTCCAAGTTGTACAAGCAGGAGCAGACGAATATTATATGCAAACAGGAGAGCCAGCATTTAATTTTTAGGAGGTAATAGAAGGTCAGAGAGATATATTTCACAATTTATAGATAGTACATATGTACCAAAGAACTTAATAGAAATTGAGGGATATACTCCTAACTTTCTAAAGGGTTATGAAGTAGAGTGGTACGATTTAAGTTTAGATGCAGGAAGAAATGCTAAAGGAACTATGCACTTATCCTATATAGCAGAGAAATTTAAAGTAATACTTAAAACTACTCCATTATTTCAGCAAGAATTAACAGAGTTTTATTCACATATTCCAAGAAGAGCAATATCAGTAAAGTTTTTCAACCCTTTTACTGGTACATACAAAACTATTCAATGTTATAGAGGAGATAGAAAAGCAAATATGCTGTTTGACTTTGATGGAATAGGAAAATTATATGATGAAGTAGACCAGAGCTTAATAGAATTGTAGGTGATAAAAGGTATCAAGTAAGTAATGAATTTAAAGAAGAATGTAGGCGAGATGCAAACAATTATGAAAAGACAGGTAGATTACATATTGTAGGAACAGATACAAACATAACAGAAAATGATAACTTGGTAGATTTTACAATAGAAGATAACTGCTATATAAATGATAAATTTGTAGGAACAACAGTAGCAAAGAAGATAACAGTTAATATTTTAAACCCTAATAATGAAGTAGACTTAGAAAATGAAGAAATACAAGTTTATACAGGAATGATAATAGATAATGAAAATGAAGAAGTACCTTTTGGAAACTTTATAATACCTAAGCCAGATAATAAAGAAGTAAAGGAAAATACTAGCTTTGTAGGGTACGATTATATGATTAAGTTTGACGTTCCATATAAAAGTCAAGTAATATACCCTTGTCAAGCTAAAGTATTATTCCAAAATTTGTGTCATCAAGTAGGGTTGGAAGTAGGAAATATAGACTTTATAAATGCAGACTATATGATACTTGGAAATCCATTTACAAACAACGAAACTTGTAGAGTAGTATTAAGTAATTTAGCACAATTGGCAGGTGGATTTGCAAAGATAGGAAGGGACAATAAACCTTATATAATCTCATTAGATAAAACTGCAATAGTTGAAACAATAGATGGAAATAACTATTTTACAGACTTTTCTAAGAATAAACAATGGGGAGAACTTAATTCACTTATATTAAGAATATCTGGAACAGAGGGAGAAAATACAACATTACAAGATGATGTAAGTGTGGCAGAAAATGGTCTAACAGAATTAGTAATAGAAGATAATTACTTCTTAATAGATCAAGCAGAACGAGAAAAAGCGATAGAGCCACTATGGAATAAGTTAAAAGGTTTGAAGTATTTGCCATTTAAAACAGATTATTATGGTTATCCATATTTAGATAGTGGAGATAAGATAAAGATTTTAGATAGCAAAGACAATGAATTTGAAAGTTATATATTTAATCACACTTTTACTTTTAATGGAGCATATAGCGGAAAACTAGAAACTACAGCCTTAACGAAAACACAGACAGCATATAAAAATACAGATACAACGAAAATTAAATTTAGACAAGTAGAACGTAAAATAGACAAAATAAATGGGATAGTAGAAGATGTAATTGAAGAACAAACAGAACATGAAAATAAACTTACACAATACAAACAAGATATAGATAGTATCAAGCAACAAGTATCTAACACTGTAGAGTACAAACGAGAAGCAGAGGGTGTAACAGAAATATATTTAAAAGAAGCAGGAGCGACAAGTATATTAACCTTAGAAATAGAAGGAAATAAGACATACAACAATTATTTATTTCCAAGTGAGGATTTATACCCATCTAATGATTTATATCCAAATATGGAAGGAAGTGAATTATTATGAAATACAAAATCATAGTTGACAAACAAAGCAGAACAAACCCAAGTCCAGACAAGAAAGAATACGAAATAGATATAGAAGAAATAAGACGAAAAGGAAGCGTAGCAGATAGTATTGTTTTTACAAGAGAAGAAGCGTATGTAATGCGTAGATTATCATTATCAGAATATCATGTATTGACAGAATTGACAGAGCCAATTAAAGAGCCACTGGACAAGGTTAATATAGAACTATTTGAGGGAGATAATTATATTTATGTAATTGACACAGTTGGCAATAAATTCTATGCGGAATATATTTTAGACAACGAGTTTAATAAGACTTTTGCAACCAAAGTAGAAATGTTTGCAACTATTGAGACTTTAGCAGATAGGATAAATTTAGAACTACAAAAGAAGGTAGATGGAAAAGAATATACTGCAGCGCAAATTTTATTAATGATAAATGGAGATATTAGTGAAGCAAAAATAAAGGCAGATAAACTATCTTTTGTTGGAAAGGTATTTGATTTAACAACAGAAGAAATGACAATTATTAGTAATAATTTTAATGTAGACAAAAATGGAACTACTACAATTATTGCTCCAAAAGATAATAAATCGGGAAGTGCAAACTTAATAATAAAGACTAGTGATGGTAAATATACTAATGAAATTTATCCTTCTGAAATCATAATTAGAGATAATACTGGTGCAGTTGTAGATATAAGTTCATTTCCAAACATATTACTTTCAGATGGTTCAGACAAAGCAGAAATGTCACCATTTATGGGATTTATAAAAAGCAATGAGGCTACAGGACAAACAGCAATCTTATCAGAAGCAGGATTAGAGCTACAACAAAAAGGTGAAGGAGTAAAAACAAGTGTTACACAAGATGGTATTACAACTCCAAAACTTACTCAAACATCTCTTAAGTCAAAAAAGAAGAATATTAAAAAGCTAAAAGTAAATGCTCTTGAATTAGTAAAAAAAGCAGATATTTGTGAGTATAACTTCAAAAAAGAGAAGAAGGGAACTAAAAAACACATAGGACTTGTAATTGGAGAAGGCTATAACTGCCCAGAACAGGTTGTAGACCAAGATGGACAAGGTGTAGAGCAATACTCTTTAACATCTCTATTATGGAAAGCGGTTCAAGAACTAACAGATAAAGTAGAA
>JAAWNJ010000047.1 GCA_022798895.1 Clostridia bacterium | reverse complement strand
GCTTGTTGCAGCTGTCAGGTTTTCGTAGTCGTAGGACTCGGCAGGTTACAGGCCCTTCTAGGGCAAAGTCATACCACGTCTTTTAGGCGTGGTTATGATGCTTTTCATATACTCATTTCATATTTTTCATAATTAGGCATATAAGTTTTCATCATTTGCCAAAAGCCTTTGCTATGTGTTTTATATTTTAAATGGCAAAATTCATGTAAAACAATGTATTCAATTGTTCTTCTATCATATTTTACAATATCAGGGCTAATCACAATTTTCTTTTCATCTGTATAGCATTTAGATATTTGACCATTTTTAAATCTTTTCATAGCAAAATCTTCAGGGGCAAATCCTAATAATAATCTTGTTTTTTCCATTGCTCTTTCAATTTCTTGTTCTGCAATTTTATCATATAATTTAGCAACTACAATTTTTAATAAGTCGTTTGTTTTAGCTTTTTTAAATTTATTAGGAAGTATTACTTCGATAATATGGTTGATAAAGTTAACAGTAGAAGCTTTTACATGTTTGTAATATAAACGAAATTCACGGATAGTTCCTAGAATAGAAATAGTACCTGTATAACAACTCCAAGGTGCAGTGATAGCAGCTTCTCCATTATTAATAGCAATGTTTAAAATATTCATAATTCATACCTCCTAACAAATTATTGTTTTGCAAAACAATGTTTGTATATAATATACAAAAAGTTGTTCGTTTTGTCAAGACGTTTTTCAAAAAAATAAAAATAATTCCATTTCCAAAACTTGACTGTTCCAGAAAAAATGGAATAACTAAGAAAAATATAGTTGATTGGTTACTAGAAAATGAAAAAATCTTCCAAAATCCTTGACAAATCTAAAAAAATAGTGTAAAGTATATTAGCATTACAAATTTTGAAAATATTTTTGAAAACCTAGGAAAAAAGAAGAGGTGAAGTCATTGGAAAAGAATGTGAAGGTTAGTATGTTATGCCAAATTTATGGAAAAATGCTAACAGAGAAACAATATGAAGTATTAAGTGATTACTACAACAATGATTTATCACTCTCTGAAATTGCCGAAAATAATCAAATTACAAGACAGGCAGTAAGAGATATTATCAAAAAGGGGGAAAATAAACTTTTCGAATTAGAAGAAAAGCTAGCATTTATGGAAAAAACATTGAAACAAGAAAAACAATTACAACAAATCCTAGAAGAATTAAGCAAAATTGAAGAAACATCTTCTGATAAAAAAGTGGAAAAGATCTTAAACCACGTTAGAGAAGAGCTAAGCTGTTTAGTATAACTCTTCAAAACAAAATGCTTAAAAGAAAAGCGATGTTAACAAATTCTAAAAAGCGAAGCTTTAAGAATTTGTAACAATCGCAATAATTATCTTCTACGTCAATTACACGCTTACGCGAGTAATTTCCTAGAATATAAAAAACGAAAGAGGTGTGAAGATGGCTTTTGAAGGACTAAGTTCAAAACTTCAAGATATTACAAGAAAATTAAGAGGAAAAGCAAGAATTACAGAGTCAGACTTAAAGGAAATGCTTCGTGAAGTAAAACTTGCATTGCTTGAAGCGGATGTAAACTATATGATAGTAAAAGAATTTATTAATAGTGTACAAGAAAAAGCTTTAGGACAGGATGTATTAAAATCTTTAACACCAGGTCAACAGGTTATTAAAATTGTAAAAGATGAAATGGTTGAACTGCTAGGAGGAACAGAAAGCAAGATTAATTTTACACCAAATCCTCCTACTGTTATTATGCTAGTAGGTTTGCAAGGTTCAGGTAAAACGACAAGTGCAGGAAAACTAGCAAATATACTTCGTAAACAAGGTAAAAAGCCATTATTAGTTGCTTGTGACATTTATAGACCAGCTGCTATTAAGCAATTACAGGTAGTAGGTGGGCAACTTAATATTCCAGTTTTTAGCAATGAACAATCTAAAGATGTAGTTCATATTGCAAAACAAGCAATGTCAGTTGCTATGAGTAAATTGAATGATGTAGTTATCTTAGATACAGCAGGACGTTTACATATTGACGAAGAATTAATGACAGAATTAAAAAATGTCAAAGCAAATGTTAAGCCACATGAAATCTTATTAGTTGTAGATAGTATGACAGGTCAAGATGCAGTAAATGTTGCACAATCTTTTAATGAAGAATTAGGAATTGATGGTGTAATACTTACCAAGTTAGATGGTGATACACGTGGAGGTGCTGCATTATCTGTTAAGAAAATTACAGGGAGACCAATCAAATTTGTAGCAACTGGCGAAAAACTAAGTGATATTGAAGTATTCCATCCAGATAGAATGGCACAAAGAATTTTAGGAATGGGTGATGTATTATCCATTATTGAAAAAGCAGAAGAAAATTTTGATATAGAAGAAGCTGAAAAATTAGAAAAACAGCTTAAGAAAAAAGAATTAGATTTAGATGATTACTTAGCACAATTAAGACAAGTTAAAAAAATGGGTTCTTTTTCTTCTATCCTAAAGATGATTCCAGGTATGAACCAGTTAAAAGATGTACAAGTAGACGATAAAGAATTTGTCAAAATAGAGGCGATGATATGCTCTATGACAAAAGAGGAAAGAAGAAATCCGCGTTTACTCAATGGCAATCGAAGACTTAGAATTAGCAAAGGTAGTGGTACAACAGTTCAAGATATTAATAAATTTATGAAATCTTTTGAAATGACACAAAAAATGATGAAGAAAATGCAAAGTAACAAAGGTGGCATGAAAAAATTAATGAACAGTTTAGATACTAATGACCTTAAGAATTTTAAATTTTGATATTAATTTTTAAATTTTATAGATAGAAAAAATATGCAGGAGGTGAAATTAAATGGTAAAAATCAGATTACAAAGACAAGGTGCTAAAAAAGCTCCATTCTATCATATTGTTGTAGCAGATTCTAAAAGCCCAAGAGATGGAAAAATCATCGAAAAGATTGGTTCTTATGATCCAATGACAGAACCTTCTACAATTATTATTGATAATGAAAAATTTGAACAATGGATCAAAAATGGTGCAAAACCAACAGATTCAGTTAAGAATTTAGTAGAAAGAGCATCTAAGTAATTTCCAAAATAATCAGCATCTCGCGTCGTTGTACTTCAGTTAAAATTTAATCGACGTACTTTAGTACGACTCATAAATTTTAAATTCGTACGCCTAGCGATATACTAATTCTTTTGAAAATTAGAATTAAAGAGGAGTCAAGATGAAAGAAATTTTAGAAACAATAATTCTAAACATGGTAGATAATAAAGAAGCAGTAGTTATTACAGAGACTTTAGAAGAAAGAAAAGCAAATTATGTAGTAAAAATTGCTGAGGAAGATATGGGGAGAATTATTGGAAAACAAGGAAAAACAGCAAAAGCAATTCGTATGGTAATGAAATCTGTAGCAGGAAAAGAACATAAAAGAATTAATGTAGAATTTGTAAATTAAGAGGAATTTTGATGAAACAGCAATATTTTGAGATAGGACAGATAGTAAATCACTTTGGAATTAAAGGTATGGTAAAGGTAAATCCTTTTACAGATGCTATTTCTCAATTTGAAGAAATGGAAACGATTTTAGTAGATAAAAAAGGTAGTATCAAAGAAATACAAATTGAAGAAGTAAAATACAGTAAGAACCAAGTATTATTAAAACTAAAAGGAATTGATACTGTCGAAGAAGCAGAAAAATATCGTAATTGTTACATAAAGCTTCCAAGAGAAAAAGCAAGAAAACTTCCAAAAAATACTTACTTTATAGCTGACTTAATAGGCTTAGAGGTATATACAGAGGAAGGAAATCTATTGGGAAAAGTAGATGATATATATAATACAGGGGCTAGTGACATCTATGTTATTAAAGATGAGCTAGGCAAACAAATTCTATTACCAGCAATTAAAGACGTTATCAAACAAATTGACTTAGAACAAGAAAAAATAGTTGTCCATTTATTAGAAGGACTAGTATAGGAAGGAATGCGCTATGCGATTTGATGTATTAACTCTTTTTCCAGAAATGTTTGAGCCAATACAGCAAAGCATTTTAGGAAGAGCTAGTAAAAATCATATTTTAGAATTTAATTTTGTGAATATGAGGGACTTTTCAAAAAATAAGCATTTGAAAGTAGATGATACTCCTTATGGTGGAGGGGCAGGAATGGTAATTATGCCAGATGTAGTATATGATGCCTATTCTTCTATTACTAATAAAGAAAATGCAAAAGTTATTTATTTATCACCACAAGGACAAACATTAAATCAGGCAAAAGTGCAAGAACTTTCCAAAGAACAACATTTAATCCTATTATGTGGACATTATGAAGGAATTGACCAAAGAGTACTAGATGAGATTGTAGATGAGGAGATATCCATAGGGGATTATGTACTTACTCGGTGGAGAACTTCCAGCAATGGTACTAATCGATAGTGTTAGTCGATATGTAGAAGGTGTACTAAAAGAGGACTCTATCTGTGAAGAATCTTTTTCAAACAAACTTCTAGAGTATCCACAATATACAAGACCAGAGGTATTTAGAGAAAGAAAAGTACCAGAAGTATTACTTTCTGGACATCATGAAAACATACAAAAATGGAGACAAGAAAAGTCGTTAGAAATAACAAGACAAAAAAGACCAGATTTATTAAAGTAGAAAGGAGGATATTCAAATCATGGATATCATAAAATCAATTGAACATGAACAATTAAAGAATAAAATTCCTGATTTAAAAATTGGTGATACTATTAGAGTACATCAAAAAATTAAAGAAGGAAACAGAGAAAGAATTCAAGTATTTGAAGGAATTATTATTAAAAAACAAAACGGAGGAGTAAATGCTACTTTTACAGTAAGAAAGATTTCTTATGGTGTAGGTGTTGAAAAAACATTTTTAATTCATTCACCATTAGTAGAAAAAGTAGAGGTAGTAAGAGTTGGTAAAGCTAGACGTGCTAAGTTATACTATTTAAGAGATAGAATTGGTAAAGCTGCTAAGACAAAGGAAAATACAGGTGCTAGAATTGAAGATAAAGAAATTATTGTAAAAGAAGATTTAGTAGAAGAACCAATTGCTGAAGAAGTAGTAGAAAATGTTGAAGCTACTAGTGAAGTAAAAACAGAAACAGTTGTAGAAGCAAAGGCTGATGGAACACCAGTTGAAGCAGCTCCAGAAGAGCTACCTGCTGTTGAAACAGAAAATCCAGTGGTACAAGAAACTGTAGATACTGTAAAAGAAGAAGCCGTTGAAGATGTAAAAGATGCTCCAGTAGAAGAAGGAAAAGAATAAAGTTATATGAAATAGCTTTAGAATATAAAAAGGAACCCTGATTAACAGGGTTCCTATTTTTTGATATGGAAGAATCAGCGAGACTTGCGATTGGATGTTTTTTGTATAGTACTAGCCACTTCGGATACGGACATGGGCGGAAGATGCTTCAGAAAATTACCATTCAGAGAAAAGATATCCCAGCCAGTATTAAAACTACCAGCTATTAATAGTTGAGCATTAGCAAGAATTTTTGCTGAATGATACTGTTTCCTTTCTGGAACAATAATTCTAGTCCTTTCTGCATTACAGATGCCCCAGCCATCCATACATTGATAGGTACAAAGACCATAGCTTCTGCCAGTACCGCGTTCGATAACAATAACAATAGGGGTAAAGTTTCGAGCAAAACTTAGCCATTCACGGTCCCGAAAAGCAGATTCATGATTTGAAAATGCCATAGTTGCCATCCTTTCTCAAAAATAATACCATAGCAACTTGCTATGCGTAAATATTATATCATCTTTTCCATGAAAATGCAAGGATATAGCTGGGGTTCAAAAAAACGTTTTTTTCGTCAATTTTTCTAGTAAATTTTCTTTACAAAATAAGTAACTTGGGATAAAATATGCTATAGAAAGAGAAAGGAATATAAAATGATTCGATTTATTTCCAAATGTGAACAAGATACCATTGAATTTGCTTCGAGATTTGCCTCTAAGTTAATGAAAAAAGATATTGTTGTATTATCAGGAGAACTTGGTTCAGGCAAAACGAAGTTTGTACAAGGGGTATTAAAATATTTTGGATTAGAAAATGAAATTTCTAGTCCTACTTTTACAATAGTAAATGAATATTATGCTAAAAATGTTAATATCTATCATTTTGATGTATACCGTTTAGCTGATACAGAGGAATTTTATGCAATAGGTGGAGAAGAATATTTCCAACAAGGTATTTGTTTAATAGAATGGGGAGAAATGATAGAAAGTATCTTACCAGCTAATTATATTAAAGTGACATTTAAGAAGAATGAGGGAAATGAAGAATATAGGGAATTGCAAATAGAACCCTTTGGAGAAAAGTATATTAATGTATTTAGATAGAAAATAAAAAGCCTAGAGAAGGGAGAAATGTTAGCCTAAAGAACTAGCAAAAATGAAAATGAAAATTTTAAGCTTAGATACATCTTCTAAAAATGCTATAGTAGTTATTACAGAAGATGAAGAAAAGATTATAGAGTTAAATAATGAAGAAGAAAAGACTCACTCGCAAAAATTAATGCCTATGATAGACGAAGCATTTCAAAAGAGCCATCTATCGTTAAATGATATTGATTTGATAGTATGTTGTATAGGACCAGGCTCTTTTACAGGAGTAAGGATAGGAATTGCAACTGCTAAAGCTTTTGCAGATAGTAAGGATATTCCAGTAGTTGGAGTAAACTCACTAGAAGTATTGGCATATAGCTTAGAAGAAGAAGGAAAGATATGTGCCCTTATTGACGCTGGACATGGAAATGCTTATGTAGGATATTATGAAATAGGTAAAGATGAGAAGAATAAATTACGAACCATACAAGAAGAGTTAGCATTTTTAAATTTGACAGATGAAAAATTAAAAGAAATACAAAAACAATACAAAATTGCAAATGAGCAAAATGTTGGATTAGGAATAACGATTGCTAAAATTGGTTACACTAAATATAAAAATGGAAAATCAGGTAGTTCTTCTATTTTATCTCCAGTCTATTTAAGAAAATCACAAGCAGAGCTTGCATTAGAAGAAAAGACTAAATAAGCTTATCAAATTGATTTCTTATAGAAGGAAAAGATCGATTAATAAAAAAGAAATAGAGGGAAAGTCAAATGAAATTAGAAATAACAAAAATGCAATTATCTGATTTAGAACAAATCAAGGATAATTTATTACGAGACTTTGATGATTTTTGGACAGTAAGAACACTGCAAGAAGAATTAGAAAATAAGAATCGGTTTAGATTCTTATTACATAGTAGCAAAACAAAATGAAGAAATTGTAGGCTTTGCAGGAATATTAAAAGTTATAGAAGAAGTCAATATTATGAATATTGTAGTGAGAAAAGGTAAAAGACAAGAAGGAATAGGAACAAAGCTGTTAAATGAAATTTTTGAATTATCTAAACAATTAAAAGCACAAAATATCACTTTAGAAGTCAATGAGAAAAATAAACCAGCTATTAGCTTATATCAAAAATTTGATTTTCAGCAAGTAGGGCTTCGAAAAAAATATTATCATAATACAGACAATGCAGTTATTATGTCAGTTAAATTAATGTCTCTAAACTGACAAACCAAGGAGGAAAAAATGAAAAAAACAAATGAATTAAGTTATAAAGAACTAAAGATGGTATGTAATCCAGATAGGTTTGAGTTTGCATCTACTGCAGATTTAGATCCAATTGATACTGGAATTGGACAAGATAGAGGAATTAAAGCTCTTGAATTTGGTCTTAATGTAGATGTTAGAGGATATAACCTATATGTAGAAGGACCAAGTGGAGTTGGGAAGACAATGTATACTAGAAATTATCTAGACATTATTTCCAAAAAGAAAAAAGCACCACAAGATTGGTGTTATATCTATAATTTTGATAATCCAAATGAGCCAGTAGCAGTAGCACTTCCAGCAGGTGGAGGGAAAGAGTTTTGCAATTTGATGGATCATTTTATTGATGATGTTAAAATTGATATTAAATCTACATTCAATAATGAAGAGTTTGAAAAGGAAAGAGCATTAATTAAACAAGAATTTGAAGATAAAAGAAATCTTTTAATGGAAAAATTAAACCAAAAATCTTCAGAATATGGTTTTCAAGTAAAAGCATCACAAACAGGAATTTATATGATGCCTATTATGAATGGAAAAGCAATTGCTGAAGAAGAGTTTAACAAATTAGATGAAAATATTAGAAAAGAATATGAAGATAAATCAGGTATTGTACAACAACATATTATGGAGGCAATTGGAGAAATTAAATCCATTGAAAGGGAATCAGCACAGAAAATAGAGGAATGGCAATCAAATGTTGCACTACTAACAGTTAATACTCATATTAACTATATTAAATCAAAGTATAAAAGAAATAAGAAAATTAATCATTTCTTAGATAGCATTAAGAAAGATATTTTGAAAAATATTTCACACTTTATTGCAGATGACAAAAATGATAAACAACAAGCACAGCCAGCACAAAATGTGAAGCCAGAATTAGTAAAACCATGGCTGAATTATCGTGTTAATCTATTTATAGATAATAGTAAATTAGAAGGTGCACCAGTGATTATGGATTCTAACTATTCTTATCACAATATTTTTGGAAAGTTAGAATATGAAAATTATTATGGAGCACTAAAAACCGACTATACCATGCTGAAACCAGGACTTTTACATGAAGCAAATGGTGGCTATATTATTTTCCAAGCAAATGATTTACTAAGTAATAGTTTATGCTATGAATCCCTAAAAAAAGCATTGAGAACAAAAGAATTGGGTATTGAAAATGCAGCAGATCCACGTTCTTCAATGGTAATGATTTCATTAAAACCAGAACCAATTCCTTTAAATTTGAAAGTAATTATTATTGGAGAAGAAAATATTTATCAGACATTACTTCAAATGGATAATGATTTTAGAAAATTATTTAAAATTAAAGTAGAGTTTGAAGCTGATGCTCCAATTACCATGGAAAATATGAATAAACTAGCAAGATTTATGGCTGGATATTGTAGACAAGAAGAATTACCACCACTTACCAAAGAAGCGGTTGCAAAAATGATAGAATATGCTTCTAAGATTGCAGAAAACCAAGAAAAACTTTCTACACGTTTTAGTGATTTAGCACAAATTATTGGAGAAGCAGCTACTTGGGCTAGAATGTCACGTTCTAAAACAGTAAATGAGGAACATGTAGACAAGGCATTAAAAGAAAGTGTTGAAAGAGTAAAAAAATATGATAGCCGTTATATGGAAATGATAGAAGAAAATACCCTTTTAATTGAAACCACTGGATTTACTACTGGACAAATTAATGGACTTACAGTTATGAACATTGGAACATATAGCTTTGGAAAGCCTGTTAAAATTACAGCAAATACCTATACAGGAAAAAGTGGTATTATCAATGTTGAAAGAGAAGTAGAACTTTCAGGTTCTTCGCATTCAAAAGGAGTATTAATCTTAAGTGGATATTTAGGAGAAATGTTTGCACAAGACATTCCACTTTCCCTAACAGCAAGTATCTGTTTTGAACAGTTGTATAGTGGAGTAGATGGTGATAGTGCATCAAGTACAGAGTTATATGCTATTTTGTCAAGTTTGGCAGGAATACCAATTAATCAGGCAATTGCAGTAACAGGATCAGTCAATCAAAAAGGAGAAATTCAACCAATTGGTGGAGTAAATGATAAAATAGAAGGATTTTTCCAAATTTGTAAGATGCGTGGATTAGATGGAACACATGGTGTTATGATACCAAAGCAAAATATAAAGAACTTGAATTTATCAAATGAAATTGTACAAGCAGTAAAGGAAGGAAAGTTCCATATTTATGCAATTACGACAATTGAAGAAGGAATTGAAATATTAACAGGAGTGCCAGCAGGTAAAAAGGATAGTGAAGGGCATTTTCCAGCAGGTAGCGTCAATTATTTAGCTTATGAGAAGTTAAAAAAGTATGCTCAAATTAGTCAGAAGTAAAAATGTGAGAATAGATTGACAGTTTATTAAGTTTATTGTTAAAATGTATTTATCAATAAAGAGAAATTAAGATATTGATACAAAAGAAAGTTTGAAAAAACATGAAAAACTAGGAGGAAAGAAGATGAAGATTAGAAACAGAAAACTAAGTCTTGAAAGCATTGGTACTCTAGAGAGCTATAGTTTAAATAACAAGGGGGATGATGGAAGATACTACCAGTATAACCTTACAAGTGGAAAAACTTCTAATCGAGGAATTACACTTGTAGCCTTAGTTGTAACAATAGTAGTTTTATTAATCTTAGCAGGAATTACACTAACTTATGTATTGGGTGATAATGGAATTATTAAATTAGCACAACAAGCGAAAAATGAAACAGAAGCAGGAATGCAAAAGGAGCAGGATGAGTTAGGAAACTTAGTAAATATGTTAAAAGAAGAATATGGAAATGGAGGAGGAAGTACTAATCCACCAGATGAGTTAGATTATCCAGAAGCATGGGATCTAGACAAAGTGACACCAGTAAAAAGTGCTGATGATAAAGTTGTACCTGTTCCAAAAGGTTTCACAGCATCAGAAGTGAATAGAAATGTGGGAGATAAACAAGAAATAGAAAATACAGTAGATGGAGGATTTGTTATATACCAGAATGTAACAGAAAATGATGAAGATGAACTAAATAAAATCAATAATGATAATGTTGATAGTTCAAATGCTAGAAAAACAAGAAATCAATTTGTATGGGTACCATATTCAGAATTTAAGGATGAATGTCCAATGTTTACTACGAATTCAGATGGTGAAGTACAAGGACAACCATACAGGCATAGTAGCACTAGCAGCTATCCGCCAAAGGCGGGACCTGATGGATCCGATAAGAGAATGGAACCTGGTAGTGGATACTTTAATGCTAAAGGTAAGTATGATGATGGATACCAATTAAGCGACATTACTTCCGCTGGAATCAAAGTAGATTCAATTGCACAATTTGATGAACAATTAAAAGATGAATTTATGAAAATGAAAGAAAGTGTAGAAAAATATGGAGGATTTTATATAGGCAGATATGAAACAGGTGGTTTAAATACAGCTAAGGCAAAATCAGTGCAGGGCGAAGGTGATGACTCTATTAACAAGCAGAGTTGGTTTGTACAGTATCAGAAAAATAAAGAAATGACAATAGGGACGGGTGCTGCAAGTACCTTGATTTGGGGGACACAATGGGATGCTACTTTAAATTGGTTTTTAAAACAAGATACTGAAAAATTAGCCTTTTTAAATCAAAAAAGTGGAAAAGGACATTATACAACGCCAAAGGATGGAGTGATTCCTACTGGAACAAACGAAAATTATAAAGTGAATAACATTTATGATTTATATGGTAATGTTGGGGAATGGACTATGCAACCTGTTGAGCTGGTGTCTAAATATTCTCGTATTGTTCGAGGAGGTTTTTACAACGAGCATTTGTCGGATCGGAGGGACATATAGTTTATGCAATTTTAAAGAGGTAATTGAGCGGTTCTCGAGCTACTCTTTATATCATTGTGGAAAAATAAAAAACTATATAGAAAAATGCAATAGAACTTTTTAGAATATAAAATGTTATGTCAAAGAGGAAAAAATGAAGCAAACAATAAATAAGATAATAATGATGCTACTAACTATATTATTAGTAGCATCAAGTGTATTAGTAACAGATGAAAATAGATACTACAA
>JAAWNJ010000046.1 GCA_022798895.1 Clostridia bacterium | reverse complement strand
TCAATTTTTTCAAGTTATCAATCGGAAGGATATCCGATTTACACAACTTTTACGATAGTCTCACAAAGACTTATGAAAAGTATTAATAATTTAGGAATTATTACACCTGATATAACAGCAAGAACATTAGCAATAGTAAATAAAATCAATACTATAAATGCTAATATTGTAAATGCAATTTCTACTAACATTATCCCATTTTATAACCCAAATATACAAAATGCAGTTGCACCTACTCCTACTATTGTTGCACCTGCTCCTGCATTAGTATTAAATAATGTTAGTAACAACTTAGTTGCTGCACCTGCTACAAAGGAAAATCAAGAAATATGTGTTATAGAAGATTTAGTTAATGAATGGCATTTATACAGATTATCATTATGTAAAAAGACAGAAGATAACCAAAAGCCTTTATCACAGAAAACAGTTGATAGTGATTATGATAAACTAACAAATGACATATTACCATATTTCAAACAAAATAAAATACTATATTTAGCACAGGTAACTGATGAAACAATAAAATATTTAATCAAGAGTATAAAATCACAACATAGTAAGAATAAGAGTTATATAGTTTTAAATATGTTATTTGAATATGCAATAGACAATAATAAAACTAATTTTAACCCAGTAAAAAAAGTAGATAAGCCACCTGAAAAGTTAGAAGCAGAAGGAGAAGAAATAGATGACAACTACATAGAGCCTGAAAACCAAGATACATATTTAGATAAATTTGAAGAAATTAATACTGATATGTCCATTCTATTTGAAACAATGTTACTAACAGGAATTAGACCTGAAGAAGCATGTCGGTTTAAAGTGGAAAGCATTAGACCTTGAAAATAACGAATTAATTATAAATAATGCTTATAAATCTTTTATTAAATATGATGAAGCAGGTAATAAAATTGGGCATTATAGAAGTGATGATAAATTAAAGACACCACAGTCATATCGTAGAATTCCTCTTAACCCAAGACTGAGAGAATTATTACTAAAACATAAGAAGTATCAGCAAGAAATATTTAAAAAATCAAGAGCAATAAAGGATAGACATAGAGTATGGTCTGAAAATGAATATATGTTTTTAGGTAGAAATTATCATCCTTATGTAGCAGAAACATTATCTAGTGCATTACCAAAATTATGTGATGAATATAAATTGGATAGAATATCTCCTTATGGACTAAGACATTCATTTGCCACATTCTGCTCTGAAAATGGAATGCAAGAAATTGTACTTATGAAACTTATGGGACATTCAAATTTTGAAACAACACAGAAATATTACATCAAAGTATCTGCAAAGAGAAAGAGATTAGCAATGCAAGAAGCATATAAAGTAGTATTCTATGAGAGAAAAGCAAGTTAATATAAAAAAGAACTTATATAAGCCGATATATAAGTTCTATTGCTATTATGGTTTCCCCAAGTTTATTTTGCAAGTCTAAGTTGAGGAAATCATTGATAATGGTGAGCCAGGAGGGATTCGAACCCCCGACCCCAGGCTTAGAAGGCCTGTGCTCTATCCAACTGAGCTACTGACCCATGAACGATTACAATCATACCACAATTGCGTTAGGATGTCAAGAAAAATATTGCTTTTTTGAACGATTTGCCATATACTAAAGAAAACATTAAAATGAAACCAAAAGTACCAAGTTAAGAAAGAAGGAAAAATATGAAATTAAAAGCTAAGCAAATTATCATTCGAACGATAGCTGCTATTGCAATATTAGTGGGGCTATCTAGTATATATTTGTTTCTAAGTGGTATAGTTCCCTACGAAGGGACACAAATAGAAGGAGTGCCAAGTATTTCACTAGAAGTACAAATTGTTTTACTATCTTGCTTGACAGTTATCAATATTTTAAACTTAATTTTAGTACAAAAGTTAATCAAACACAAAAAGCTATTAATAGCACTCAATATTATCCAAATGCTATTTGGAGGAATTGTGCATATTATTGGCGGAATTATAGCAATGGTACTGCTATTTATAGACACTAAAGATGTTGTAGAAGAGCCAAAAGAACCATTAAAATTGCCAGAATTAGAGAAAATAGAAGTCAAAAAAAAATGGATATATTTCCTATTATGGATTTTTTTATTTGCCATCTTCTATTCAGGATTAATTCCAATGCCATTTTTATTAAATATACCACCAATTTTTAGAATGTTTCTATTATATGGAATACAAGCCCTTATTTTAGGGTATCTTTTAAGAAAAGACATTAAAAGAGACTTTCTTACTTTCAAAGGAAACTTCAAAACTTATATGAAATACATATTCCCTAAACTAGGTATCTTCTTTATTGTTTATATTATTATCAGTGTGCCAATTGCACTAATAGCAGGACAAATATCTACTAACCAAGCACAGCTAAATGAACTTCCGCTAGTACTTACTGCTACTATGGCAATTCTATTTGCGCCAATTTTAGAAGAATTCATGTTTAGAGGTTTACTTAGAAAATCAATTCCAAATGATATTATATTTATGATAATAAGTGGCTTGATATTTGGGGCAGCACATATGCTATATGCAGAAGAAAATTTGCTAATGTATATCTATATTATTCCATATACTTTACTTGGCTATTTTCTAGCAAGAAGTTATGCAAAAACAAATAATATTTTTACAAATATATCCATCCACTTTTTTTGGAATACTTTTGCTATAATATTAAATACAGTAATACAACTCATAGGAGCATAAATGAAAAAAAAAATAAACATACACCAAATATTTTGGTACTTCATTTTATTTAGTATTTTAGGGTTAATCATAGAAACTATCTATGGTTACTATTCCATGGGAGTCTGGGAAAGTAGAAAAGGTCTTTTATGGGGGCCTTTTTGCCCAGTTTACGGAGTAGGAGCAATTTTTTTAATATTTCTCTTAAATCAAGTAGATCAGAAAAGTTATTTCAAATTATTCTTTTATGGAGCTTTAATTGGGGCTGCAACAGAATATATATTAAGTTATGGACTAGAAGCCATTTATGGAGCCACATTTTGGGACTATTCTTATACCAAAATTCATATTAATGGCAGAATATGTGTCAGTTTTTCTATATCATGGGGGATACTAGCTATCATATTAATGAAATGGATAAAGCCATTAATTGATAAGCTAATTGACAGAATTAATTTAAAAATAAAAGCTTCTACTGAAATTGGGATATTTCTTTTCTTAGTAGTAGATGCTATCGTAACAGTTTGGGCAATTCATATTTATGAAACCAGAGCAGTCAAACAATATTATCAAGAGGAAATGCAATATTCTAATATTTCATGGATTAGGAAAATAGAAGAAGACTATTTTACAAATGAGAGAATACAAAGGACTTTTCCAAATTTACGAACAAAAGACAGAGAAGGAAACCAGTATTTTATAAGAGATTTAATAAAAAAATAAATAAAAAAATAAATAAAAAAAGATATATCGTGTTCATTATCATTACTTACGATATATCTTTCTTTTCTATTTTACCATATTAGGAAGGAATTATGTTTCTTTAATAATATAGATATACTCGAAAAACTCCTTAAAGTTTTTCCCTCTGATTTTCTATATTAAAGTCCGGTGCCGACTACTGCTACTCCACGACCACAGTAGGCGTTACTAGTCCAGTTGTTGCCGTTATTGAAGGAGAACACTCCGCTGTTATTACTGTTAGTGCCACCACGTACGAAACCGTTGCTCGTATTAATGAGCCAGTTAGCATAGCCACCATGCCAGCCAGAGCAGGAAAGGATACCTTAACATAATCCCTATAGATATCTTTAAATAGTTATTCATTATTTAGGCAATACAATTTTAGCGTCCTTTTTCTTAGCACGATATAAAGTAATTTTACTACCAACTGTTTGTACACAAACAGAATTAGTAGAATTTGCAATTTCTTCTCCTAGACTTTTTACACTGTCTGGAGCAGTTTCTAAAACACTAATTTTAATTAATTCTCTAGCTTCTAAGGCATCATCTAATTGTTTGATTAAATTATCAGATAAGCCATATTTACCAATTTGAAAAATTGGTTGTAGGTTATTTGCTAGTCCTCTCAAATATGCTCTTTGTTTACTTGTCATTTCTCTATCCTCTTTCAAAATAATATGTATTAGTATAGCACAAATAAAAGAAAAAGTAAAATCAATTGCTTTTTTGATTTAAAAAGTATAGTACCTCACACAATATTGAAAATACCATAAAATATTTAAGTACTTTATTCTATAAATAATGATTACTTAGACTAAAATTCCCAAAATCCCAATCATTCCAAACAACAAAAACAAAATGCCAGATAATTTTTGCATTGTTTTTTCGGAGATATATTTATTCAAAAACTTCCCAAATAAAATGGCAATAAAATCACAAATTACCATAGCACAAATAGCCCCTGCAATTAAGGCGATTTTGCTATGAGGATATTGTACTCCTAAACCAATAGAAGCTAAAAAAGTTTTATCTCCAAGTTCTCCAACCATAATGCATAAAGCAATAATCAAACAATAATTTAATTTCAAATGTGATATTTTATAAATCAAACCATCCTTTTTTCCATCTTCATTGTCATTTTTTGGAGGCAATAAAGAAACAAATCCAATCAACAGAAAAGAAAGGTAAGTAATTAAGTGAATAGCAAAATGGAAGCTACTATTTGCAAATAAATGCACGCTACTACCAAATAAGATAGCAATTCCATGACTAAAAAACGAACCAATGGCAACACCTAATAAGATTTTAAAAGTTTGCCCTTTATTAGAAAAAGATAAGACTAATAACTGGGTTTTGTCACCAAGTTCACTCACAAACACCATGGAAAAAGCAATTAAAAAAGGATAAATCAATTCCATAAACATACTCCTCGCATTTCATGTATATGCCTCAAGATAACAAATCATTCACAATAACTATCCTAACAAAAGCAATAAATATGTAAATTCTATGTGAAATTTTAATAAAACCATTGCACACCCAAAAATATAATGATAAGATAAGCCAGTAAACATATACGGAAATCGGAAAGAGGAGGAATCAAAGGTGATAGAAATTAAAAATGTCACAAAAAAATATCCTAATATCACAGCAGTTGACCAAATTAGTTTTGAAGTAAAAGATGGCGAGGTTGTAGGATTTTTAGGACCAAATGGTGCTGGTAAAAGTACTACTATGAATATGATTACAGGCTTTATTGAGCCAACGGAAGGGCAAATTATTGTAAATCGGTTTTGATATAGCTAAAAAGCCTAAAAAGGCAAAAAAACAAATTGGATATATGCCAGAAGGAACTCCTTTATATACGGAACTAACAGTTAAAGAGTTTGTGAGCTATATGGCGGAACTAAAAGGTGTAAAATCTAAACCAAGAAAAGAAATGGTAGAAAGAGTTCTTAGTGAAGTAGGCTTAGAAAATGTTCAAAACAAAATCATTCGTAATTTATCAAGAGGGTATAAACAAAGAGTAAGTATGGCAGGAGCTTTAGTAGGTGACCCAGCAGTTATTATCTTAGATGAACCAACAGTTGGACTAGACCCAAAACAAATTACAGAGATTAGAGACCTTATTAAAGAACTAGGAAAGAAGCATACTGTTATTTTAAGTAGCCATATCTTATCAGAAGTAAGCCAAATTTGTGAAAGAGTAGTTATTATAAATCATGGAAAAATTGTGGCAATAGATACTCCTGAAAATCTAGAAAATAAGACAAAAGAGAAAGATACAATTTTATTAACAGTAGAAGATCCAAAGGAAAATATGAAACAATTACAAGAAGTGGTAAAAGAGATTAGTGAAGTCAGATTTATAAAAGATAATGAGGATGGAACAAAGCAATATGCTATTAGTTCTTCAGGTGAGTTAGATTTAAGAAAGAAACTATTTGAAGTATTACCAAAACAAGAAATTGTCATTTTTGAATTAAAGAAAAGTGAATCTACTTTAGAAGATGCTTTTATCAAATTAATTGACACAACTAGTAGTAAGCAAGTAGAAGAACCATCAAAAGAGAAAGAAGCACAAAAAGCTCAAAAGAAAGAGCAAAAAGCAAAAGAAAAAGAAGAAAAGGCAAAAGCAAAACAAGCTAAAAAGGAAGAAAATAAGAAAAAAGGAGGAGATAAATAATGTTAGCAGTATTTAAGAAAGAACTAAAAAGCTATTTCTTATCTCCAATAGGATATGTAGCAATAGGTTTATTCCTAATGGTATTTAGTCTATTTTTCTATTTAACAACGATTTCTCAGAGAATGATTGATATGGGAAATTTATACTTCAATACAGCAAGATATGGACTTTTAATTATTGTTCCTATTATTACAATGAGAATGTTTGCAGAAGAAAGAAAAAATGGGACAGAGCAACTATTATTAACATCTCCTAAAAGTATTACAGGAATTGTTTTTGGAAAGTTTTTAGCAGCAGTAGCATTAATAGCTATTACTCTTGTTATTTCATTTATGTACTACATAATTTTATGCTTTTTCCAAGCGCCAAATATTGTACCTGTTTTAGTGATGATGCTAGGATTTTTAATCCTTTCTATAGCTGCTATTTCACTAGGAATGTTTGCATCAAGTATTACAGAAAATCAAGTAATTTCAGCTATTATTACCATTGTATTTTTAGTAATACCATGGTTCTTACCAAACTTTGGCGACTCATATACACTCATTGATTTAATGAGTAGTTATCAAAAATTCCCAGCAGGTGTCATATCTATTCAAGAAGTAGTAAGACTTGTATCATTTGCAACAGTATTTATTTTAATTACTATTATGATTATGCAAAGAAGAAAATCAGTAAAATAGGAAGGGAGAAAACATGGATAACAAATTTATACAAATTATTAAAAATAAGTGGCTTAGAAGTATGACATTAACACTTTTACTTGTTGCAATTATTATTTGTGCCTATTTAGCAATTAATTTTGCAGTAGAAAAAGCTGAATTTGCGGATATAGATTTGACAAAAGAGAAACTATATTCCATTTCACAACAAACAAAAGATAAACTACAAAATTTAGATACAGATGTTACTATTTCGATTTATAACTTTGGTGAATCTATGATAGACTTAGCTAATCAATATGTAAGATTAAATGACCATATAAAAATAGAAAAAGTAGAAAACTTATTATCCAAAACTGAGTGGAAAAATGAATATGGTGTTACAGATACAAGTGCATTTGTAGTTATTTCCACGAAAAATAGAGAAAAACTCTTACAGGAATATGACTTAGTAACTATGGACTATTCTACCTATCAACAAATTGATGTTACAGAAGAAAAGCTAACAAATGCAATTTTAGATGTTACAACAGTAGAAAAACCTAAAATTTGTTTCTTAACAGGACATAATATATATTCAACAACATATTTTCAATATTTACAAAATGCTTTTGTAGAAGAAGCAAACGAAGTAGAAGAACTTAATTTAATTACAGCAGGAAAAGTACCAGATGACTGCAAAGTGCTTGTAATAACTGCTTTAAAAGAAGATATCAAAGAAATTGAAAAAGATAGAATTCTTGATTATATCAAAAAGGGTGGAGAAATTTTACTATTATTAGACCCAAACTTAGATAATGTAAAATTGCCAAACTTCCAAAAAGTGTTAGACGAATATGGGGTTAGCATTTCAAATGGTGTTATTTTAGAAGGCGATAGCAATAAAATGGTATCTGGTGCACCAAATTTCGTTATATCTACTATCAATAGCAGTTCTAGCATTACTAAAAATATGACAATGGATTTAAATGTATGTTTAATCAATCCAGGAAGACTTACCATAGTGTCAGACGATAAATTAAAAGAAAAAAATGTAACAACTGAAATATTAGCAACTGTTAGTGATAAAGCATTTTATCGTACAGATTTACAAAACACAAACCTAAGTAAAATCTCAAGTGACGAAGATGCAAGTGGAAACACAGTAGCAGCAATGCTTACAAAGCAAATTGATGATGAAACTGCTTCTAAACTAATTGTATTTGCTAACACTGCATTTGCAACCAATACACAAATACCAATTAGTCAAACCCATGCATCTTATGCATTAGATTTTTCAAATAACAAAGATATTATTTTAAACTCTATTTCTTATTTAACAGAAAGAGAAAATAACATTACGATTCGTAAAAATATAGAAGTTGTTAATTATGATGTAACAGAAGCACAAAATAAAATGATATTAACTATTATTTTTACAATTCCAGTTCTTATTGTTGTCATTGGAATTGTTGTGTGGGTTTTAAGAAGACGTAAAAAATAATTCTAAATAGAAAACTCTCTCATATTTTATAATATGAGGGAGTTTTTTATATGAAGTCGATTTTAAAAGTAGTTTTTGTAGTAATAGGAACAATCATAGGAGCAGGTTTTGCTTCAGGGCAAGAGATATGGTTATTTTTTAATCAATATGGAAATGGGGGAGCTATAGGGATGATAGCATCTTGTAGCCTCTCAGGAATAATTATTTACCAGGTACTTCGTATAGCAGAAAAAATGCAAGTAGCATCTTATGATGAACTATTAAAAAAGATGAGTACTACACATCGAATTTTCAATCAAGCGATTTCTATTATTATTTCTCTATTTTTACTTGTTTCATTTTATATTATGGTGGCAGGGATGAGTGCTCTTTTTCACCAGGAATTTGGCTTTCCTATTTGGGCATGTTCTATTCTAATGTCTATGTTTTGTTATCTTATTTTACAAAAAGATATGAAAGGAATTATGGCAGTTAATAGCATTTTAATTCCAGCTTTGATTTTATTTATTCTCTATTTGGGAGTACAAAATTTAGATTTTACTACTTCTTATTTGGAAATGAAAGCATTAGATACACCGAATGCTTGGCAATGGATAATTAGCAGTATTTTATATGCCAGTTATAATAGTATCATGCTAGTACCAATGCTAATAGAGTTAAAGCCATATATTACCTCAAAAGCAGAGGCGAAGCAAGTAGGTGGGATATGTGCTGTTATATTAAGCTTGCTAGGTGTTAGCCTATTTAGTTTATTATTAAGAGGGAATGAGAGAATTTATAATTTAGAATTACCTATGATAGAAATTGTAAAGGACTTTGGAGCAATTTACAGTTATTTATATATAGGAGTAGTGGTTACTGCCATCTTTACAACTGCTATTTCAGCAGGATATGGATTTTTGAAAAATCAAGTTAGTAGAAAACAGTTTTCAAAAGGGAATGTAGCAAAAAGGGAAAAGCAATATTATCGAAAAGTATTATTAGCAATATGTATATCTGCACCATTTGTTGCACATATTGGATTTTCTAATTTAGTTAGTAAGCTATATCCTATGTTTGGGATATTAGGATTGATACAGATAATTTTCTTATTCAAAGATAAAAAGTATTCATGATATATTTTTTATGTAACTATTGAAAAAAACATGAAAAACTGGTATAACTACAATAGGAAAAATAGAAAGGACAAATACTTACGATGAAAAAGGTAGTAGAGTTTAAAAAGCCACAAACAGAAAATGAAGCAAACAATAGTAAGAAAAAAATAAATAAAAAAAGATTGGCTATTCTTATTGTTATTACTATATTGGTTCTAGCTATCATTACTACCATAGCAGCCTATACTTCAAATAAAGAGTTTCGAAATTTTATGGACAGGTATATCTTACAAAAAGACATTACAGACGAAAATGTGGCAGTCATTGACATTGACTATGACTCTAATACAAACATCATTCCTTATGGAAGATATATTTGTATTTTAGCAGAAAATAATTTAGAGCAATATAATTCTAGTGGGAAAAAAGAGCAAGAAGTGAAAATAGAAATTAATAACCCTATTTATGATGTTAACGGAAGATACCTAGTTATAGGAGAAAAAGGAAGTCAAAAAATATATCTTATTTCAGGAACTCAAATTATATGGGAAAAAAATGTAGATGGAAATTTAAGTAAGGTAACAGTAAATAGAAATGGATATGTTAGTACAATCATCAGTGGAACTAGTTATAAATCAGTAATTGTAACATATGATGATAAAGGGAACGAATTATTTAAATCATATTTATCTAATACAACTGCTATAGATGCTCGTATTTCGCAAGACAATAATTATCTAGGATATGCAGAGATTAGTACATCAGGAACTGTAATACAATCTAATGTTAAGATTATTTCTGTGAAAGAAGCAGCAGAAAAAAATACAGAACCAGTATTTAATTATACAGCTCCACAAAATAGTTTGATTTTAAGGTTAAAGTATCAAGATAAAAATCGCTTAATATGTGTATATGATGATAGTATTCATATGATAGAAAGTAATATAGATGTCAAATTAATGGACTTACAAGAAGATAAAAAAATTACTTTTGGAGGTGCGCAATTAACAAATTGTATTTACCGAATGGTAGAAGAATCAACAGGACCATTTACAGCAAATACTAATGTAGAAATGTATAATATAGCAACTCAAAAGGAAAGCACTTACCTAGTAGAAGGAGTGGTCAAGCATGTAGCAAATTATGATAACATTATGGCTCTCAATCTAGGCTCAGAAGTAGATTTTATTAATACAAGTGGCTGGCTTATCAAACGATATACTTCTAGACAAGAAATCAGAAATATTGTTATTTGTGATGGGATAGCAGGTATTATTTATCGAGATAAAATTGAATTAATCAATTTATAGAAGGGAGAGAAAAAATGAGTATTATTATTGATGCAATTATTTTAGGAATTTTAGTTTTATGCATTGCACTAGGCTATCATAAAGGATTAACAGGTTCTTTATTAAAAATTGTTTCTTTTGTACTAGCTTTAGTTATTGCATTTGTTCTTTTTAAACCTGTATCTAGTTTTGTCATTGATAAAACCAATTGGGATGAAAATTTAGAACAAGGAATTCGTGATACAATTTTAAACAGTGAGAAGCAAGAAGAGACAGTTTCACAAGAAGAAAATCAAAATATGCCATCTGTTATGTTAGACTATATTAATAAAACAGTAGAGAATGCAGGAAATGAGGCAAAAGAAGCGGTTGCAGATGCTACTGCAAGACAAGTTGCTATTATGATTATTAATAGTGCAGTATGGTTTTCATTATTTTTGATAGCTAGAATTGTATTAGTATTTGTAAAAGGATTGACGAAAATCATTACTAGCTTACCAATCATTAAACAATTTGATAAGTTAGGTGGAATTATCTATGGCTTAGTAGAAGCGTTTATTGTTATTTATGTTATTTTAGCAGTATTGTCCTTTATCAGTCCAGTAGTAAGTGGAACTGGAATACTAGATGCAGTTCAAAAATCATTTATAGGAAGTGTCATGTATAATAACAACTTATTATTAAAATTAATTTTCTAAAAAATAGGGATTATGTTAAGGTACCTTTTCCTGCTCTGGCTGGCATGGTGGCAACGTTAACTGGCTCAACAATACGAGCAACGGTTTCGTACGTGGCGGTAGCGGTGGGATATTCTCCTTCAACAACAGCAACAACTGGACTAGTACTAACAACACTTACTGTGGTCGTGGAGTAGCAGTGGTTAAGTCAGCTGTTCGAGCGAAGCGAGTTACAGATGATTTATGCGGCGGAACGAAGTGTAGCGTAAGGCACCGGACTTAAGATAGATGTATGAACGAAGTGAATTACAGATATCTTATGCGAGAGGAATACTTCATGAGCAGACTGAGCCTAATATAGTTTATCAGAGGGGAAAACTTCAAGGAGTTTTTTGAGTATATCTATATTATTAAAGAAACGTAATTCCTTCCTACATTGGTAAAATAGAAAAGAAAACCACATTGCAAGTAGCTAAAGCGAAAGCGATGTGGTTTTCTTGGTGAATTGTAAAAGTAACTTCCAAAAGAAAAGGTAAATTCCAAATGTAAGAGAAACGTCAATTTAAAGGCGTTTCTTTTTGCATAAAATTTGCTTT
>JAAWNJ010000045.1 GCA_022798895.1 Clostridia bacterium | reverse complement strand
TCTATATTTCTTTTTACAGCTTGATTAACTTTTTTAGTTTCATAATTATATAGCATTGCAACATCACTATCTAGCATGACTTGTTTACCTCTTATTGTATAGATTAACTTTTTAATATCTTCATTAGAAAAATTAGCAAGATTATTTTCTTCCATGACTACACATCCTTTTAGAATTAAATTAGAATATTGACTATAAATAATAAGAAATAATATTATTAGAAAACCAAAAAAATTGAAATTAAATGGTTGGAGCTACTGGGCAGAATCGAACTGCCGACCTACAGGTTACGAATCTGTTGCTCTACCAACTGAGCTACAGTAGCATTTAGTGAAATTAACAAATACTATTATATAATCAAATAGATTAGATTGCAAGCATATAAAAAGAAAAAATTTATATTACAGTTTTAAATAAGATATTGACTTTTTGGAAGAATATTATAAAATAAAATTATCATAAACCATAACGAAGTTTTTTCACTTTAATAATTTAAGGAGGGAAAAGAATGTACAAGCTTAATTTAGAACCATTTCACAAAATTGTGTCCTTAGGAAAAGGAGATGATTGGGAACGGTTCAAAATCACAGTCCAATTACCATTAGCGAATGGATGGTTTGAGCAGGTCAAATTCAATGTGACAAGAAGCGAAAATTTTGGTTGGGATGGCATTGTACATGACATGCCCCACAAGAAAAACGATGCAATGTATGCTATCTTTGAAACTGAGGTTACTCTTGAAACCTGTGCACTCTATTATTATTACATTTCATATGAGTGTAATGGAGTGTATGGGGTATTCAAAAAGAAGTACTTGACACAAAGTGTTACTAGTCAGGAGTGCTTTAAACTATCAGCAAATTTTAGTGCTCCCGAATGGGCAAAAGGTGGAGTTATGTATCAAGTATTCCCCGATCGGTTCTATCGAAATCCGTTAGTAATCATACCAGAAATTCCAGGAAGAAGATTGATGCCAGACTGGAATGAAAAAGTTCCTTTAGGCCCTAATAAAAAAGGAGAATGGTGTACAGAGTTCTATGGAGGAAACCTTTTGGGGATTATCGACAAGTTGGATTATATTCAAAGCTTTAGCGTGTCTATGATTTATCTAAATCCTGTTTGTTATGGTCAATCCAATCATTTATATGACACAATTGACTATACAAAAGTCGACCCATTTTTGGGAACCAAAGAAGATTTGAAGAAACTATGTGAAGAAGCGCATAAAAGAGACATTAGGATTATCTTAGATGGTGTTTTCAATCATACTGGTAACAGGAGTATCTATTTTGACCAATATGGAGAACATGGAGATAGGGGAGCTTATAATAATCCTGATTCGCCATATAGGAATTTCTATCGGAGAACTTGGGATAATGGAACGATGCATTACGCACATTGGTTTGAAATTCCTACTATGCCAGCATGTGATACTTTAGCAGAAGAGTGGATTGAGTATATCACAGGTAAAGGTGGTGTGATTGATCAGTGGTTTGAGTGTGGCATTGATGGCATTAGGTTGGATGTTGCTGATGAACTTTCGGATTTAATGATAGAGAAAATTCTTTTAGCAGTAAAAAGAAATAAGTCAGATGGTTTCCTTCTTGGAGAACAATGGGACAATCCAATGAGACGTAATCGAGGTTTCTTAAGAGATGGTAAAGGCATGCATTCTAATATGAATTATCATGGAATTGATGGCTTGATAGGTTATTACAACTGTCAAAATTTACAAGAACTCATTGAGACTTCAGAGGAAATCTTGACAGAGTATCCAGAAGACAGTATAAATACCTTGATGAATCCAACTTCCACCCATGACATGTCCAGACTAATTGAGATATTGGCGGTTCCGCAGTTATTTATCCGAGACAAAAACAATTGGGATTTAAGGTATGGGAATGCATCAGAATTTGTCAAGAACCATCAGTTGACACGAGAAGAATACGAGTTTGGAAAGAAAAGGATGAAGAGTTATTTAGTTGCTCTTGCATTTCTTCCAGGTATTTTCTCCATTTTCTATGGAGATGAGGCAGGAGCGCAAGGAATGCACAATTTAGCGAACCGAGTTCCCTTTCCGTGGGGAAAAGAAGACAAGGAACTCCAAGCATTTTATAGGGAAATGTTAGCTGCTAGAACTAGTAATGTATTTTTAAGAACCGCTGAATACAAGATAAGGGAAGTCTCCAAAGAACACTTTATGTACGAAAGAGTTTCTGAGAAAGAATCTATTCTTGTCATTGCCAGCAGAACACATTATGAAACCCAGTTACATGTTCCAGAAGAATACAAAGATGCAGAGGTTATTTTCAAAGTTGGGACAATGAACCAAGAAAGACTGATGCCATATGGAGCAATTGTTTTAAAAAAGTAATATTGTAAATAAGCTTGACGCTAGAAAGCCGCCAAATTTTGGCGGCTTTCTAGTGGTTTCAATATATTTCTTAAAAACATCTTAACCCCTTTTACATTATATAAAAGTATGATATAATAAGAAAAATTTATAAACAAAGGAGAAAAAAGATATGTTGTTTGAAGAAATGCCAAAGAAAAAGGAAATTAAATTGTCAACTGTAATTATTACAGCAGTAGTGATATTTATTGTTATATTAATTATAATGGCAGTTATTATTTTAGGAGGTTCTAATAAAGAACCTGATCAACCAATTGTTAATAATCCTACAATTCAAAACAATAATGTGGAAAATACAAACACACCAGTTTCAATAACATCAGAAGCTTCTGAATTTCCAATTGACTTTTTAAAACTAGAAAATCAAAAGCAAAATATAATATACAGTCCACTATCTATTAAATATGCTTTGAATATGTTAAATGAAGGAACAAATGGTAACACAAAAAAACAAATAGACAATGTAATTGGTGAATTGACATTAAGAAAATATACAAATAAGGAAAATGTTTTATCTTTAGCAAATACAATATATGTTAAAGATGAGTATAGGCAATATATAAAAGAAAGCTATCAAAATACATTGCTACAAAAATATAATGCTGAAATAAATTACGATACTTTTGAAAACGCTCAAAATATTAATCAATGGATTGAAAATAAAACTATGGGCATTATCAAAGATATGCTACAAGATAATAAGGTGAAAATGAATAGAATTCTTCTTATTAATGCATTAGCAATTGATATGGAATGGCAAACTGCATTTGATCCTAACGAAACTCATGGAGAAGAATTTAATTTAGAAGATGGCAATCAAATGGTAGCTACTATGATGCAAAGAAAAAGTAAAAAAGAAGATGTTGCTTACTACAAAGACATGAATATGACAGCAATTTCTATGGATTTGAAGCAATATGATAATACACAATTAGAATTTATGGCAATTATGCCAAATGAAGATTTATCAAATTATGTCAAAAATGTTACTATAAATGACATTAATCAAGTTATTAAAAAACTAAAACCAGCATCTCAAGCAAATGCAGGAATAGAAATTAAAATACCTAAATTTTCTTTTGATTACTCTTTAAGATTAAAACAACATTTAATGAGTTTAGGAATTACAGATGCTTTTAATAGTAGCTTAGCAAACTTTTCTAATATGGCAGATATGGACTTTCATGTAAGTGATGCCCTTCATAAAGCTAATATTGATTTTTCAGAAGAAGGGATAAAAGCAGCAGCTGTTACTGTATTTACTAAAACAGATAGTGATACAATACCAGAAGAAGAACCAGAAGAAATTAAATTTGACAAACCATTTATGTATATGATTAGAGAGAAAAAGACAGGTGAAATATGGTTTGTCGGAACAGTATATGAACCAAATTCTTGGGAGAAAGACCAAGCAGATTATCAAGCAAGATAATTTATAGAGAGAAGATTAAATTAGGGGAGAATAGAATGGGTTTTTTTGATAAATTAAAACAAGGGTTAAGTAAAACCAAAAGTTCATTTGATGAAAAAATGAACAATGTATTTAGCAATTTTAGAAAGGTAGATGAAGAACTATTAGAAGAATTAGAAGAAGCACTAATTATGTCAGATGTAGGAGTAGAAACATCTACTAGAATTATTAGTAATCTAAGAGATAGAATTAAAAAAGAGAAAATAGAAGATGAAGAGGGTGTGAAAAATGCCCTAAGAGAAGAAATACAAAAGATATTAGATGAAGTAGATAATTCGTTACACTTAACAACTAATCCTTCTGTAATTTTAGTAGTAGGAGTAAATGGAGTAGGAAAAACCACTTCTATTGGAAAAATTGCTAATCGTTTAAAGCAAGATGGTAAAAAAGTAGTGATAGCAGCAGCAGATACATTTAGAGCAGCAGCAGTAGAACAGTTAGAAATTTGGGCAAACCGTGCAAACTGTAAAATGGTTAAAAAAGAAGAAGGAGCAGACCCAGCTTCTGTTGTATATGATGCTATTCAAATTACAAAACAAGAACAAGCTGATGTCTTAATTTGTGATACAGCAGGAAGATTACACAATAAAAAGTATTTAATGGATGAGCTTATTAAAATTAAAAAAGTAATTGATAAGGAACTACCTGATACTTCAAAAGAGGTATTGATGGTATTAGATGCAACTACTGGGCAAAATGCTATTTCACAAGTAAAAGCTTTTAAAGAAACCGTAGATATTAATGGATTGATTCTAACCAAATTAGATGGAACAGCCAAAGGTGGAGTAGTGATCGGAATTGTTGCAGAAAACAAGATGCCAGTAAAATTTGTAGGTGTAGGAGAGCAAATAGATGATATGCAAATCTTTGAAAGTGAAGATTTTGTTAAAGCATTAATCTAAACGTTGGAAAGGAGAATTAGATTGGAAGAACAAAAAAAATTAGTAAACACAAAAGAAAATTCAAATAACCAACCAGAAGAAATAAAGGAAAATAAGGTACAAGAAATAGCAAAGAAAGAAAAAAGTAAAAAAGGAAAAACAAGAAAATGGGTAGTACTAGCATTTTTGTTATTAGCTGTGATGGTACTATATGTTATTTATCGAGGTGAATATTTAGAAACTTTAGAATTAGGAGAACAGTATCTAAGCATTTTTTGGCAAAATCTTGCTTATCGTTTTTCTACATTTGGAATAATATTTGTCCTACTATATTTCATACTATATATGACAAATAGAAGCATTAAAAAAGGATTAACACCTTTTTTTGAACAAGAAAAAAAGCCTATGCCTAAAATACCAAATAAATCTATAGCATTTATTTTTGCTATTATCATTAGTTTTATTACAACTAATATTATAATGGAAAAATTAATGTTATTTATGAACAGTACAGCTTTTGAAATAACAGATCCAGTATTAGGATATGATATTGGCTATTTTATTTTTGGACAACCATTTATTAAATTCTTATTACGATATGGATTATTTATTGTAGTAGGGTTAACAGTTTATGCTGTATTTTATTATATCATAGCATTCAATGTATTTTTTGAAGGTGTAGATAGAGAAACACTAAAAAAGAGTTCTCTCATTAAATTATTATGTAGAAATGTTACTTTAATTGGTTTCTTAATAGCAGGATATATGTTTATTGAAACACATAATGTAGGACTTCAAAGATTTATTAACTTAAATGAAATTGGAAACTATGCTTTATATGGAGCAGGAATTTCAGAAGTAACAATCAAATTATGGGGTTATCGTATTTTAAGTATTCTTATTATTATTGCAGTTATATCAGCAGTAAGGGCATTTAAAAAGCAAAATACCAAAAGAGTTATTTTATCTTTAGCTACAGTGCCAATTTACTTAATTGCTATGCTACTAGTTTTAGTGGGATTTGAATTTATATTTGTTAATTCTAATGCACTAGATAAACAGCAAGCTTATATTGAAGAAAATATTAACTATACAAAGCAAGCTTATGGTATCAACATTGATGAAATTAATTTAGGAGAAAATGAAACTATAACAAGCGAAAAAGTAAGGCAAAATGCAGATGTAATTAACAATATTGCAATGATAGATAAAGAGACAGTGTTAAAGAACCTAAATACATTGCAAACTAATAAAGGGTATTATACATATGGTACAACACAAATAGCAAACTATCGTGTAGATGGTGTACCACAATTAATGTATATGTCTCCACGAGAGATTAGTAGTTCTACAAGAACGTATAATAATAAAACCTATGAATATACACATGGATATGGTGTAATTTTAACATCAGCTACATCAGTTGATGAAAAGGGAAATCTAATTGACATACAAAAAGACTATACAAGCCATTCTGATGACATTATTTCTATCGAGCAACCAAGAATTTATTTTGGATTAGAAACGAATGATACAGTTGTAACCAATAGCAAAGAGAAGAATGAGTTTGATTATCCTATTACAGAATCTACAAAAGCAGAAAATGCAACTAATAATTATGATGGGCAAGCAGGACTAAGTTTAAATTTTTTAGATAGATTTATTTTAGGAATAAAAGAAAAGGACTTAAAACTTGCGTTTTCAGGAAATGTAGATAAAGATAGTAAAATTTTAATTAATCGCAATATTGTAGAAAGGGCAAAAACTTTATTACCATACATTTTGTATGATGAAAATCCTTATTTAGTCACAACTAGTGAGGGAAAACTAGTATGGGTATTAGATGGATATACTACATCTAACAATTATCCATATTCACAAAGAATAAACTTACATGAAGAGAATATTTTAGATAGATTAGAATTAAATTATATTAGAAATTCTGTTAAGGTATTAATAGATGCTTATGATGGGACAATTAAGTTCTATATTACAGATAAAACAGACTTAATTATTAAGGCATATCAAAAAATGTATCCAGATTTGTTTGTAGATAAAGAGGAGCAAATTCCTACTGATATTAGTAGCCAATTTGTATATCCAGAGTTCTTATATAGTATTCAGGCACAAATTATGCAAAGATATCACAATATCCAACCAGATGTATTATACCGTGAAGATGATGTTTGGGAAATTGCTACACATAATACTAGTAAAGTATTATCTAAAACAGGAACACAGATGAAGCCATATTATACTATGGTAAAAACAACTAATAATGACAAACCAGTTTTAGGATTAGTATTACCATATACACCATATGAAAAGCAGAATTTAACAGCATATTTAATTGGAACTTGTGAAAATGGAGAAAAGAAATTAACACTATATAAATATCCAACAGGAAGTAATGTTTTAGGACCAATGCAAATAGATACACAGTTAGAACAAGACGAAAGAATTTCAAAGGAAATTGCAAGCCTTAATGTAGCAGGAACTAAAATTAGTAAAAATATGATAGTAGTTCCAATTAATAATTCACTACTTTATGTAGAAACAATTTATCAACAAGATATTAATGAAGAAAACTCTACACCAATGCTGAAAAAAGTAGTTGTGGCATCAGGAAATAAAGTTGCAATTGGAAATAATTTGAAAGAAGCTTTAGAGAATTTATTGTCACAAGATGCAGTGGATATTGAAGTGGAAAGTACTGATACAGTAGAACAGTTAGTACAAGCAATAGTAAAAGCAAATGGCAATTTGAAAAAATCTAATGAAAACAACAATTGGGAAATGATAGGAAAAGATATGAATAAATTGCAAGAACTAATTGACAAATTGGAAAAGCTACTAGAAGAGCAAAGAAAAGAAAATCAGAAGAATGAAAATAAAAATCAAAACGACAATAATGTGATTAGCAATAACGAAGCGTAAGATGTTGGTTTGGGGACGTATGTATAAGTGACAAAAGCGAAGCTTTTGTTGGTTAGACGTACGTCCCTAAACTGACATCACCAAAATATTTAAATTACCAAAAAAATAAAAAGTGAATAAAAACGTAAAAATCCTCCATGTTAATAATAATGGAGGATTTTCATGTTTCGAAAAAATAAGATGGAAAAACTGTTATTAAAAAATGTAGAACAGTTAAATAAAACCTTGACCAGAAATAATATTTTAGAAATTGCAGAATTACTAGGTAATAAAAAACAGTTATTACTTCGTAATCTATTATCTGGTATGTCAAAGGGAATTGGTATCGGAATTGGTTTTACTATTTTAACTGCCATTTTATTAATTATACTTCAAAAAATAGTTACGCTAAATATTCCAGTAATAGGTGATTATATTGCAGATATTGTTAAGATTGTAGAAAGTAAGTGATAACGGAAAAAATAAGAAGATTAGAATAATTTATGCAAATTCTAATCTTCTATTTTATTATCAGTTTTTTCAAATCTATCAATTGCTTCAACATCCTTAAAGTAAAGTGCATCAAAATAAACATCATTTTAGCAAACAAGTTAACTATATTAAGAATTTTATTAGTCCATATTATGGTCATTATTTCATATAAATAGAAATATTGTAAAAATCAACAAAATGTGATAATATTTGAATAGAAGGAAGAAAAAATCAATATTTTCTTTGGATATCGTAAGGGGATAAAAGATGAAAAACAAGATGGAATGGAAGAAAGCTTTTGTGATTAGTACAATTATAATTGCCAGCTTTTTAATTATTTTTGCTATATTGTATCAAGTGCAATACCAAACTTATACCAAACAATTTAATATAAAGTTAAATAGCATTATTGTAAAATTACAAGAAGAATATCCGAATTTAGCTGTAAATGATATCATGCGAATTTTAAATAATACAGATGAGACAGAAATGAATTTATTAAGACAATATGGAATAGATTTGAAAGAAGATGCTATTCTTTTGAAAAATGATAGTACTTTTCAAAAATCTTTACTATTTAATCTTGCTTTATTAGGAGGATTTGGCGTTTGTTTATTATTTGTTTTTATACTATATAATCACAAAAAGAATAGAAAATTAGTAGAAATTACAAATTATATAGAGCAAATTAATCAGGGAAACTATAGTTTAGATATTGATGATAATACAGAAGATGAATTATCCATCCTCAAAAATGAGATTTATAAAACAACTATTATGTTAAAGGAGGTAGCAGAAAATGCTAAAAATCAAGAACTTAGCTTGAAAAATTCTCTAGAAGATATTTCTCACCAATTAAAAACACCACTTACTTCTATTATAATCATGTTAGACAATATGATTGATAATCCAGAAATGGAAAATCAAACAAGAGAAGAGTTTATCAAAGATTGCAAAAAAGAAATTACCAACATTCACTTTTTAGTACAGGCATTACTAAAACTTTCTAAATTTGATGCTAATACCATTCAATATCATAACCAAACGGTTTTAGTAAAAGACTTAATACAAGAGGCAGTAAATAAGGTGGCTGTTTTGTGTGATTTGAAAAATGTAAATATTCAAGTACAAGGAAATGATACTGATACTATTTGTTGTGATGATAGATGGCAAGTAGAAGCAATTGCTAATTTATTAAAAAATGCAGTGGAATATTCTAATAATGCAGGAAAAATAGAAGTTAAGTGTATACAAAATAAATTGTATACACAAATAGAAATAAAAGACTATGGGAAAGGAATTGATAGTGGTGATTTGCCACATGTCTTTGAAAGATTTTACAAAGGTATAAATTCTTCTAAGGATAGTGTGGGAATAGGTTTGGCTCTTGCTAAAAAAATTATTGAAAAAAATGGAGGAAGCGTTTTTGTAGAAAGTGAATTAGGCAAGGGGACGACTTTTGTTATTCGATATTTTCTTTTTGAAGAATAAAAAGTTAATGTTGTAAAGAGTGACAAAATATGATAATATTCGATTATAAGGAAGGAAAGACATATTAAATAATAAGTAAAAGGAGTACCAAATTATGAAGAACTATTTTTTTACCTCAGAAAGTGTAACAGAAGGGCACCCAGATAAATTATGTGATTATATTTCAGATAGTATTCTAGATGAATGCTTAAAACAAGATGAAAATTCAAGAGTAGCAATTGAAACTTTTGCAGCTAATAATACGATTACGATTGCTGGACAAATTTCAACAAATGCTAAATTGAATGTAGAAGAATTAGTAAGAAAAAGAATTGAAGAAATTGGGTTTGATAATAGTCAAACAGATATGGATTATAGAACTTGCAAAATTTGCACAGATATTACAAAACAAAGTCCAGATATTGCTATGGGAGTTGATATAGGAGGAGCAGGAGATCAAGGGATTATGTTTGGATATGCTTGTGATGAAACAGAAAGCTATATGCCATATGCTATTGATATGGCACATAAGTTAGCAAGAAAATTAACAGAAGTACGTAAAGATGGAAGTATTTCATACTTAAGGCCTGATGGAAAAACACAAGTAACAGTAGAATATGAAAAGGATAAACCAAAAAGAATAGAAACTATTTTGATTTCTACACAACATCAAGATACTGTTAGTATAGAAGAAATAAAAAAGGACTTATTTGCTAAAGTAATTGAACCAGTAGTACCTGAAAATATGATAGATGAGAATACAAAGATCTATGTTAATCCTACAGGAAGATTTGTTATTGGTGGACCTTTAGGAGATACAGGACTTACAGGAAGAAAAATTATTGTAGACACCTATGGTGGCTATGCAAGACATGGTGGTGGATGTTTTTCTGGTAAAGATGCAAGCAAGGTAGATAGAAGTAGTGCGTATATGCTTCGTCATATTGCTAAAAACATAGTTGCAAACGGATATGCAAAAAAATGTGAAATTCAAGTAGCTTATGCTATTGGAATGAAAGAACCATTATCTATTTGTGTGAATACCTATGGAACAAGTCAAAAGACAGAAGAAGAACTAGTAGAATTAATCAAAGAAAAGTTTGATTTAACACCAGATGGAATTATACAATATTTAGATTTGAAAAAACCAATTTATATTCAAACAACAAATTATGGACATTTTGGTAAAGAGAACTTAACTTGGGAAAGAGTGATTGAAATATAGAATACCCCCTCGTATTCCAATGTACACATAGAATACGAGGGGGTATTTGACATTACTTGTTGGCAGGTCTCTTTTGCAAATTCTGAATTTCCCAAACGTGTTGTTCCTTTTTGCTTTTGGGATGCTTCTTTTTGCCAGTATGGCAGACTCCTTTTTGCTGGGAGGTAATGCCATACTCATGCCTTGTTGTAGTTGGAATAATTTGCAGGAGAAACTGACCTGCGACTTTTTTGGAACGGAGAATAGCATAGTGGCTATCAAGACCGTCCAAAATAGCGCTTCTGCTTCCAGAAATAGAAGGAAGAGTTACGATATAACCCCATTCTTCTTGGGTTACAGGTTTCCCGTTCCGAATGCTTGGCCTATAACACCATTTATCTTTAGATGTTACAGGTCTTACGTCAAGTCTTTTCAACAAATATTGCCGAGGTTTGAGTTGCCGTTCGCTTTGTTGCATCAACATTGTTCTTCAACTCCTTTAAATAAAGTAGATAAATTATAACATATTATGTTAAATGTTTCAATAAAATATTTTCAAATTTTCTAATTTGAATTCTTGATTTGCAAAATGATTTATGATATAACTTGAGTAGAAAAAATATAACAAAATGAGTTTAAAAAAGGAGTAAGAAAAATGGAAGTAAATGAAGAAAAAAGAATAAAATTTATGGAGAATGCAGGAAAAAGAGTAAATAAGGTTATGCATGACATTCAAATTTTAGAGCCAATGGCAAGAAGCAGTGTGTATGATTTCACAAAAAGTGATGTAGAAGAAATGTTTTTAGCTATGCAAGAATCTTTAAATACTGCTAAAGCTGAATTTGAGAAGAAATTTGAAGAAAAAACAAAAGCTGAAAGAAGAGCATTTTCTTTTGGAACAAATACTACGCCAGTTATAGAAAACACTAATGTTACACCAAATGTTGTACAGGCACAAAATGATACTGTTGTTCAAAATGTAGAAACAACAGAAGAAACATTTGCTCCTGTAGCAAATGTAGGAGATATTACAGATATAGAATTATAAAAAGATAAGGAATAATTCAGTCCAAAAAGTACTGAGTTATTCCTTTTTGGTTATTTAGAATTTGTTTATCTTACTTTGAATATAATATATTAAGAAATTCTGAATTCACACAAAAAACACATAAGAGCAATAAAGAAGTAACAAATAAAGGATAGAATAACAAACATGGAAGGAGGAGATTAAAACAGAGAGTTTAAAAATAAAAAATGAAGAGG
>JAAWNJ010000044.1 GCA_022798895.1 Clostridia bacterium | reverse complement strand
TTTCCCCTTTCATCTTTCAATGAATTTGAGATACATTTGTGCAGAATATATCTAAATAACAGATATTGAAGAAAATTGTATTTTTAGTAATATTCGTCATTTTTTGTGTGATTTTAAGTTGCATATTCTATAGAAAGAGTGTTCCTTGTTCAAGCAATACAATAGAGAGAAACAAATATGACCAAGCTATAATAAACACATATTTAGATAAAATTAGCTCTGCTTCAAATGATTTTTATGATGAATATTATACTAAATTACCTTCAGTAATGTATTATACAGTTAGTATTAAAGATATTGTATCAGAGAAATCCAATAGTATAATTACCTTTAATAGCTATCCATATCTTGGACCACATGATACAATTGGAATTGATGAAATTACTTTTGTAGCTGATTATATGGGAAATGTAAAGTTACAAAGTTTTAATCATATTGTAAGTTATCATTTACCAGACAATTTGAGGTATCTTGAAAAGAAAATAATACCTGGAAAATATGAATAAAAATATTTTGTGCAACATAAATAAGCATTTCTAAGAATGCTTATTTTAATATAAAAACGTCTAAATTAAGCTACTTTACTAGCTTCATATTTCGAATTTGTTTTTAGTAAATAATAAATAATACGCACTAACTTTTTTGCAACATGACCTAATGTAACTCTGTAGTGCTTGCCTTCAGATAATTTTCTATCTTTAAACTCATTAAAGACAGTATCATTCATACAAACCATTCTAGCAGCATTCATTAAAGCAAAACGTAAGTATTTAGAACCTCGCTTTACCATAACAGAATGAGTTGAAAAGAACTTACCAGATTGATATATTGAAGGATCTAGCCCCGCAAAAGCTAATAATTTGGCAGGAGAATCAAATCTTGATATATCTCCAATTTCAGCAATAATAGTACCAGCTAACTTAAAAGAAATACCAGGAATTGATAAAATAGGAGTATCTATTTCTTTTAGAATTTCCTTAATTCTTTTATCAAGTTCATCAATTTGCTGTTGCAAAAATTGAATAATACTAATAGTTTGTTTCAACTCAAATGAAACAGAATTACTATTTAAACCTATTGATTTTTTTGCCAATTCTCTAATCTCAATAGCTTTATCTCTATCAAATTTTTTATTTGAATTGTCATATAAAAGATGTGTTAAATGTTTAAGATTACATTTAGTAATTTCCTTTGCACTTGGCAGTTCATAAAGTAAAGCTAGACTAGACTTTTGAGCAACAGATGAAACAATTTTTGGAAACTCAGGAAACACAATATCTACTAATCTTACGAGAGATGTTTTAAATTTTGAATTTTCTTTCACTAAATGAAATCTATGTCTAGTTAGTGACTTTAATTCGGAAATATGATATGATACTGGTATGTAGGGTTTTAAGTTATCTGAAATAAGCATTGTAGCAATAATGTGAGCATCTAACTTATCTGTTTTAGTCTTTCTAAGGCTTTGACCTTTTACATAAAAATTAGTTTGTAATGGATTAATGAGATAGATATTAAATCCTTTTTCGGTCAGAAAGTTTAGAATATTATTACTATAATGACCAGTAGCTTCAAGCCCTACTTTAATATTGTCTAATGAATCAGAAAGGCTGATTAAAGAATTGTAGAGAGTTTCAAAACCATCTAAATTGTTTGTTATAGTTAATTTTTCGATTAATATTTCGCCATCAGAATTCATAGCGAAACAATCGTGTTTGTCTTTTGCAACATCGATTCCAACATAAATCATAATAAAAACTCCTTTACAAAATGTTTTAGACAATGTGTTCCACGAAATGCTTGTCGAAAGTAAACTCGTTCAATATTAAACGTCAAGCGTTATCTAACTAATTAACAATTAAACAAACATCTGTGGTTAGAGTCTATTATTGTAATCGTCAAAGCGATAGTAATTTGCACTAATCCACAGTGTCTATGTAGATATTATACAATGGATTTAAGAATAAAAAAATGTATAATGGACTACATGTTCATTATACGAGTAATTTATAAAATGAAAGGATTTTAGTATGAGTAAAGAAATAGAAGAGTTAATAGCGGCTGCTGATAAAGCGATAAAAGAAGAAAGATTTGATGATTTAAAAGAGTTTTATACAGAGGATGCTGTACTTGTAGTAAAGCCAGAACTAGAAGTTAAAGGTAAAGAGGCTATTAAAGAAGCATTTATAAAAATTGCTGACTATTTTAATAATAGTGTAGTTCCAACACAAGGGAAAATGTTAATGGTTGAGGCAGGAGATACAGTATTGGTCTTATCCCAAACTCTATTAGATGCAGAAAATAAAGAAAGTTCTGAATATAGTATGGATCGTAGAGCAACTTATGTGTATAGAAAGATTGATGGGAAATGGTTATGTGCTATAGATAATTCTTATGGAACAACATTACTTGATTAAAGGATGTAAATAAGTAGGGAGATTATTGGTATTACAAAACAAATACCATATTTACTAGACAAAGAATTTAAAGAAAATGTAGCATATACAGAATATCATATTGAAGAATTAGAAGACTATTGCATGTGTATTTGGACAATGAAGTCCAAGAAAATATTGGATAAAACGATAGCTAACAATATTTTACCAGATGCTTGTATTGATATTGTGATAGACTTTGTAAATCGTACCATCTGTTTTGCAGGATTTAGCAAAGAAACAGAGCCTTTCCAGCTAAAACAAAATATAGACTATATGGGGGTTAGATTAAAACCAAGTGTATTTTATTCGCTTTTTCATATAGGAGCAGATAAGATAATGGATAAAGAGATACCTTTTAATGAAATAGAAAAAGAGATTAGTTTGGAGGTTATATTAAATTTAAAAGATACAGAGGAAAGAATAGAATACTTGAGATGTTATTTGCTTGAAAGGACAAGAAATCAAAAAGAAATGCAATTTGTAGAACTAGTAGAGGAACTATATAAAAGTCCAAAAGAGCAAAGTGTTATAGAAATAGCAGAGAAGTTTGGCTATCATGAAAGACATTTATATAGGGTATTTAAAACAAACTATGGAGTAGCACCTAAAGTTTTATTAAATATATTAAGATTGCATTTATGCTTGACTTTCATGCTAGAAGAAAATAAGGATTTAGTAGAAATTGCATACCTTTGTGGATTTTATGATCAATTTCATTTGATTAGAGAAATTAAGAAATACACAGGGATTTCTCCATTAAAAATGTTAAAAAACTATCAGTAAAAAAATGTCCGTTTTTTACAATACAATTTTAATCTGCTTACATATAATCCTAATGGAGGTAGAAAAAAATGTACGAAACAATTACAACTAATATTATGGTTAAAAATGTAAAAGAAACAATACAATTCTATGAAGAAAAGTTAGGATTTCAAAAGGTGTTAAGTGTTCCAGAAGAAGGAGAAGTTTTGAATTTTGCTATTTTAGTTAAGGACAAAATTTCAATTATGTTACAAGAACAAACAAATTTGCTTGAAGAATATCCAACCTTAAAAACAGGAGAAATTGTACCAACATTTACTCTATTTATTACAGTAAACAATGTAGAAGAGATGTATCATAGCTTAAAAGAAAAAATAAAAATTGCAAAAGAACTTCACAAGACTTTTTATGGAAAAGATGAATTTGCTATTTTTGATAATAACGGAAATATTTTAACAATATCTTGTAAAAATGGTAAGTAAAAGTATAGAAGAAAGCAAGAAGATAGAGATATTAGAGGAGAATATAGAGAAATTTATCCGAGAATTGAGTAAGTAGCTAATTGCAAGCTACTTACTTTTATGTTATGATGTAAAAAATAGATGGGAGAAAAATATGGAAAAGAGTAATCAAAAAGTAGAAATTAAGAAAAATACAATTGTTGCTGTTCTATTTTCATCATTATTGTTTTTAGGGCTACTAGTATGTGTGATTTGTGACTTTGCAATTTCTAATCAATTTACTTGGTCTAGAATTACAACAAGTTCTATTACTTTTGCATGGTTAGTATTTATTCCTATTATAAAATGGGGAAAAACAGGGATTAGTAAAAGCCTAATTAGCTTCAGCATTTTTACAATTCCATATTTGTATGTATTAAGTATTTTAGTAAAAGAAAAATCTGTGTTTTCAATAGGAGTAGTTATGGCACTAATTGCAATTTCATATATGTGGTGTATATTTGGCATTTTCAGGAGTTTAAAAACTAGAAAGAGGAAAGCAATAGGAATTACTTTTTTATTAGCCATACCTGTTAGTTTTATCATAAATATTGCATTATCTAAAATGATTTTAGAGCCAATTATGGATATGTGGGATGTATTATTAATCGCTATATTACTAGTCCTTGCAAGTATATTTTTTATATGGGATAAGAAAGGTAAGTAGATTATGGGGAAACTGACTTCGTTAAGAAATTATATACTCTTCAAGGGGCAATTGATAATGTAGAATATAATCAGTTACCAGAAGAAACTAAAAGAGAGTTAAAAGAATTTATAGACCAATGGAAAGAAAACTTGTGAAGGAGAATAGATGAATATTTTAAAACCACAAAATCTTCAAATGAAAGAGTTAGAAAAGGGAGACCTTAGTATTTTAAAAGAAGATGAAAAATTAGATTACTATGATTTTGAAAATCAAGAATGTGATAATAGCAGTTTATATGAAGTTGAATTTGAGCATTGTAAATTTAAAAATGTTTGTATGCAAAAGGGTAAATTAGAAAAATGTACTTTTAAAGATGTGATTTTTGATAAATGCAATTTTTCTAACACAGAGTTTTTAGAAACTACGTTTATTCGATGTGAATTCATGGATTGTAAAATTTCAGGTTGTAATTTTGCAGAAAGTAGGTTATATCAAGTTGCATTTTTAGAAAACAATGGAAGTTATATGAATTTTTCTATGACGAGCATAGAAAATATGTTATTGAAAGATATAGGATTAAAGAATAGCTATTTTCAAGAAGTTAAAATGAAAAATACTTATTTTGAAAATGTAGATTTAACACAAGCAAAGTTTTTTAAAACAAGCTTAAAAGATATTGATTTATCTAGTAGCAAAATAGAAGGAATTGCTATTACAATAGAGGATATAAAAGGAACTACAATAGACCAGTTCCAGGTTATGGATTTGCTTTATTTATTAGGTGTAAAGGTGAAATAAGAATATAGATAAAACACAAAAATTACATGATGAAGTTATTTCTAAAGCAAAAGGGTTTATTTCTTGGGAACATTATTCATAAGATAAAGTATGGACTGATTTTGTACTTTGGGAAACAGAAGCAACGCAAAATTTTTATGCTTGTATTCAAATGAACACTTGTAGAGCTTTGATTTCAAAGTTTATAAAAAAATATTAATAAATAATTTGGCAGATAGTTTGTAGAATATCTGCCTTTTATGATATAATCCTTTTGAAAAATACTTTTAGATGGAGGAAGAAGAAATGGAGAATAAAATATGTCAAAGTTGTGGTATGCCAATGACTTCAAAGGAACAATTAGGTACGAATACAGATGGAAGCATTAGTGAAGATTATTGCAAATATTGCTATGAAAATGGAGAATTTATAGATAAGGTTACTATGGAAGAATATATAGAAATGTGTTCAAAGTATGGAGAACAAGCAGGTATGACTAATGAAGAGATGAAAGAACATTGTGTAAAGTTGTTTCCTAATTTAAAAAGATGGAAATGTACTTGTACTGAGGAATGTGCTAGTGGATATAATCCTAATTGTACTTGTACTAACTCAGAGTGCCATTGTACTGAAAAATAGTAAATTGTATGGAGAATAAAATGGAAACAGTTAAATGTAAAGAATGTGGAAAAGAGTTATCTAAAAAGGCTGAAATATGTCCTAATTGCGGAATTAGAGTAAAGAGAAAATCATTACTAGCCCAAATTGGAGTATTCTTTTTGGGAATTATTTTACTTATAGCAATAATTGCAATTATTATTGGCATAGTAATATTTATTGGAAAAACAAAAAAGGATGCAATAAAAGAAAAATATGCTGGTACATGGATGTTACAGACAGAGCAAGATGTATATTATACCATTGAAAGGACTGATTATACAACAAATGAAAAAACTTACACAAAAAAGAAAATTATATTAGATAAAGAGTTAGAAGTAAAAAAAGAAAATATATCTTATGGCATGATGATGAGAAGTTGTACAAATAAGGAACATTTTGTAAATGGAAAACTTCTTGCAAGATGTCCTGATTTAGAAACACAAATTTTTTTAAGTGAAATGTATGATGATATATTTGGTATTGGATTTTTAAATGAGAATGGATATCCTATAATTCTTTGCTTTAAATATAAAGATAATAGAATTGAACAAATAAGTGCAGAAAATATTGCCACAAATAAATTTAATCCTAACGGCTATTCATTAAATGGTGGAATAGATGAAACATTAGGAATTATATATACAAAAAAATAATAAAAGAAATTAACTGCATATAGGAAACAAGAAAATATGCAGAAGGAAGAATTTATAATGAAAAGATTTGATTATTCGTTTTTAGCTAATGGATTATTGCCAGCTAATTTAATAAATATTACAAGTACAATTTATTCATTAAAAACAGGAGCAAAAATCAGAAAAGATGAATATGAGAGAATATTTATAGAATTAGAGAAAATAGCAGTAGTACAATCAGTTAAAAGTTCAAATGCTATAGAAGGAATTGTAACTAGTGATGAACGTATAGAAGAAATAGCAAATCAAAACAGTAAACCATTAAATCATGATGAAAATGAAATTGCAGGTTATCGTTATAGTTTAAATGAAATACATCTACATTATGAAGAGATTGAATTAAGTGAAAATACAATTTTAAGATTACATGAAATAATGATGTCATATATAGGAACTGAAGATGCAGGAAAATATAGAATAAACGAAAACTATATTGTAGAAGAAGATAAAGATGGAAACAGGAAAATGAGATTTAAACCATTATCAGCAAAAGAAACACCAGAGGCAATGAAACAACTTATACTTGCATATCATGATGCAAGTAATAATTTTAATATTAATCAATTAATACTAATTCCATGTTTTATTCTTGATTTTCTTTGCATACATCCATTTAGAGATGGTAATGGAAGGATGTCAAGATTATTAACATTATTATTATATAAAAATGGATTTGATGTTGGTAAATATATTTCGTTTGAAGAACAGATAAATAATAGTAAAGGAAATTATTATGAAGCACTAAGATTATCTTCTATTAATTGGTTAGAAAATGAACATAGTTATATTCCTTTTATAGAAAATTTTTTATCTACTTTATATATGTGCTATAAAGAGTTAGATAAAAGATTTAGTATTGTAAATAGCAATAAAATTACAAAGAAAGCAAGAATTGAGCAGGTAGTACTAAACAATCTAATACCTATTTCAAAAGCTGAAATTTGCAAGATACTACCAGATGTAAGTGTAACAACAGTTGAGGCAGTACTTGGAATAATGGTAAAGGAAGGATTAGTACGAATAATTGGAAGTGGAAGAAATACAAAATATATAAGAAATGATAGAGAAGGATAATTTCTTAAAAAGAGTCGATTAAATATTGACTATTTACTAAATTTAATAAAGATTTGGAAAAAAACACAATCAAGAGATTTAGAAAATGGTATTTATATTGTACTAATTGCAGCACTAAAACCATTGAGGGAGAAAAAGAATATATGGAAATAAATGAAATAATAGAACATTTAAAATATTATACACCAGAATTACCAAGAAAAACATTAAAACAAGCATTAGAGCATAAAGAAGAGATAACACCAAAGCTAATTGAAATGCTGAAATACACAAAAGATAATCTAGAAAAAATCTTTTATGGAGAGGATGGATTTTTTGGATATACTTATGCATATTTTCTATTGGCAGAATTTAAAGAGCAAAAGGCATTTCCATATTTAATAGATTTATTATATAAAGATGAAGAAATAATAGATTATATTATAGGAGATGATTTCCCAGGATACGTGCCACGATTACTTGCAAGTACATATAATGGAGATGATAAGGCATTATTTGATATAATTGAAAATAATCAAATAAATGAATTTGTTAGGTGTAGTACATTACAAACTTTTGCAATATTATACCTTTATGGAGTAAAAGATAGAGAATTTGTAGTTAATTATTTGAAAAGGTTACTAGACCAAAAAGAGGAAAAAGATAATTCATATTTACATGAAGAGATAATTGATGAGGTATGTAATTTGAAATTAACTGAACTAACAGAAAATGTTGAAAAAATACTTTATGTAATAGAAAATAAGGAAGAAAGAGAAGAAATTAGAAATAGACTAAGAGATGACAGCGAAATAAACAGAAATATATATCCTCTAAAACCATTTTATGAATATATCTATGATACTGTCGGGATAATGGAAGAATGGGACTGCTTTAGCTATGTAGAAGAGGAAGAGTTTAAGAACTCCGATGATTATAAAGTGTGCCAATACATAATACAAAAGCGAGAAGACAATTATATTGACGTCAAGATAGATATAGGTAGAAATGATTTATGCTATTGTGGAAGTGGGAAAAAGTACAAGAAATGTTGCCTTAATAAAAATAGTAAAGATGATTTAGAAAGACTTAATTCAATAGATGAATTTGTTTGCAGAGCAGAATGGTATTTAGGAAGAGGAGAAAACAAAAAAGGAAGTCATTTATTAAGAATAGCATGGTTTGATGTTCAAGATATATGCAAAAGTAATAATATAAAAAGTATAAGTGAATATGATGAAAAATATGATGGATATGACAGCTTATTGAATTGGATTCAAACTTATGAAGATATATTAGCAATGAGCGATGAAGAAGACAAATTATATGAAAGACTTAAATTATGGAATACTATAGAAGATATATTTGAATTAGATAATGAAAATGAATTATATTGGAAAGAAAGAGCCATTAGAGAAAAAGCAAATACTGAATTTAGATTAGGCAATGAAGAAAAAGCAATGAAAATGATAGAAGATTATTTAAAAACAAAACCTAATTGGATTTGGGGATACATTGAAATGGCAGACTGGTATGATGATGAAGGAGATTTAAAACATTATGATTTAGAAAAAGCAAAGGAGATATTATTGAAAGCAGAGAGAATAGAAAAAATAGAAGAAATTGATGTTATCTATGAAAGATTATGGAGTATCTATAGAAAATTAAGTGATGAAAATAATACTAAAATTTATGCAACTAAAATTGGTGGAGAAGAGTGTTAATTTAAGGAGAAGAATATGGTATCATTAGAAAAAATAATAGAAGGATTAGAAATGGTAAATAATATTGTTGATTGTTATTATAATCCAGAAAAAGATGAAATTTTTTTATCGAATATAGGGGAATATGATAATTTTACAGAAGATGAAATAGATGAATTATTTGAAAGCTCAATAATACTTCCAACACAATATGAAATAAATGAATATCAAATAATGGTTGATTTTATAGATACAATAAATAATTTTGAAGTAAAGAATAATTTACAGAGGTTAATACAGGGAAAAGGAGCTTTTAGAAGATTTAAAGATTATTGTTTTCAAACAAATATAATTCAAGCTTGGTATGATTTTAAAGAACAAAAATATAAAGAAATAGCAATTAATTGGTGCAAACAAAATGAATTAAGATACAAAGAATAAATCTCTCGGAGAGCAAAAAGGAGATTATCGCAAAAGTTGTGTAAATCGGATTTCCTTCCAATTGATAACTTGAAAAAAATTTGCTATTGTAAGTATGGGGATTTTGTAATGTTATAAGACTACAAAATAGTAAGTTGTAGTAGAGGTTCAAAGCTATGTAAAATTAAGTGATGAAGAAATAACGAAAACGATTGAAGAGAATAATAGTAAATTACAGTATTAGATCTTGACCATCAAGGAAATATGGATGATTGGCTAATGATTGAAAAAATAGAAGATGTTGTTGTTGGGACAAGTATTCCGTACAATTATGAAAAATCAAGATTTTAGGAGTGAAATAATATGGCAATGTGGAATCCGTGGCGAGGGTGTAAAAAATGTAGTGATGGCTGTTTACATTGCTATATTCATAAAGGAGATTCAAAAAGAAATATAAATACGAATGAAATTGTAAAAACAAAAGACTTTGAAAAGCCAATAGAGAAATTAAAAAATGGCAATTACAAAATGAAATCTGGAATTGTTTATTTATGTTTTTCAACAGATTTTCTGCTTGAAGAAGCAGATGAGTGGAGAAAAGAATGTTGGAAAATGATGAAAGAAAGACAGGACTGTACTTTTTTGTTTCTAACAAAAAGAATTGATAGACTTATGAAATGTATTCCAAATGACTGGAATGATGGATATGATAATGTTGTTGTATGTTGTACTATTGAAAATCAAAAAAATGCAGATGATAAACTAGCAATATTTAAAGATTTACCAATAAAACATAAATGTATAACAGCACAGCCATTATTAGAGAAAATAGATATGGAAAAATATCTTGATGATATTGAATTAGTTGTTTGTCGGTGGAGAATCTGATATAAATGCTAGAGTATTTCATTATGATTGGGCATTAGATATTAGAGAACAATGTATCAGAAAAAATGTTAATTTTGAGTTTAGACAATGTGGAACTTATACAATAAAAGATGGGAAACAATATAAAATACAGACAAAAGATTTGTGCAAACAAGCGAAATTAGCAAATATTGATTATAAAAGTAATCAATAAATTAAGTTATAGAAAGAGAGATGAAATAATGAATATTCATTTTGGCTTTTCTTATATTGGTTTAATATTTTTAGTAATGTTGATGCTTCCTAATATGATATGGAGCAAAAACAAACCAAAAGACTATGATAAATATGTAAAAAGCGAAGACAAAATATTACGACTATTTGAAAGAATTGGACAAGTGCTAGTAACTTGTTTATCATTGATATTTAGTGATTTTAATATAATCAAAATATCTAGTTGGACTATTGTACTGCTAATTGCTTTTATTCTAATGATTTTATATGAAATATATTGGATTAGATATTTTAGAAGCAATAAAACAATGAAGGATATGTATTGCAGTTTATTTGGAATACCAGTTGCAGGTGCAACTTTGCCAGTAATGGCATTTCTATTATTAGGGATATATGGTAAAAATATATTCTTAATAGTATCTACAATCATATTAGGAATAGGGCATATCGGAATACACTTAAATCATAAGAGAGAATCTGATTAAACTTACAATATATAAGAAAAGGACGAGCAATAAAATGGAAAATATGTTAGGTTTTATGATAATCTTTGGGAAAGATGAAAGAGCTAAAGTTGAAGAAATAAGAAAAGAGCTTTCGCCTGATGCACTAGAAACCTATGATAATGCTCAAACATTTCATGATGGGAAATGGGTTATGTTTGAAATAACTGATGATTCACTATTAGAAGATTTAAAAAAATTACTTTTGATAAAAAGAAAGCCAAATAGAAAATGATTATAAGTTGAAAGAGTGATGTGATATGAAAGAGTTAGTAGACTTTGTCGTGTTAATTATAATATATTTTTTAAAATTTTATAAAAAATGGAAAGCAAAAGGAAGAGATGTATTGCTTGTAAATACTACAATGTATATATATTTATCTTTTGTATTATATTTTACTTTAATGCCTATAGTAACATCCATACCATTTGTATTTAATCACCCATATACACCAATGAATTTAGTTCCATTTGTTGATGTTTTAAATAGCAGGGGAGATTTTATTAGACAGGTAGGGCTAAATGTTATAATGACAGTTCCTTTTGGATTTTTATTACCTTTAACCAAAAAAGAAAATGCTAAATTATTAAAGGTTGTTTTTTATACTTTTCTATTAAGTTTGAGTATAGAAATACTGCAACCTTTCATAAGTGGTTTTAGGTCATCAGACATAACCGATATAATAACAAATGTAACTGGAGGAATGTTTGGGTATATAATGTATTTCATATTTAAACCACTAACAATTAAAATATTAAATTATATAAAAGATAGATAATGACAAATATCAAAGGAGGTAAATTTATGGCAAGAGTATTAAAGAATAAAGAACTAGTAAATACAAGACTAGCAACAAATTATGGTGGGTGGATGTATTGTGATAAGTGTAATGAAAACATAGGATATTTATGTTATTCCACTTATGATAGATTAGAGTTGAAATATAAATGTAATTGTGGAAGTCAAGGTAGTGCATTTTTAGATTTTGAAGATAGTAAAACAGGTAAAAGTTGTGTTGATGAATTAGTGAATATTAAAAATAGATTATGCTGTCCAAAAGATAGCGAACCTTTAATTACAATATTGGATAAAAAAGTAGCTAACTATGAAATGAGAATTACATGTAAATCTTGTGAAAACATTTATAAAAAAGTAAAATAGAAATTACAGGTATACTGTTAGATGTAAATAAATGAGTTTACATCTAATTTTTTTGGTTGTAAAATTATTTACAAAGAATTTAAGTTAGAAC